>VGDO01000072.1 GCA_016869645.1 Alphaproteobacteria bacterium
CGGCCTTGCCCTGCTCCGCCAGGATCTTCGTGATCGCCGCCGTCAGCGTCGTCTTGCCATGATCAACATGGCCAATCGTCCCGATGTTGCAGTGCGGCTTCGTCCGCTCAAATTTAGCCTTGCCCATCTTGCTCTCCGTTGTTCGCCGGTCGCTTGCTGCCGCCGGATCAGGCCATCTTTGCCCGGACCTCGTCGGCGACCGCCTGCGGGACCGGCTCGTAGTGATCGAAGTGCATGGTGTACTGCGCGCGCCCCTGGCTCATGGAGCGCAGCGTGTTGACGTAGCCGAACATGTTGGCCAGCGGCACCATCGAGTTGATGACGCGCGCGTTGCCGCGCTGGTCCATGCCGGTGATCTGGCCGCGCCGGCTGTTCAGATCGCCGATCACGTCGCCCATGTATTCCTCGGGCGTCACCACCTCGACGCGCATCATCGGCTCGAGCAGCTTGGGCCCGGCCTTGGAGATGCCCTCCTTGAAGGCGGCGCGCGCGGCGATTTCGAAGGCGAGCGCGCTCGAATCGACGTCGTGATAGCCGCCGTCGACCAGCGAGACCTTGAAGTCGATCACCGGGAAGCCGGCGATCACGCCGGTGTCGCGCGCTGAGTCGAGGCCCTTCTGGACGCCCGGCACGTATTCCTTGGGCACCGCGCCGCCGACCACCTTGTTCTCGAACTCGTAGCCCTTGCCGGGCTGCATCGGCTCGAACTCGAGCTCGATCTTGGCGTACTGGCCGGAGCCGCCCGATTGCTTCTTGTGGGTGTACTCGACCGACGACTTGCGGCTGATCGTCTCGCGGTAGGCCACCTGCGGCGCGCCGACATTGGCTTCGACCTTGAACTCGCGCTTCATGCGGTCGACGATGATCTCGAGATGGAGCTCGCCCATCCCTTTGATGATGGTCTGGCCGCTCTCGCTGTCGCTCGACACGCGGAACGAGGGATCCTCGGCCGCGAGCCGGTTGAGCGCCACGCCCATCTTCTCCTGGTCGCCCTTGGTCTTGGGCTCGACTGCGACCTCGATGACCGGCTCGGGGAATTCCATGCGCTCGAGCATGACGGGCTTGGCCGGATCGCACAGCGTGTCGCCGGTCGTCGTGTGCTTGAGGCCGGCGATCGCGACGATGTCGCCGGCACGGGCCTCCTTGATGTCCTCGCGGTGGTTCGCATGCATCTGCAGCATGCGGCCGACGCGCTCGCGCTCGTCCTTCACCGTGTTCATGACGTAGCTGCCGGCATCGAGCACGCCCGAGTAGATGCGCACGAAGGTCAGCGAGCCGACGAACGGGTCGTTCATGATCTTGAAGGCGAGGCCGGAGAACGGCTCGTCGTCGCTCGCCTTGCGGATCTCGGGCTCGTCCTTGTCGACCTTGGTGCCCTTGACCTGGCCGATGTCGAGCGGGCTGGGCAGGAAGTCGACGACGCCGTCGAGCAGCGGCTGCACGCCCTTGTTCTTGAAGGCCGAGCCGCACAGCACGGGCACGAACTTGCTCTCGACCGTGCCCTTGCGCAGGCAGCGGATCAGCGTCGCCTCGTCCGGCTCCTTGCCGCCGAGGTATTCCTCGAGCGCCGTGTCGTCCATCTCGACGACCGTCTCGAGCAGCTTGGTGCGCCACTCGAGCGCCTTGTCCTGCATGTCGGCCTGGATGTCCTCGACGACGAACTCGGCGCCGAGCGTCTCGTCCTTCCAGCGCAGCTGCTTCATGCGGATCAGGTCGACGATGCCGAGGTAGCCCGATTCCACGCCGAGCGGAAGCGAAACGACCGCCGGCTTGGCGCCCAGGCGGTCGATGATCATGTCCACGCAGCGATAGAAGTTGGCGCCGATGCGATCCATCTTGTTGATGAAGCAGATGCGCGGCACGCCGTACTTGTCGGCCTGGCGCCACACCGTCTCGGACTGCGGCTCGACGCCGGCGACCGAATCGAACACGGCGACCGCGCCGTCGAGCACGCGCAGGCTGCGCTCGACCTCGATGGTGAAGTCGACGTGGCCGGGCGTGTCGATGATGTTGATGCGGTGGTCGCGCCAGAAGCAGGTGGTGGCGGCCGACGTGATCGTGATGCCCCGCTCCTGCTCCTGCTCCATCCAGTCCATCGTGGCGGTGCCTTCGTGGACTTCGCCGATCTTGTACGAACGGCCGGTGTAGTAGAGGACGCGCTCCGTCGTCGTCGTCTTGCCGGCATCGATGTGGGCCATGATGCCGATGTTGCGGTAGCGCTCGAGGGGCGTGGTACGGGGCATGAGTGCGCAGCTTTCAGGCGAACTGGGTTACCAGCGGTAATGGGAGAAGGCCTTGTTCGCCTCCGCCATCTTGTGGGTGTCCTCCCGCTTCTTGACGGCCGAGCCACGATTGTTCGATGCGTCCATGAGCTCGCCGGACAGGCGCTCCATCATGGTGTTCTCCGAACGGCCGCGCGCGACGTCGATGATCCAGCGGATCGCCAGCGCCTGGGCGCGCGAGGGGCGGACTTCGACCGGCACCTGGTAGGTCGCACCGCCAACGCGGCGCGAGCGCACTTCGAGCGCCGGCTTCACGTTGCCGAGCGCGTCGTGGAAGATCTTGAGCGGGTCCTGGCCCGAGCGCTTCTGGATGCGATCGAAGGCGCCGTAGACGATGCTCTCGGCGGCCGACTTCTTGCCCGAGAACATGAGGCAGTTCATGAACTTGGCGACGACGAGGTCGCCGAACTTGGCGTCCGGCGTGATCTCACGGTGGTCAGCGGAGCGGCGGCGCGACATCGACGGGTCTCCCTTACTTCGGACGCTTGGCGCCGTACTTGGACCGGCGCTGGCGGCGGTCCTTGACGCCCTGCGTGTCCAGGCTGCCGCGGATGATGTGGTAGCGCACGCCGGGCAGGTCCTTGACGCGACCGCCGCGGATCATGACGACCGAATGCTCCTGCAGATTGTGGCCCTCGCCCGGGATGTAGCTCGTCACCTCGAAGCCGTTGGTCAGGCGCACGCGCGCGACCTTGCGCAGGGCCGAGTTCGGCTTCTTCGGCGTCGTCGTGTAGACGCGCGTGCACACGCCGCGCTTCTGGGGCGACTGCTGGAGCGCCGGCACCTTGTTGCGCGCAGAGGGTGACCGCCGCGGACTGCGGATCAACTGGTTGATCGTCGGCATGAACCGGTTCCTTGTGACGGGGCGAACTGAAAAATAAAAACCGCCCGGCGAGTCCGTCTCTCTCGAGCGAGCGTCCCGCGGGCGGCGAACATAGGGCTGGTAGGCCCGTGACATGTCGTCACTAGTTCTAGAGGGACGCGTCTCGGATTGCTCTCCGACAGCCGCCCCCCGCTGAGGCGGCCGGGATACTATTGATGCGGCCTACCCCCGTCAAGGAAAAGATTAAGGCAAAATCATCCGATTTTTCAGGGCTCTACGGCAAAGAAACGGGCGCCCCGAGAGGCGCCCGCGCAAGACTGTTTCAAGGGCCCGGCCGGCGCCGTGGAAGGACGGCCGGGCCGGCGCCCTAGTCGTCCGCCGCGTTCGATTCCGCGGCCGGCGTCTGGTCGATGGCCGGGGCTGCCTGCTGGGCCTGCAGCTCGCGGTCGCGCTGGGCGGCGATCGCCTTGAGGCGGTTCATGACCGCCCCGGTGCCGGCCGGGATCAGGCGGCCGACGATGACGTTCTCCTTGAGGCCTTCCAGGCTGTCGACGCGGCCCGAGACCGAGGCCTCGGTGAGCACGCGCGTGGTTTCCTGGAACGAGGCCGCCGAGATGAACGACTTGGTCTGCAGCGAGGCCTTGGTGATGCCCTGCAGCACCGGCCGGCAGGTCGCCGGCTTGAAGCCGTCGGCCACCGCGCGCGAGTTGACCTCGTCGTACTCGCTGCGGTCGACCTGCTCGCCGACCAGGAAGGTCGTCTCGCCGGGATCCATGATCTCGACCTTCTGCAGCATCTGGCGGACGACCACCTCGATGTGCTTGTCGTTGATCTTCACGCCCTGCAGACGATAGACGTCCTGGATCTCGTTGGTCAGGTAGCTCGCCAGCGCCTCGACGCCGAGCACGCTCAGGATGTCGTGCGGCACCGGATTGCCGTCCATCAGCAGGTCGCCCTTCTGCACGTAGTCGCCTTCGTGCACGCTGATGTGCTTGCCCTTCGGGATCAGGTACTCCCTGGCGTCGCCCTGGCCGTCGGCCGGCACCACGAGGATGCGGCGCTTGGCCTTGTAGTCCTTGCCGAACTCGACGCGGCCGTCGACCTCGCTGATGATCGCGAAGTCCTTGGGCCGGCGCGCCTCGAACAGCTCGGCCACGCGCGGCAGACCGCCGGTGATGTCGCGCGTCTTCGACGATTCGCGCGGGATACGCGCCAGCACGTCGCCGGCCTTCACATAGGCGCCGTTCTCGACCGAGAGAATGGCGTCGAGCGACATGTAGTAGCGCGCCTCCATGCCGCTGGTGAGCTGGACGACTTCGCCGTCGGCGTCACGCAGCGTGATGCGGGGCCGCAGCTCGTTGCCGCGCGGCTGCTGCTTCCAGTCGATCACGACCTTGTTGGAAATGCCGGTCGCCTCGTCGACGATCTCGCGCATGGAGACGCCCTCGATCAGGTCGACATAGTGGGCGATGCCCTCGCGCTCCGTGATGATCGGCAGCGTATAGGGATCCCACTCGGCGAGGCGCTGGCCGCGCTTGACCATGGCGCCGTCGTCGCTCAGCAGGCGCGCGCCGTAGGGCACGCGGTGGCGCGCCTTTTCGCGGTTGTTCTCGTCGTAGAGCACGATTTCGCAATTCCTGCCCATGACGACGGGCACGCCCGCGCTGTTGATCACGACGTTGCGGTTGTTGATCTTCAACTTGCTGTCGAGCGAGGCTTCGATCGACGACTGCTCGGCGCCGCGCTGGACCGCGCCGCCGATGTGGAAGGTGCGCATCGTCAGCTGCGTGCCCGGCTCGCCGATCGACTGCGCGGCGATCACGCCGACCGCCTCGCCGACATTGACCACCGTGCCGCGCGCGAGATCGCGCCCGTAGCAGCAGCCGCACACGCCGACGCGGCTCTGGCAGGTCAGCACGGAGCGGATGCGCACCTGGTCGATGCCGGCGCGCTCGATGATGTCGACCGCGTCCTCTTCGATCAGCTGGCCCGCCTTGACCAGGACGTCGCCTGACAGCGGGTGGAAAATGTCCTGCGCCGCGCCGCGGCCGAGGATGCGCTCGCCGAGCGACGCGATGACCTCGCCGCCTTCGACGATCGAGCGCACGGTCAGGCCTTCGGTCGTGCCGCAGTCCTCCTCCGTGATGATGCAATCCTGCGCCACGTCGACCAGTCGGCGAGTCAGATAGCCGGAGTTGGCCGTCTTGAGCGCCGTGTCGGCCAGGCCCTTGCGCGCGCCGTGCGTCGAGTTGAAGTACTCGAGCACGGTCAGGCCTTCCTTGAAGTTGGAGATGATCGGCGTCTCGATGATCTCGCCCGACGGCTTGGCCATCAGGCCGCGCATGCCGGCCAGCTGCTTGATCTGCGCGGCCGAGCCGCGGGCGCCGGAATGCGCCATCATCCACACCGAGTTGACGTTGCGGCCGGTCTCCTTGGAGATCGACTGCATCATCTGCTCGGCAACCTTGTCGGTGCAGGCCGACCAGACGTCGATCACCTTGTTGTACTTCTCGCCCTGGGTGATCAGGCCGTCGAGATACTGCTGCTCGAACTCCTTGACCCGGTCCTGCGCCTCGCGCACGAGGGCATTCTTGGTCGCCGGGATGATCAGGTCATCCTTGCCGAAGGAGATGCCGGCCTTGCACGCGTGGTTGAAGCCGAGCGCCATGATGCGGTCGGCGAAGATCACCGTCTCCTTCTGGCCGCAGTGGCGATAGACCACGTCGATGACGTTCGAGATCTCCTTCTTGGTCAACAAGCGGTTGATCAGGGAGACCGGCACGTTCGGGTGCTTGGGCAGGAGCTGGGCCAGGATCATGCGGCCCGGCGTCGTCTCGATGCGCACGATGATCGGCTTGCCCTTGGCGTCGACCGTGTTGTACCGGCACTTGACGCGGCTGTGATAGGTCACCGCGTTGGCGTCGAGCGCCTGCTCGATCTCGCCGATGTTGGTGAAGGACATGCCTTCGCCCTTCTCGCCGGCGCGATCCATCGTCAGGTAGTAGAGGCCGAGCACGATGTCCTGCGAGGGCACGATGATCGGCTTGCCGTTGGCGGGCGACAGGATGTTGTTGGTCGACATCATCAGCACGCGCGCCTCGAGCTGGGCTTCCAGCGACAGCGGCACGTGGACCGCCATCTGGTCGCCGTCGAAGTCGGCGTTGAAGGCCGTGCACACCAGCGGATGGAGCTGGATCGCCTTGCCTTCGATCAGCACCGGCTCGAAGGCCTGGATGCCGAGGCGGTGGAGCGTCGGCGCGCGGTTGAGCAGCACGGGATGCTCGCGGATGACCTCCTCGAGAATGTCCCAGACTTCCGGCCGCTCCTTTTCGACCATGCGCTTGGCGGCCTTGATCGTGCTGGCGAGACCGTAGAGCTCGAGCTTGGAGTAGATGAACGGCTTGAACAGCTCGAGCGCCATCTTCTTGGGCAGGCCGCACTGGTGCAGCTTGAGCTCGGGACCGACGACGATGACCGAGCGGCCGGAGTAGTCGACGCGCTTGCCGAGCAGGTTCTGGCGGAAGCGGCCCTGCTTGCCCTTGAGCATGTCGGAGAGCGACTTCAGCGGCCGCTTGTTGGCGCCGGTGATGACCCGGCCGCGGCGGCCATTGTCGAACAGCGCGTCGACCGCCTCCTGCAGCATGCGCTTCTCGTTGCGCACGATGATGTCGGGCGCGCGCAGCTCGATCAGGCGCTTCAGTCGGTTGTTGCGGTTGATGACGCGCCGGTAGAGATCGTTGAGATCGGAGGTCGCGAAGCGGCCGCCGTCGAGCGGGACCAGCGGACGCAGCTCGGGCGGGATGACCGGGATCACGTCGAGGATCATCCATTCCGGCCGCGAGCCGGAATCGATGAACGCCTCGACCAGCTTGAGCCGCTTGACCAGCTTCTTGCGCCGGGCTTCCGACGAGGTCTCCTTGAGCTCGACGCGCAGGCGGTCACGCTCGGAATCGAGGTCGATCGCGCCGAGGATGTCCTTGAGCGCTTCGGCGCCGATCTTGGCCGTGAAGGCCTCGTCGCCGAACTCGTCCTGCGCCTTGAGGAACTCCTCTTCGCCCAGCAGCTGGTGCAGCTTCAGCGTGGTCAGGCCCGGCTCGACCACGACATAGTTCTCGAAATAGAGCACGCGCTCGAGATCCTTGAGCGTCATGTCGAGCAGCAGGCCGATGCGGCTCGGCAGCGACTTCAGGAACCAGATGTGCGCGACCGGCGAGGCCAGCTCGATGTGACCCATGCGCTCGCGGCGCACCTTGGTCAGCGTCACCTCGACGCCGCACTTCTCGCAGGTGATGCCGCGGTACTTCATGCGCTTGTACTTGCCGCACAGGCACTCGTAGTCCTTCACCGGACCGAAGATGCGCGCGCAGAACAAGCCGTCGCGCTCCGGCTTGAAGGTGCGATAGTTGATGGTCTCCGGCTTCTTGATCTCGCCGAACGACCACGAGCGGATGCGCTCCGGGCTCGCGATCGAGATGCGGATCTGATCGAAGCTCGCCGGACCCTTGCTCTGGCCGAACAGGTTCATCAATTCATTCATCTCAACTCTCCTGCTGCCCCTGGCGGGGCCGCGTCACGAATTCGCGAATGGCTCAGTAGCTGCGCTGATTCAGTTCGACGTTGAGGCCGAGCGAGTGCAGCTCCTTGACCAGGACGTTGAACGATTCGGGGATGCCGGCCTCGAAATTGTCGTCGCCGCGCACGATCGCCTCGTAGACCTTGGTGCGACCGGACACGTCGTCCGACTTGACTGTGAGCATCTCCTGGAGCGTGTAGGCGGCGCCGTAGGCCTCGAGCGCCCACACCTCCATTTCGCCGAAACGCTGACCGCCGAACTGCGCCTTGCCGCCCAGCGGCTGCTGGGTGACCAGGCTGTACGGGCCGATCGAACGCGCGTGGATCTTGTCGTCGACCAGGTGGTGCAGCTTCAGCATGTAGATGTAGCCGACCGTGACCCTGCGGTCGAACGGCTCGCCGGTGCGTCCGTCGATCAGCGTGACCTGTCCGGAGCGGTCGACGCCGGCCTTCTCCAGCATCTCGACGATGTCCTCCTCGCGCGCGCCGTCGAACACCGGGCTCGACACGGGGATGCCGTTCGAGAGGTTGCGGCAAAGCTCGAGGATTTCGTCATCCGACAGCTCTTCCATCTCGTGCTTGTAGGAGTCGCGGCCGTAGATGCGGCGCATCTGCTTGCGCAGCTCCTCGACATTGCGCGACTTCTGCACCTTGTCGACCACCTCGGCGACCTGGCGGCCGAGGCCGGCCGACGCCCAGCCGAGGTGGGTCTCGAGGATCTGGCCGACATTCATGCGGCTTGGCACGCCGAGCGGGTTGAGCACGATGTCGACCGGCACGCCGTCTTCGAGGTACGGCATGTCCTCGGCCGGCGTGATCCGGCTGATCACGCCCTTGTTGCCGTGGCGGCCGGCCATCTTGTCGCCCGGCTGCAGCTTGCGCTTCACCGCGACGAACACCTTGACCATCTTCATGACGCCGGGCGGCAGCTCGTCGCCGCGCTGCAGCTTCTCGACCTTGTTCTCGAAGCGCGCCTTGAGCTTCGACACGCTGTCGTCGAACTGGTTCTTGAGCTGCTCGATGTCGGTCATCACCTGATCGTCGGTGACGGCGATCTGGCGCCACTGGTGCGGCTGGTACTCGGTCAGCAGCGATTCGGTGACCCGGCCGCCGACCTTGATGCCGCGCGGACCGCCGGCGATCTTGCGGTTCATCAGCAGTTCGCGCAGGCGCGCGGTGAAGCTGCGCTCGAGGATCGCCCGCTCGTCGTCATGGTCCTTGGCGAGACGCTCGATCTCGGCGCGCTCGATGGCGAGCGCGCGCTCGTCCTTCTCGACGCCGCGGCGCGAGAACACCCGGACCTCGACGATGGTGCCCGACACGCCCGGCGGAACGCGCAGCGACGTGTCGCGCACGTCGGACGCCTTCTCGCCGAAGATGGCGCGCAGCAGCTTCTCCTCGGGGGTCATCGGCGACTCGCCCTTCGGCGTCACCTTGCCGACCAGGATGTCGCCCGGCTTGACGTCGGCGCCGATATAGACGATGCCCGCCTCGTCGAGGTTCTTGAGCGCTTCCTCGCCGACGTTCGGGATGTCGCGGGTGATCTCCTCCTGGCCGAGCTTGGTGTCGCGCGCCATCACCTCGAATTCCTCGATGTGGATCGAGGTGAAGACGTCCTCGCTGACGATCCGCTCGGAGATCAGGATCGAGTCTTCGAAGTTGTAGCCGTTCCACGGCATGAACGCGACGAGCACATTGCGACCGAGCGCCAGCTCGCCGAGATCGGTCGACGGACCGTCGGCGATGATGTCGCCCTGGCCGACCAGATCGCCGACCTTCACCAGCGGACGCTGGGTGATGCAGGTGTTCTGGTTGGAGCGCTGGAACTTGAGCAGGTTGTAGATGTCGACGCCCGACGCCGCACTCGACGTCTCGCCCGTCGCGCGCACGACGATGCGGGTCGCATCGACCTGGTCGATCACGCCGGCGCGGCGCGCGGCGATCGCCACGCCCGAGTCGCGCGCGACCGTGTGCTCCATGCCGGTGCCGACCAGCGGCGCCTCGGCGCGCAGCAATGGCACGGCCTGCCGCTGCATGTTGGAGCCCATCAACGCGCGGTTGGCGTCGTCGTTCTCCAGGAACGGGATCAGCGCCGCGGCGACCGAGACCAGCTGCTTGGGCGACACGTCGATCAGCTGGATGTCCTCGGGGCGCGCGAGACCGAAATCGCCGGCCCGGCGCACGCTGACGAGGTCGGCCGTGAAGCGGCCCTTCTCGTCGAGCTCGGCGTTGGCCTGAGCAATGGTGTAGCGGCCTTCCTCCATGGCAGAGAGGTAGACGACCACGTCGCTGACGCGGCCGTTCTCGACCTTGCGGTACGGGCTCTCGATGAAGCCGTACTGGTTGACCCGCGCGTAGGTCGCCAGGCTGTTGATGAGGCCGATGTTCGGACCTTCCGGCGTCTCGATCGGGCAGATCCGGCCGTAATGGGTCGGGTGCACGTCGCGCACCTCGAAGCCGGCGCGCTCGCGGGTCAGGCCGCCCGGCCCGAGGGCCGACAGGCGCCGCTTATGCGTGATCTCCGACAGCGGGTTGGTCTGGTCCATGAACTGCGAAAGCTGCGAGGACCCGAAGAACTCGCGCACAGCGGCGGCCGCCGGCTTCGCGTTGATCAGATCGTGCGGCATGATCGTGTCGATCTCGACCGAGCTCATGCGCTCGCGGATCCCGCGTTCCATGCGCAGAAGGCCGATGCGGTACTGGTTCTCCATCAGCTCGCCGACCGAGCGGACGCGCCGGTTGCCGAGATGGTCGATGTCGTCGATCTCGCCGCGGCCGTCCTTGAGCTCGACCAGGACCTTGAGGATCGCCAGCACGTCCTGTTTGCGCAGCACGCGCACTGTGTCCTCGGTCACCTGGCCGAGGCGCGCATTCATCTTGACGCGGCCGACGGCCGACAGGTCGTAGCGCTCGGTGTCGAAGAACAGCCCCTGGAACAGCGCCATGGCCGTCTCGAAGGTGGGCGGTTCGCCCGGGCGCATGACGCGGTAGATGTCGATCAGTGCGTCCTCGCGGTTGGCGTTGCGGTCGACCGCCAGCGTGTTGCGCATGTAGCCGCCGACATTGATGTGGTCGATCGACAGCACGGGCACGCTGTCGATGCCGAAGTCGGTCAGCTGCTCGATCACCTTGGCGGTCAGCTCGTCGCCCGCTTCGACCAGCACCTCGCCGGTCTGCTCGTTGATCAGATCGGCGCCGGCGTAGCGGCCGGCCAATTCCTCGTTGGTGACGAAGATGTCCTTGAGGCCCTCGGATTGCAGCTTCTTGGCGAGGCGCGGCGAAATCTTCTCGCCGGCCGGCGCCACCGACTTGCCGGTCTTGGCATTGACCAGGTCGTGGATCAGCTTCTGACCCTTCATCTTCTCGATGACGAACGGCGTCTTCCAGCCCTTGCCGCTGCGCGTGAAGACGGTGGTGTCGTAGAACGCGGAGAGGATCTCCTCCTTCGACATGCCGCCGTTGCGCTCTTCCTCCTCCGTCAGCTTCTCGCCGCGGCTGGCGCGCTCGGTGCGCAACTTCTCGGTATGCGCGCCGTCGAGCGCCAGCAGCAGCGTCGTCGCCGGCAGCTTGCGCCGCCGATCGATGCGCACATAGACGAGGTCCTTGGCGTCGAACTCGAAATCGAGCCACGAGCCGCGATAGGGAATGACGCGCGCGGCGAACAGGTACTTGCCCGAGGAATGCGCCTTGCCCTTGTCGTGGTCGAAGAACACGCCGGGCGAGCGGTGCATCTGGGAAACGATGACGCGCTCGGTGCCGTTGATGATGAACGTGCCGTTCGCGGTCATCAGCGGCATGTCGCCGATATAGACATCCTGCTCCTTGATGTCGCGGATCGAGCGCGATCCGGTCTCCTCGTCGACGTCCCACACGACCAGCCGCAGCGTCACCTTGAGCGGCGCGGCAAAGGTCATGCCGCGCTGCTGGCATTCCTCGACGTCGTACTTCGGCAGCTCGAGCTCGTAGCGGACGAACTCGAGCTGGGCGCGCTCGGCGTAGTCGGTGATCGGGAACACGCCCTTGAAGACTTCCTGCAGGCCGACGCTCTGGCGCTGCTCGGGCAGCACGTTCATCTGCAGGAAATGGTCGTAGGAGCTCTTCTGCACCTCGATCAGATTCGGCATCGGCGCCACCTCGGCGATCCGGCCGAACGACTTGCGAATGCGCTTACGACCCGTGAACGACTTAGCCATGGATGCTCCTCATCGCAGCGACCGGTTGCCCGATCGGCTCGTGTCCGCGCGCCGCCGTCAATCGGCGGCCGAAACCGCAATCAAAATTGCAAAATGGGGCCGGACCGCGGCGGCGCTGACGCCCCGCCCGGTCCGGCCCGAATGACCGATGCTCAACAACTGGGATCACTTCACCTCGACGGTCGCGCCGGCGTCTTCGAGCTGCTTCTTCAGCTTGGCGGCCTCGTCCTTGTTGACGCCTTCCTTGACCGGCTTGGGCGCACCCTCGACCAGGTCCTTGGCCTCCTTCAGGCCGAGGCTGGTGATCGCGCGCACTTCCTTGATCACGTTGATCTTCTTCTCGCCGGCGCTGGTCAGGATGACGTCGAAGGTATCCTTCACCTCGACCGGAGCCGCGGCCGCTGCACCGCCACCGGCAGCGGCAACCGCCACGGGCGCTGCCGCGGAAACGCCCCACTTCTCCTCGAGCATCTTGGCGAGCTCGGCGGCCTCCAGCACGGTCAGCTTGGACAGCTGGTCGACCAGGCTATTCAAATCGGACATGTCCCATACTCCTTCATCTTGGCTTGGCGACCCGCCGGCTCAAGGCCTGCGGGCCGAATGGTTGTCGATCAGATGCGGCTGATCAGGCCGCCTCGCTCTTCCTGGCATAGGCACCGAGCACGCGGGCGAGCTGGGCTGGCGGGGCCTGGATGACGCGCGCCACCTTGGTGGCGGGCGCCACGAGCAGGCCCACGATCTTGCCGCGGAGTTCGTCCAGCGAAGGCAGCGTCGCCAGAGCCTTGACGCCGCTCGCGTCGAGCATCTGCTCGCCGAACGCGCCGCCCAGGATGGTCAGCTTTTCGTTGTCCTTCGCGAAGTCCACGGCAACTTTCGCCGCCGCAATGGGGTCGGCCGAGAACGCTATCGCGGTCGGCCCCTTGAACAGCGGATCCAGCTTCTCGAACTTCGTGCCCTTCAGAGCGAGACGCGCGAGCCTGTTCTTGGCCACCTTGTAGCCGGCTCCGGCTGCACGCATCTTGCGGCGAAGGTTCGAGACCTCCGCCACGGTCAGACCGACCTGCCGGGTCACCACCACGAGGGCGGTTGCAGCAAGCGTCTTGTGCAGCGCGGAGACTACTTCACCTTTTTCCGTACGGTTCAAGGTCGTCTCCGATATCTGGTCCGTCCCCGGCGTGACCCCTGAAGGCCGCACCGAAACCGGACCGGTTGCACATGGACGAAGCAGATCGCGCTTCGTCCGGTTCGCCTGTCCCAGCAGTCCAAGCCCGGAGCCGTCCGGTCGGACGGCTCAAAGCCTGTACCCTGTCTATGCCGGCGGGGTCGCTGCCCCATTAAGAACCTGGATCGGCATGGCCATCCGGGCTCGCCCGCAGTCTTGGACAGGTCGACGACGGTTCCCGAAGGCGCCGCCGCCGTCTCGTCACCCGCTCGTCCTCGACATGCGAGGGCGGGCGGGCGAGTTCCTCATGCGCCGGACCGCCGCCTCAGGCGGCGGCCTGGCCCGTCGTCAATCCGCCGATGTCGAGCTTGAGGCCCGGCCCCATGGTCGAGCTCAGCGACACCTTGAGAAAGAAATTGCCCTTGGCGCCCGACGGCTTCGCCCGCGAAATCGCGCCGACGAAGGCACGCACATTGTCGGCAATCGCCTGTTCGGTGAAGCTCGCCTTGCCGATGCCGGCATGGACGATGCCCGCCTTCTCGACGCGGAACTCGACCTGGCCGGCCTTCGCGGCCTTGACCGCGTCGCCGACATTGGGTGTCACCGAGCCGAGCTTCGGATTGGGCATCAGGCCGCGCGGGCCCAGCACCTTACCCAGCTTGCCGACCACGGCCATCATGTCGGGCGAGGCGATCACGCGGTCGAAGTCCATGAATCCGCCGTTGATCTTCTCGGCGAGGTCTTCGGCGCCGACGATGTCGGCCCCGGCCTTCTTGGCGGCCTCGGCGCGATCGCCCTTGGCGAAGACCGCGACGCGCACCGACTTGCCGGTGCCGTGCGGCAGCGCCACGACGCCACGCACCATCTGGTCGGAGTGGCGCGGATCGACGCCGAGGTTGATGGCAATTTCGATCGTCTCGTCGAACTTCGCCTTGGCCGAGCCCTTGATGATCTTCACTGCCTCGTCGACCGTGTAGAAGTGCTCGCGGTTGATCTTCTTGTACGCGTCCGTGAGTTTCTTGCCGGCCATGGCGCTACTCCACCACTTCCAGGCCCATCGAGCGGGCCGAGCCAACCAACATCTTGCATGCGCCGTCGATATCGTTGGCGTTCATGTCGGGCATCTTGGTCTTCGCGATCTCGCGGATCTGCGCCATCGTGACCTTGCCGACCGCGTCGCGGCCCGGCGTCTGTGAGCCCTTTTCCAAGCCCGCCGCCTTGCGCAGGAAGTAGCTGTTGGGCGGGGTCTTGGTGATGTAGGTGAAGGTGCGGTCCGCAAAGGCGGTGATCACCACGGGAATCGGCATGCCCTTTTCGAGCGCCTGCGTTTGCGCGTTGAAGGATTTGCAGAACTCCATGATGTTCAGTCCGCGCTGGCCAAGCGCGGGACCGATCGGTGGCGACGGGTTAGCCTGCCCCGCCGGCACCTCCAGTTTGATGTAGCCGACGACTTTCTTTGCCATTTCACAGCCCTTTCATGTCCTAGGGTCGCGGTACATCGGCGATGGCTCGCCTCCCGCGGATGGCCCGGAGGAAACATTCCCGCCGGGCACGTTGCCAATGACGAGGGTCGGGCTCGACACCCGTCCCTCGCGCGCTAAACCTTCTCGACCTGCGAGTACTCCAGCTCGACCGGTGTCGCACGACCGAAGATCGACACCGCGACCTTGAGTCGCGCCTTCTCCTCATCGACCTCCTCGACCAGGCCGTTGAACGAGGTGAACGGACCATCGCACACGCGAACCTGTTCGCCGACCTCGAAGCGGATCGACGGCTTCGGCCGTTCGATGCCCTCGGCCACCTGGCGAATGATGCGCTCGGCCTCGGTATCGGAGATCGGCGAGGGGCGGCCGCGCCCGCCGAGGAAGCCGGTCACCTTGGGCGTGTTCTTGACCAGGTGCCAGGTCTCGTCGGTCATATCCATCTTCACGAGCACGTAGCCCGGGAAGAACTTGCGCTCGGAATTGACTTTGGCGCCGCGGCGCATCTCGACGACCTCTTCGGTCGGAACCAGCACCTCGCCGATCCGGTCGGTCATGGCCTTCTGCTCCGCCTGCTCGCGGATCGACACGGCGACCTTCTTCTCGAAGCCGGAATAGACGTGGATGACGTACCAGCGCATCGCCATCGCTTCAGCTCCACATGCCCAGGACCAGGCGGACGATGTGCTGCAGCACCCAGTCGACGACGAAGAAATAGATCGCGGCGGCGAACACCATGGCGAACACCATGGCCGTCGTAACCAGCGTCTCCTTGCGGCTCGGCCAGGTCACCTTGGAGACCTCGAGCCGGACCTGCTTGATGAATTGTGTCGCGTCGCTCAGCGCCATGTCCCGTTCCACCTCGCGGATCGGCCCCTCGGCCGCCGCCCCGTCATACCCTGCTCGACCCGCCCGCCTGCCGTCCCGGTTCCTGCGACCGGGAGCTGGCAGGAGTGGAGGGGCTCGAACCCCCAACCCCCGGTTTTGGAGACCGGTGCTCTACCAGTTGAGCTACACTCCTGTGGTCGCTCGCGCCGCGTCAGGTCCGCTACTTGATGATCTTGGAGACGACGCCGGCGCCGACCGTGCGGCCACCCTCGCGGATGGCAAAGCGCAGGCCCTCGTCCATCGCGATCGGCACGATCAGCTCGACGTCCATCGCGATGTTGTCTCCGGGCATCACCATCTCCGTGCCCGACGGAAGCTGAACCACGCCCGTCACGTCCGTCGTCCGGAAGTAGAACTGCGGACGGTAGTTCGTGAAGAACGGCGTGTGACGCCCGCCCTCTTCCTTGGTCAGGATATAGGCCTCGCACTTGAACTGCGTGTGCGGCGTGATCGAGCCGGGCGCAGCCAGAACCTGCCCGCGCTCCACCTCCTCGCGCTTGGTGCCACGCAGCAACGCGCCGATGTTGTCGCCCGCCTCGCCCGAATCCAGCAGCTTGCGGAACATCTCCACGCCCGTCACAACCGTCTTGATCGTGTCCTTCAGACCGACGATCTCGACCTCGTCGCCAACCTTCACGATGCCGCGCTCGATCCGGCCCGTCACAACCGTGCCGCGGCCCGAAATCGAGAACACGTCCTCGATCGGCATCAGAAACGGACGGTCCTTCGGACGGTCAGGCTGCGGGATGTACTCGTCCACAGCCTTCATCAGCTCCATGATCGCCGTCTTGCCGATCTTCTCGTCACGACCCTCAAGCCCAGCCAAGGCCGAGCCCTTCACGATCGGGATCTTGTCGCCCGGAAACTGATAGCTCTTCAAAAGCTCGCGGACCTCCAACTCAACCAGGTCCAAAAGCTCAGGGTCGTCCACCATGTCAACCTTGTTCATGAACACGACCAGAGCCGGAACACCCACCTGGCGCGCCAGAAGAATGTGCTCGCGCGTCTGCGGCATCGGGCCGTCCGCCGCCGAGACAACCAAAATCGCCCCGTCCATCTGCGCCGCGCCCGTGATCATGTTCTTCACGTAGTCCGCATGACCAGGGCAGTCGACATGCGCGTAGTGCCGCTTGTCCGTCTGGTACTCAACATGCGCCGTGTTGATCGTGATGCCGCGCGCCTTCTCCTCAGGCGCCTTGTCGATCTGGTCGTACGCCATGAACTCGGCCTTGCCCTGCTCCGCCAGGATCTTCGTGATCGCCGCCGTCAGCGTCGTCTTGCCATGATCAACATGGCCAATCGTCCCGATGTTGCAGTGCGGCTTCGTCCGCTCAAATTTAGCCTTGCCCATGGAACCTGCATTCCCGTTCTTGATGCCGCGCCTGTCGCGCAGCGTTGATCCGTCGTCGCCGGCCGGTGCCGAGTGTCAGAGCTTCAGGCGTGGATGCCTGGAGCGGGTGAAGGGAATCGAACCCTCGTCGTAAGCTTGGAAGGCTTCTGCTCTACCATTGAGCTACACCCGCCTGAAATTCGCGTTGCCCGGTTGCTCCTGCCGCATCATTCCGACATACGGGTCGGCATCAGACTTGATCCGTCCGACGATCTGTCCCGTGAGGCCGCTCGCTACACCCCGGCCGCTCACAACACGGCTGGTGGAGGGGGAAGGATTCGAACCTTCGTAGACGTACGTCGGCAGATTTACAGTCTGCTGCCATTGACCGCTCGGCCACCCCTCCCTTGCACCTGCCGGTGAGCCGGAGCAACGGAAGTCGCGCACTATGGTGATTTACCTCGGCTTGTCAACTTCGAAAGCCACAGAAACCCGCCCCGTGCCTCATGTTTTTGGCATCGGCACAGACTTGCAGGTTTGGTGGCGGCGGCATACTAAGATGGATCATGTCGCGACGCAAGCGGGGCCCCCACCCGGGCGGCCGGCAGCCCCATCGAGGGGGAGCCAAATCAGGCTCCTTCGACGCCCCGAACCGGCATCCCGTCGCCCGCCCGGGGCATCAGAGCGGGAGCGCCCCGCGCGATCGGTCCGGCACCGCTGCAACCCCCGATTCCGGCCCCGATTCCGGCGGGCGCCAGGGGGCCGGCGACTGGCTCTACGGGCTCCATGCCGTGGCAGCGGCGCTCGCCAATCCGGCGCGTCGCTGGCACCGGCTGATCGCGACCCCCGAGGGCCGCGACGCGCTGTCGCACATGCTCGGCCCCGACCGGCAGCCGGCTGCCCGGCTCGAGATCCTGGCGCGCGACGCGATCGACCGGCTGCTGCCAGCAGGCGCGGTGCACCAGGGCATCGCCGTCCAGGTCACGCCGCTCGATCCTGCGGACTTCGATGCTCTGCTCGCCACCGCCGCCTCGTCCGCAGACGCGATTCTGATGGTGCTCGATCAGGTAACCGATCCGCACAACGTCGGGGCGATCCTGCGCTCCGCCGCTGCCTTCGGCGCTCGCGCCGTTGTCGTTCCTGAGCGTCATGCCCCGCGGGTCTCGGGCGTGCTGGCCAAGGCCGCCTCGGGCGCTGTCGACGTCATTCCGCTGGCGCGCGTCGTCAATCTGTCGCGCGCGCTGCGCCAGATGAAGGAGGCCGGCTTCTGGTGCATCGGCCTCGATGCCGCCGCGGCGCAGACGCTCGCCGAAGCCGATCTGTCCGGCCGCATCGCGCTCGTGCTGGGCGCGGAGGGCGAGGGCCTGCGCCGACTCACGCGCGAGACATGCGACGCCACGCTGCGCCTGCCGACGCAGCCGCCGATCTCAAGCCTCAACGTGTCGAATGCCGCCGCCGTGGCGCTCTATGAACTCGCGCGGCGGCGCGCGACGAAATAGGCGGTCAGGAACCCGCCTGCCAGGAACCCACCTGCCAGGAACCCGCCTGCGGGGCTAGCGGCGACCGCCTTGTTGTCCCTTGCCGAACAGATTGGCGAGTTCAGGCGGCATGTTCTCGCGACGCCGCTTCTCGTCCTGCTCGGCCATCGCATCCTCCATCATCGGGCTCTGACCGCCCTCGTACATCAGATGGGCCGGCCGGCCAACCGGCGTCGCCCGCTCCTTGTCGGCCGAGAGCTTGATCCACAGAGCGAATCCGAGCAGCAGGGGTGGGACGAACACGAACATGCCGCGTGTGAAGTACTGGCCCGTCACGTCACCGGCGGTCTGCACCGCCATCAGATCGCGACAGCTCTTCTGGCGATCCTTGTCCGAATACCGGGCGATGCACGCCTTCTATTCCGCGGAGAGCGGCGCGTAGGCGCCGCCGGTCCGGATCGGCGGCGCGAAGGTGAAGAAATACAGCCAAGCACCGATCAGCCAGACGATCGAGATGACCGCCCATCCGCCGATCCACACCATTCGGCGCGAGCCGGCGGGCGCCGGGCGCGCCGCTGTACGCGGGGTGGTTGAATGCGTATCGGCCATGGTTTCCTCCCCAAGCCGAGGTTTACAAAGCAAGCGGGCGCTTTGGCGCCGTACCTGCCTGACCCAGAAACAGCCCCCCAAACCGCAACGATGACTGTCTCGTTGTTACCGTGCAGCGGCGATCATGCCGAGCGCCCGTTTTCTCTCATGATACTATAGGCGTAATCCTGACAAATGGCCAGGGTACTCCGACATGCGCGACCGCGGGGCACGGTTGCGCCCAGGCACAAAAAAACCTAATGTCCCAGGGCCTTAACCAAGGTTCGCCGGATTAGCTCAGTTGGTAGAGCACCTGATTTGTAATCAGGGGGTCGCGGGTTCGAGTCCTGCATCCGGCACCAGCGCCCCGTGCGTGTCTGCCGGTCGATCGAGCGATCGAGTGGCAAGGCACATCGGGCGACAACGAGCGCACAATGCCCACTTCGTGGATGAGCGATCCCCGGCTCAGCGATTTGCTTGCCGTCTGGCGCCGACGCCGGGCCGGCCGATTGATGCCGTCGCGGGTCGATATCCGCCGGATCGAGCTCGGCGCCGAGCTGCTGCCGCACGTCGCGCTGACCGAGATCCTTGATATCCGCGGTCGGCTTCGCTTTCGTTTCCGGCTCAGCGGCACCGCGCCCAATGAAGGCGCGGGCCTGGAACTGACCGGACATTTCATCGACGAGCTCAATCCAATTAGGTCTACCGCAGATATGTCGAAGGCCTCTCCCACACGGTGATGGACAGGCGCTGCCCGGTATTCTCGAGCAGCTCCTATGTCGGCGCCAGGTTGCGCGCCCGGCGGCTGACCCGGCGCATGATGTGCCCCTTGTCGGACGACGGCGCGGCGGTCAACATGTTCATACCGCACAGTCCTTCGACGCCATCGGCAGCGGAGATTCGCCGCGGACTTCGTGCCCGGTGCGCGCGAGGTCATCGACAAGGAATAAGGTGACAGGATCGGCGTTATTGCATCGCCCCCATGAAACAAGGAGGTTGGTCGTGTTCGCACCGCTCGCTCGGACCTTTGTCGTTGCTACCGCCCTCGCCCTTGCTGCCGTCCCGGTCGCAGCCATCGGCCAGACTGCCACACCGACGACGCCGCGGGTGGCAACACCCGCTCAGCCAAAGCCGCCGACCGCCCAGAAGGTTGACCCGAAGTCGCCCGGTCGCACCTGCGCCCAACTTCCGCAGAACTCGCAGGAACGCAGGGACTGCGTCGCCAAGCAGGCGCACCTGAACCAGAAGAAGGGCGAGGCCGGCAAGGACCAGGCCGACAAGGTGGCGAAAAAGCCCGCCAAGAAGCCGACGACCTGATCGCTGCGTCGGCGCGCCGCCGGACGCGCGCGATCCGGCGGCGCAGTTCTACTCCGGGCGAGGCGGCGCGACGAAAGCCTCGCCAAGCAGCCGGCTAACGTCCTTGATCTTGAGCCGTGAGCTGAACAGCAGCAGGCGCCGTTCGCGCGCGCCGATGTCGGCCGGCTCGACACCGTGAAACGATGTCGGCCCGTTGACATAGGCAAGGCACGAATTGGCCTGGTAGGGCACCAGCGTGTGCCTGCGCAGGCACATGTCGAGATGCTGACGTCGGAGCTGGATGTTGGTGGGGAGCGCGAGCCCCAGGCTGCGGTAGAGCCAGGTGCCCAGCTCCGGCTCGACGCGGTCGAGTTCGCTGCAGTAGAGAAATGCGTTGGTCAAGATGCGGACGTGATCGACGTGCGGCGGCAACTCGATCTGCCCGTTATAGCTGGCCAACGCCGTGCTGCGTGACACGAGCTCGCAGCGATCGAGCTCGGCTGACCAGTCATCGCCGATCAGCGGCGCGAGCTTGACGCCGAAATGCGGTCGCAGGCGCGCAACCAGCAGCCGGGTCGCCGCCTCGGTGACCACTGACATCGTGCGCCAGAATTCGCGGATTTCCGGCGGAAATTTCTCGAGATCGACCTCGAGCGTGAGCTGGCGGCGGCGATTCGAATTGGTGAAGACCAGGAGCTCAGCCGGCGGCCAAGAGGCGAGCAGCGAGCGATAGACTTCGCCGGGCAGCACATCGAGAGCGACGACATGCGGGAAGGGTTCGGTCCTGATGTCGGCGCCGTTGATCGCCGCCCGCACATGAGCGAGCGCAGCGGGAACGTCGAACGACACGCAATCCCCTCAGAACGGGTAGTTCAGCGATACCCGTCCGCCATAGCCTACCGTCGTGTCATAGATGAGGGTGGACGGCCGGTGCCGGCGGTACGCGGATTGCTGATTCGCTGACGTGCGTACTCGGCATCGAAAATACCTTCGATCGTCGCAGTCGCCGGGCCGAGCGCCACGGCGAGCCCCACATTGGCGTCACTGCGCCAGCCCCAGGAGTCGTAGCTGCGATCGAGGTTGGTGCGCAGGAAGAAGCCGTCGCAGAACGTCGACGCGGCGGAACCGGCGCAATCGTCGCCTTGCAGCGTCGCCTGCGACCAAAGCAGCGCGCTGCCGAGCCCGGCATGCAACCTGAGGCCATCCAACACGTCCCAGCCAAACTGGAAGCCCAAGCTCGGGCCGACATACCTGCGGCGCACCGTCTCACTGACCGAATCGCGGAAGGTCGACACCTCCTCGATGAGCACGCGATAGCGCTGCCGGCTCTGTCCGAAGGTGACGCCCAGCGCGGCTCCGACGCTGAAGTCGCCGACGAAGTCGTAGTCCGTTGCGATGCCCAGATTGAAGTCGTGCACGGCGTGATCGACCTGGACCGTCGTGCGCGCCGGCGTCAGCATGACGACGGATGCCGAGCCGCCGACGCCGACCAGAGTCGGATTGGTGCCCGTGCCGATGGTGCCGATCGAGGTCGCCGTGTCATCGAGATGGCGATAGCTGAGCCGGTAGCGGAAGCGATCACCCAGCGCATGGGGCATGACGAACATGCGGCCCGGCTCGTAGCTGATGCGCACGCCCGGGGCGGCCGCGAACTGGCCGACCTGCTGGGAGATCAGGGACCCGCGCACATCGTCGTTACCGTAGGTAAAGCGTGGCGCCTGCCAGCGGCGCACTTCGACCGTGGGCTCGAGATCCAGGCCGATCGTCTCGGCACCCTGGACGGCGCCGGACCATGCCAGGCACATCCCCGCCAAGGCGGCCCTGCCGGCCCGCCGCCAATGCCTTCTGCTTGGCTTGCTCACTGGAGTATCCCCCGCGTCATCCGCATGATTGAGTCATGGGAACAAAGACTTAGTCTGGGGATATTAACCTATTACTGCGGCCAAGGCACGCGCTAAGTTGGCGGGGCAAGGAAACAGGTCAGAGCCAATGAGCGAGCACGGGACAGGCCGCCCCGGCCGGGGTCAGTGCTTGCGCTTGTCCTTGCCGAACCACTGCTCGAGTTCTGCAAGCACGACCGAGCGCTGCCGCCCGCCATTGGCGGTGGCGCGCAGCAACATGCGCGCGGCTTGGTTGAGCTCAACCGGCATTCCCAATTGGATGCGCGCATAGTTCTGCGCCGTCCGCAGCACGTCGGGGTCGACGCGCTTGCGCATGGCCCTGATCTGGGCAAGGACTTCATCGCGCGGGCTGTTCTTGGCCATGGCGCCGCTGCCTGCTGGCTGAGATAATGCGATGGACACTATAGCCCCACGAACGGGCCAGCGCCTCAGGAATCGCGGCATGATGACGTGCTGCATGTGCCAGGAACAGGCAATCGTCACCTTCGGTCTCACCAAGGACGGGGCAAAGCGCTTCGCGGTCGGTTATCGAACCTACTACGCCTATGGCCGCCGCAGCGTGCTGCTGGCCTTCTGCGACCGCCATCTCGAGGAAGCGGCGACGACATGGCCGGGCCTGGCGCTCAATCCCGTGCAGCCCGTGCATCGTGCGCGCGCCCGTGGCCGCCTGGCCATCGAGCGGGTCAAGCGACGCCTCGAGGATCCCGCCGTTCAACGCCGGATCGCCACGCCCGAGCGCGACCGCGCAATCGCCCGCGCGGTCGGCGAGTTGCGCCGCCAACCCGGCCCGCGCTCGCTCAATCAAATCATGGTCGAGGCGGCCGGCCGGATCGGCATCGATCTCAAGCCCGGCCACGATCTGACTCGCGCGCAGCTCGGCTCGCTGCTCGCCTTCATTCGGACGATGTCGTCGCGCTGAAGCGGCGCCGCATCGGCAAGCTTGCTAGCGGCCGGCTCCCGGCGTCGTGCCGCGGGTGCCGAAGCCGTCCACCAGGGCGCGCGCCGACTCGTTCGTACTGCTGGCCATGAAATCGGTCAGAATCGAGATGGCAAAACCGCCGATCGCCAGTACCAGGATGACGACCGCGAGCACCGACACGCCGGTGGCGACCTTGTCGACCGTGCGAATGAACCAGAGCATGGCCCGACTGGGCGGCCGACGGGGCCGCTCCCTGGGCAGCGACTCGAGATCGGGTTCAGGCGCCGTGATGAGCGGCCCGGCCGGGGCCTCGCCATCGGGCGTTTCCGCGAGCAGGCTCATCAGCAGATCGAGCTGGTGAGTCTTCAGCCCGACGAACTCCGCCGCGGCTTCACCCGTGTCGCCGTTGACGCGCACGATGTGCGCCTCGAAATCGAGCCGGCTCTTGGCGCCCCAGTCGACATGCGCAATCACGCCGACGACCTTCTCGCCCGCTTTCCCCTCGAAATAGCCGGTCACGAAGATGCCGCCCAACGAGCAGTCGACCAATTGGCAGATGCGACCATTCAGCACGACGCGCAGTGCCGGCCATTTGTGCCGGGGGTGACGTCGGGGGTCGCCGGTTCGTTCGCTGACGGTGGCAGTAGCAGTTGCGGTCGCAGCCATTGGCTCACGTCGGGTGAGGACCGGAGTTCTAGATAACACATCGATGGCTGCAAGTGAATCAGCAAACCCCGCCAACGGGGTGGCGGCTCGTTGACAGCCCATGACGGCGCACCTAAGGTTTACGAACCCTTAGAATTCAAACTATTTGGCAATGCCGCCGGGAGCGTTGATGTGAGCGAGGCGAGTTGGCACAAGGTCGCGACGATGGCGGAGATCGGTCCTGGTGAAATGAAGCAGGTTCGCGTCGGCCCGCGCTACGTCGCGCTCTACAACGTTGCGGGCACGGTCTACGCCACCGATGACATCTGCACGCACGCCGACGCCAGCCTGAGCGAGGGATATCTCGAGGGCGACATCGTCGAGTGTCCGCTGCATCAGGGCCGCTTTCACGTTCCGACTGGCAAGGCGATGGGCGCGCCCGTCACCGTCGACATCGCGACGTTCCAGGTGAGGATCGAGGGCGCGGATATCCTCGTTTCCATTCCAGGGGCCTAAACCAGGCGCAGCCGGCGCCGGCCGTTGCCCCCGAGGAGGACCGAACATGGCGACGACCACACACAGCTATTTCGTCGATCGCGGCGCCGCCGCGTCGCAACCGCTCGATCTATGGCCGCCGATCGTCATCACCAAGGAGATGATCGATGCCGAGGTTGAGCGCCTCGCCGCGGCACCACGGCCGGCCCACGGAAGGCGCGAGGTGCTGATCGCGCACCCCAAGGCGGCGGCACCGGGGCTCGGGCTGGCGCCGGGCATCGAGGTCAAGCTGTCCGTGCTCAAGCCGGGCGAACGGACCGCACCCTTTCGCCACAACGCGACCGAGGTGAACTTCTGCATCCGCGGCGCGGGCCACACCATGGTCGGCGGCAAGCGCATCGGCTTCGCGCTGCACGACGTCTGGAATCACCCGTCCTACACGACCTATTGGCACGCCAACGACACGGCCGAGCTGCAGGTGCGGCTGACCTATTCGAACGCGGCGCTGCTGCAGAAGATGAACATCCACATCGTCGAGGAAGACCCGCCGCCGGTCGCGGCGGTGGCGCTCGAGGATCCCGAAAGCGTCGGCGCCGACGATCCGCGCCGCAAGAGCCCGTTCGGCACCTTTCAGCTCAGCGAGGACGGCGCGTGGCTGATGCCCTACGAGACCTTGATCAATCCGCCGTCGGTCGTTTCCAAGGCGCTGCACTGGCCGTGGGCTCAGGTGAAGCAGCACTTGGACAAGCTCGAAGCGTTGGGCAAGGACTATGTCGGGCGGCGCCTCTACCTGCTCTACAACCCGATGACCGGCCGCACCAACGGCAACACGCCGAATTTCTTCGCGACCATGACGATCCGTCCGCCCAAGATCGTCGACCGACCGCACCGGCATACCTCGGCGGCGATCAACTACTATTTCTCCGGGCGCGGCTGTTCGACCGTCGAGGGCACGGTCTACGAATGGAAGGCCGGCGACCTCATGCTGTCGGCGCCGGGCTGGGCGGTGCACAACCACGCGAGCTATGACGAATACGTCTACGAACTGACGGTCCAGGACCAGCCGCTCAACATCGTAATGGAAAGCCTGCTCTGGCAGGAGAGCCTCAAGCATCCCGCGGCGCTGCTCGGTGCCGAGCCCGGCTTCGAGACCAACCGGGGCAAGCTGAGCGCGGCCGAATGATCAAGCTGCCGGCCAAGGCGCTCAAGGGCTCCTATCCGCCGATCATCACGCCGTTCACGAGCGGTCGCGTCGACTACGATGCCTATGCCGGGCTGATCGAGCGCCAGGTGCGCGAGGGATCGCACGGCGTCGTGGTCAACGGCACGACGGCCGAGCCCAGCACCCTGACCATTGCCGAGCGCAACAAGCTGGTCGACGTCGCGGTCAGCACCGCCAAGGGGCGCATCACCGTGGTCGCCGCCTCGGGCGGCCAGAGCCAAGCCGACACGATTGCGATGACGCGCGCGGCGGAGAAGGCCGGCGCCGACGCGCTGCTCATCGTCACGCCCTACTTCATCCGTCCGCCGCAGCGCGGCCTCGCGCAGTACTATCTCGACATGGGCCGGCGCACCCGGTTGCCGACCATGATCTATCACATCCCCGGCCGCGCCGGCGTCAACATGACCGCCGACACGATCGCCGGCATTGCCGACAAGATGCCGCACCTGGTCGGCATCAAGCATGCAGCGCTCGAGCTCGCGCTGGTGACGGAGTTGCTGGCCAAGCTCGGCATGGAGTTCCGCGTCTTCGTCGGGCTCGAGGAGCTGAGCTTCCCGATGATGGCAATCGGCGCCGCCGGCCTGATGAATGCGGTCGGCAACCTTCTGCCGGGCAAGGTCGCCCGGCTCGCCGACCTCACGCTGGCCGGCAAGATGGCGGCGGCGCGCAAGCTGCACTACGAGCTATTCGAGCTCAACAACGCGGTGTTCTTCGACACCAACCCGATTCCCATGAAATACATGATGAAGCGGCTCGGCATAATCGCCAACGAGGAGCACCGGCTGCCGATGGTGCCGGCCACGCCGGAACTCGCCCAGCGGCTCGACGGCGTGCTCAAGCGCGCGAAGCTCCTTTAGACTGAACTTTGCCCCATTTTCGAGCTAAGCAATTGAAAGTGCGGGGATTTTGGCTTTGACGGTAGTCATGTAATTTGTTTGAGGGGCTCGACAGGCTGGTTGTG
>VGDO01000073.1 GCA_016869645.1 Alphaproteobacteria bacterium
GGGCAAAGTTCAGGTTAGCGGTTGCCGGCAATCACGTCCCGCTGCTCGGCGAACACCGCTTTCATCCAGTCGATCACCGCGCGCACGACCGCGGCGCGGCGCAGGTCGCGGTGAACGACGACCCAGTACGCGGCGTCGATCTCCCGGATCGGCGGCGTCAGCCGCTCCAACAAAGGATGACCGTCGCCGACATAGCAGGGCAGCACGCCGCGCCCCGTGCCGCCGCGAATCGCTTCGAGGTGCATCAGCATCGATGATGCACGCAGCGCCACCCGCCGGCCCGTCAGCTCGACCTGGCCCTGCACCCAAAGCGCCGGCGGATAGTGAGCCTGCTCCTCCGTGTAGGTGATCCAGGCATCGGCCTCCGCGCCGCGTCGGCGGTAGACCGCACAGGCGAACGTGCCGGCCTTGAAGACGTAGAAATCGCCGCTGTCCGGCGGCTTGTGACGCAATGCCATGTCGGCTTCGCGGCGCGCGAGATTCTTGTTCTGCCGCGAATCGATCAGCTCGAGCGTGATGCCGGACGGCAGCGCCGCCTTGGTCGGCTCCAGCAGGCATCGCGATAGAAACCCGGCAGCGCACTCGCCGGTCGACACTCGCACCGTGCCGGTGAGCGCCGGCGACACCGCTGCGCGCCGCCGTTCCAGCGTCAGCGCCGCTTCCTCGACGCTCTCGGCCGTCGGAATCAATTGCTCGCCCGTGGCGTTGAGCCGCAATCCATCGGGCAAGCGGTCGAACAACGCCTCTCCGCCGAACGTCGCCTCGAACGCGGACAGGCGGCGGGCGACGGTCGGCTGGCTGAGCCCGAGCGCGCGCCCGGCGGCACGCAGCGAACCCTTCCGGGCGACTGCGAGGAAGACCCGGACATCGTCCCAATCCATGGCCCGCAAGCGGCTCACCGCCGTGCGACCCGATCGCGTGGCACGGGCCGGCTCGGCTTTCGTCCTGCGCCCGACTGTCGTCAAACGGTCGAGAGCGCTCATAGCCCTGGCCCTCCGTCATTGGTCGCGGCCTGTCCAACTCCGAGCGCCATTTGTACCACCGATGTGGCGATACGAAAACGTGTCAGAGGTCAACGAAAGCGGGGATCACTGCAACGAAATTGTGGCGTTAGGATTCCGCTCAGTCATGGGTGCCATGCATGGGAGCACGATCATGCTGCATACCGACGCCATCACCGATCGTTTCTGCCTTTCCGTCGCGGCGTCCGCCCGCTTGACCGAGAGCCGCTGGGCACTGTTCCGGACCATCTTCCTCGCTCTCTCCAGGGTCCGGATCGCGCGCGAAGACGCGTGCCTGCCTATGGAGGCGTCCGATCACATGCTGATCGACCTTGGCATCGGACGCCACGACGTCCGTCGCGCCGGCGCAAGCCGGCATGAACCATGGCCAGCCGGCGCGAACGGGTCCTGACCCGAGGCGTCCCCGCGCGCGCGAGGTCCGTGAACCGATGCCATGACGAAGAACATCCCCCTCCTCTACGGCTTCTCCTTCTTCGATCAGTTCATGATCGTGATGGCCGTATGGGTCCCCTTCTTCGCAACCAACGGCATCGGCATGCAGCAGTTCATGGAACTGCAGGCGATCTTCGCAATCGTGATCCTGTGCGGCGAAGTGCCGTCGGGACTGCTGTCCGATCTGTGGGGCAGAAAGAAGACGCTCTTGCTCGGCTCGACGCTGAAGGCGGTGAGCTTCACCTTGCTGCCGCTGTGGGATAGCTACGAGGGTTTTCTTTTCTACCACCTCACCATGGGCATCGCCCTCAGCATGATTTCGGGCGGCGACGTGGCGTTCCTCTACGACTCGTATCGCGCAGCCGACGACAAGAAGGCCACCGGGACGGCCGTCCTCGGCAACGCGAAGTTCGCCGCACAATTAGGCACGACGCTGAGCGCAATCCTGGGCGGGCTGGTCGTCACCCTGTCCTACGGGCATCTGCTGTGGGCCAACGCGGTCTTGAGCTGGATTCCGGCGCTCCTCGTGCTCGGTCTTGCCGAGCCTCCGGCCCGCCCAAGCCCGGCCAAGAAGTCGCGCTCCGAGCAGTTCAGGGAGATGCTTTCGAGCATCATGGCGCGCGACACGGCCACGCGGCTTGCCTTCTTCAATCTGGTCGTTTGGGGGAGCATCGGGTTGACGATGTTCTGGCTAAACCAGAAATACTGGCAGGAAACCGAGGTGCCGCTTGCGTGGTTCGGCGTCTTGTTGGCCGCGTTCAGCCTGGTCGATGGCTTCGCCGCAAGGTCAGCGGCGCGCGCCACAAAGAGATATGGCTGGCGGCCGCTGCTCGCCGCGGTCGGCGTGATGCAAGTCGTCGCGTGTCTAGGCATGGCATATTTCTTCGGTTGGGCCGGGATCTTGTTCGGGTTCCTCTACAAGATCGGCCGCGGCCTCGGCGAGGTGCTGTTCCTGGAGGCGCTCAATGAGAGAGTCTCGTCAGCGTTCCGCGCGACCGTGATCTCCATGACTCAACTGGGCGTCCGCGGCACCTTCATGCTTGTGGGTCCGCTCGTCGGCTATGGAACCGACGCGTGGGGGCTGCCGTCGGTCCTGTCGGCGATCGGCATCCTGTTCTCGATCACCTTCATGTTTCTGATCCTGCCGCTGGCGCGAAAGCAGATACGCCATTGACGGTTGATCCTGATGCTATGTTGGCCTCTTCGATCCCCTCGGAACGCCTCGAGTCGATTGTTGGGAGGTAGTGCAAGGTCTCGAAGCTGCTTTGCGTTGTTCAACATACGAAGCTTGCGCAGAGCGACGGTCTGAATGTCCTGCGGTAAGCGCCGGCTGAGGTCGCCACTCCACACAAGTTCTGCTTCAGAATCCCGGAATGACTTGATCACCCAATCGACACATCACATCGCTTCCCATAACGCAAAACGTTATGCGTCATAGGGCACCTCGCATCCTTGAACAAGCTCGGCCTGCATCTGACCTACCCCGCCGCGAGCTTGGGCAGCCACATCGCGATCTCAGGGAACGCAATCAGGATCAATATCATCAACAGCAGAGTGACGACGAAGGGCGCCGACCCGATGATGACGTCCTCGATCTTGCCGTGGCCGCGCACACCCTGGACGACGAACAGGTTGATGCCGACCGGCGGCGTGATCATCGCGGTCTCGATCAGCAGCACCATGATGACGCCGTACCAGACCGGGTCGAAGCCGGCGGCGAAGACGACCGGCGCGACGATGGGAATGGTCGCGACCATCATCGACAGCGTCTCCATGAACATGCCGAGGACGACGTAAAAGACGATGACCGCGAACAGCAGCTCGTAGGGCGAGAGGCCGAGCCGCGTGATCGCCCGGTTGACCTGGCTGGTGAGCCCGATCGAGGTGATGACGAAGTTGAGGAAATAGGCGGCGACCAGGATCGCCATGACCATCGCGGTCGTACGCATGGTGCCCTCAAACACCTGGCGCAGCACGGCGACGGTGAGGCGCCGACGCCAAGCGCAGATCGCGAGCGCCGCGACCACGCCGAGCGCCGCCGACTCGGTCGCCGTGGCGAGACCGGCATAGATCGAGCCGATGACGGCGAGGAAGATGATCAGCGGCGGCAACAGGTCGGGCAGGCTCTTGATGCGCTCGTCCCAGCTCGCCGTCACCCGCCGCCCGCCGAGGCCCGGATTGATCAGGCAGGCGATCAGCACGGTCAGCATGAACAGACCGGCGAGCACGAGACCGGGGATGACGCCGGCGAGGTAGAGTTTCGGGATCGAGGTATCCGTGAGCACGCCATAGACGATCATGTTGATCGAGGGCGGGATGAGGATGCCGAGCGTGCCGCCGGCGGCGAGCGTGCCGAGAAAGAGACGCTCGGAATACTGGTGCTTCTTGACCTCGCCGAGCGCCACCGTGCCGATGGTGGCGGCGGTGGCGACGCTCGAGCCCGAGGTCGCCGCGAACATGGCGCAGGCCGCGATGTTGGAATGCATCAGGCCGCCGGGCAGCCAGGGCATCCATTTGACCAGCGCATTGTACATGCGTTCGGCCATGCCCGAGCGCAGGAGGATTTCGCCCAGCATGACGAAGAAGGGAATGGCGACGAGCAGGAAGTTGTTCGAGGTCGCCCAGGCCATCTCGCCCATGGCGAGCGACAGGGGCAGCTTGGAGTAAAGCGTGTTGAGCGCCAGCGCGAGCATGCCCATGGCGCCTGCGACCGGAACCGCGACTGCGAGCAGGACCAGCAGAATGGCCAGGGCCACGCCGATCACGACCGGCGCTCCTCGCCGCCAATCCGCATGTGGACGGCCTCGGCGCTGCGCACCTCGTCAGTCGCCTCCTCCTTGGCCGTGCGCACGCCGATCAGGCGCACGATGCCGACGACGTCGCGCCGGCCGAGCATTGTCAACGCGCGCACCAGCAAAAGCGCGGCGACGGCGAGGAAGAGGCCGAGCCCGGCGAGCCATATCCCCTGGGGCAGCGCGAGCGGCGTCTGAAGCGCTGACATGCTGCGCGAGCCGGCGGTGAGCGACTGGTCGACGACCCCGATCGCATGCCAGCCGATCAGGCCGAACACGGCGCTGAAGGCGAGCAGCCCCAGAATGTCGAGCGCCGCCCGCAGCCAGTCGGGAAACAGCAGATAGAGCGAATCGATGCGAATGTGATTGCGGTCGAGCAGCGCGGCGCTCAGGCCCCAGGCCGTGCCGATCGCGAGCGCGTAGCCGCCGAGCTCGTCGGCGCCGCCGACCGACAAGGCGAGCGCCTTGCGCAGCACGACATCGACGCCGATGACCAGCGCCGACAGCAGGATCAGCGCTCCGCCGAGCCAGAGGCCGAAGCGCGAGGCGGTCTGCGCGAGAGCGAAGAGAGGGCCCAAGGGGAGACGTCAGCCAGGCAAAGCCGGCCGAAGCTGCGCGTGCGCGCCCGCCCACCCTACCTTCCCCCGCAAGGGGGGAGGGTTACATGGGCTGACCAAGCGAGCGTCTTTCAGCTGGTCGGCGCGGTCAGGCCGAGGACCTTGCCAACGGTGTTGTTCCACTCCGTCGCGCAGGCCGCGCCGCAGCGCTTGGCCCAGTTCTTGAGCACCGCGGTTTCCATCAGCTTCTTGTGGGTGTCCATCTCGGCCGGCTTGACCTCGACCAGCGACATCTTCGCCAGCTTGCCCATGGTGCAGGGCTGTTTGTTGAAGTTGCAGTTCTCGGCGTCCTTGAGGGCCGCTTCGCCGGTCGCCCACATCTTGTCCTCGAACTTCTTGAACTGGTCGGTGAAGTAGGCCTGCAGCTCGGGCGAAAAGCGTTTCCAGGTCGTGAGGTTCACGGCCTGAACATTGATGCTCCAGCCGAGATACATGGGATAGAGGTGGGTCGCGACCTCGGGCCAGTTGGCCGTGTTGCCCGACAGCGTGCCGGTCACGGCGCAGTCGACCACGCCGTTGTTGAGCGCCGGCACGACCTCGGCGAAGGCCATGTTGACCGCGGTGGCGCCGACGCCTTCGAGGAAGTCGCGCATCGTGTTGTTGAAGACGCGGACCTTCTTGCCCTTCAGATCGGCCAGGCCACCGAGCGCGCTGCGACACCAGAAGACCTGCGGCGGGTTGGTGCCGAAGGCGAGCAGCTTGGTGTTCCAATTCGTCTGCATCTGCCGGTCGATCACGGCGCGGTAGGCATCGCACGCGGCGCGTGCCTTCTTGATGTCGAGCGAGATGCCGGCCAGGTCGCACCCTTCGAAGCGCGGGTCGTCGCCCGCCATCTTCGAGATATCCATGCCGGCAAAGTCCATGACGCCGAGCTTGAGCAGGCGCAGCATGGTCTTGTCGTCGATGCCCATCTGGTCCTGCGGCGTGTAGTCGGCGCTGACCGCGCCGTTCGATGCCTTGGCGATGGTGTCGGCCCAGAACGGCTTCTCGTCGAGCATCGAGGCGACGGTCGGGCTGTTGAGGCCGACGACCTTGACGTGCGTCTTGGGCAGCGATTGGGCGGCGGACGGAGCGGCCACCGCAGCGGCGAAGAGCGCAGAGGCTGTCGCGACTACGAGAGCGTGAATGCGCATTTTGACCCCCTGTTCAAAGGCCGTGACCGGACTGAGCGGGCGGCTTGACGTCGCCTCCGCCGGTCGGATCGAACCATGCTGCGCCATATTAGCCGGCCCGGCAAGCACCCGGCCCATTGGCACCCGGCCCATTGGCACCCGGCCCATTGGCGCCCGGCCCATTGGCGCCCGGCCCATTGGCGCCTGGCCCTCAGGCTGCCCGGCCCTACCGGGGAGGATCAGCCGTCGACCACCTACTCCTAGAACACCCGGTACTTCTCGAACAGCTCGCGGATGTCGTCGCCGGACTGGAGCCTGCCACGCACCGTCGTTTCCTTGTCGCGAACCTCCTCGGCGGTCGCCACCACTTCGGCGGCGATCTTCTGCGGAACGATCAGCACGCCGTCGATGTCGCCGAGCACGAAATCGCCGGGCATGACCGAAACGCCGCCGACGTCGATCGGCTGCCCGAAATCGGTGATCTCGAAGCGGTAGACCGCGGTGAGCGGCGAATGGAACTTGCGGAACACGGGGAAGCCGATTTCGAGAATCTGCATCGAGTCGCGCAGGCCGCCGTTGACGACGCAGCCGACGGCGCCCTTCTGGCGCGCCGTGTTGCTCATCAGTTCGCCCCAATGCGCCGCGCGCGTCTCGTCGCCCGGCTCGATCACGACGACCGAGCCGGGAAATATTCCGTCGAGCATGTCCATCTGGCGATAGCGCGGATCGGGCCGATCGCCCGGCGGCTTGGCGCGGCCACGCACCGGGTAGACGGGACCTGCGACCTTCATCTTCGGATCGAGCGGTCGAATCGCCGCGGGCAGGCACTGGTTGCGATAGCCCATATCGTCCATAATGTCGGCGACCGCGCCGGTATAGAGGCGCAGCAGCCGCGGACTGAGCTCGGCGGAATTGGTCAGCATGGCGGATTCCCCAAGTCGATGCGCGGTATCGACATCCGCGCAGGCGGACACAGTCTAGGGGAGAGCCGCCAGGACCGATAGGCCGGCCACTGCGGGCGCCGGCCTTACTTGAAGACGTATTCCGGATAGTACTCGTCGGCCCAGCGCTGCGGCTTGAAGACCGGCAGCTGCGGCGCCTTGGCGATCAGCTCGGTGAGGATGCCGATCATGGTGTCGATGTTGGCCAGATCGTCCTGGCGCACACGGTCGGCATATTGCGGATCGCTGAGGCGCTCGCGCGCGCGCTCGAGCACCGCCACGTCGCGCGCGAATATCTCGCGCGCCCAGAGCGGCATTTCGTCACCTGCCTGGACGAGGCGGCAGAACTCGATATTGCTGTGCACCGATTTCGACAACACGAACAAGGTCAGCTCGTCGATCTGCCGGCGCAGCCGATCGCGCTTGTCGCGGCTCAGGTCGTCGAGCTTGCTTTCGATGGTCAGCAGCAGGGCCTCGAAGACGTCGACCCGCTCGCGGAACTTTTCCTTGAGGTCGTGCAGCTCGGTCCGCGTCTTGCGCTCGGCCTGGCCGGCGAAGGCGAGAATGTCCGTCGCCTGCCGCTCGAGTGCAGAGACGAGATCGTTGATGTCGGCCTTGCCCAGCTTCTTTGCCATGCGCGTTATCCCGGGCCCCCGCGCTGCAATGCCGTTCTCATATAGAGCTAAGACCGACAATTCAAGAGCTTAAGTCAGACCCGATGGTACGCGCGGTACCACGCGACGAAGCGGGCCATGCCCTCGCCGATCGGCGTCTTGGGCGCGAAGCCGAAATCCCGCCGGGCTGCGGATATGTCGGCATAGGTTTCCTTGACGTCGCCCGGCTGCATGGGCTGCAGATCGATGACCGCCTTGCGGCCCGTCGCCTTCTCCGTGGCGGCAATGAAATCGAGCAGGGCTTCGGACCGGCTGTTGCCGATGTTGTAGATGCGATGCGGCGCCGTCTCCGCATCCCGCCCATCAACGGGCGGCCGGTCGAGGCAGCCGAGGATGCCCGCCACCGCATCATCGACATAGGTGAAGTCGCGCCGCATGTCGCCATGGTTGAAGACCGGAATCGGCTCGCCGGCGATGATCTTGCTGGTGAAGATGTAGGGCGACATGTCGGGCCGGCCCCAGGGGCCGTAAACGGTAAAGAAGCGCAGGCCGGTCGCCTTGATGCGGTAGAGGTGACTATAGGCCTGGGTCATCAGCTCGTCGGCCATCTTGGTGGCACCATAGAGCGACACCGGTCGGTCGGTACGGTCTTCGACGGCGAAGGGCAGCTTGGAGTTGGCGCCATAGACCGAGGAGGAGCTGGCATAGACCAGGTGCTTGAGCCCCCGGAGGTGGCGGGCCAGTTCGAGCACGTTGAGATGGCCGGCCAGATTGGCCGAAAGATAGTCATGCGGCGCCTTGAGCGAATGGCGCACCCCGGCCTGGGCGCCCAGGTGGACGATGCGGTCGATCGTGGGATAGCGGCGGGCCAACTCCTCCATGGCCGCCCGATCGGCGATGTCGAGCTTCTCGAAGGCAAAACCGTTGCGCGGTAGCAGACGATCAAGCCGGGCCAGCTTCAGAGCCGGATCGTAATAGGCGTTCACGTTATCGACGCCGACGACCCTATCACCCCGATCGAGCAGGGCCGAGCCGGCGTGGAGGCCGATGAATCCGGCCGCACCGGTGAGCAGGACGGTCATGGCGTCAGCACTGTCATGGCGGCAGCAGGGTCATGGCTTCAGGAGAGGCATGGGCCGCCCGGTATAGCGCGACCGGGACCTGAAATCACCCCACCCGTGGTTTCCCCCTTGGCGGCCTACAAATCCCTACCCATGTGGATGATGCGGGGAAGGATCGGCGTCTTTAGGTATGGCTCGCTACTGGTCTGGCCTGGTCATGTTCGCCCGCGTGATGGCATTCTTCGTGCTGAGCGCTCTTATCCTTACATTGCTCGCCCTCGGACTGCCCGGTCTCGTATCGTCGGCATGGGCGGCAACCTCGGGCTCGGACCGGAAAGAACACGCGCGCCAGGCCGGCAATTGCCGCGACGTGATCAAAGGCCTGGCGCGCGGCGATTCGGCCGTGGCCGCCGAAGCGGTCGGCCGCGGCGCCGCACCCGAGAATGCCGAGGATCGGCGCGACAAGATGCGCGAGATCATCCGCGCCATCGTAGCCTTGACCGAGGGCTCTTTCCTCAAAGCGCGCAAGCCATTGCCCGACGTGGCCACGCAGGGTGGCCCGGTCGTCGTGCGCGAGGTCTGGACCTATGCCAGCAACCTGGACGTCGTGATGGGCTGCGTGCGCTACCGCAACGCCCAGGGCTGGCGCACCGACCTGGAGCTGGGCAACAACGCCGACACGGTGACGCGCAACCTGACCCGGCAGGTGCGCGACAATGCCGCGTCGGTGTCGCTGAGGAACTGACCCCGCGCTATGCGTTGGCCGGGACGCCGCCCGACGCCGCGGCGGTGAACACCGCGGCAAGCTGAGCGACCAGCGCCGGCCGGCCGAACACGCAGCTATAGATGCGCTCGCCCTCGTAGCGGAACTCGTCGACCACGCTGAAGGCCCCGCCCGCCTCCTCGGTCAGGATGCGCGCCGCGGCGATATCCCAGATCGGATTGCTCATGTCGATCGCGATGTCGGCCTGGCCGGTGGCGGCCAGCAGGTGGTTGTAGCAGCTCCGGTAGACGCAGTGATTGGGATAGGTGCGCGTGACAGCTTCGAAGGCGGCGCTGTGGTCGCGCCGGTGCATGAAGTTCATGCGCGAGCTCATCGACAGGCGCACGGCGCGGTTGGGCGTCGAGGCATCGATGTCGTCGAGCCGGAGCCGCTTGTCGCCGCGAAATGTGCCCAGGCCGAAGCCGGCATGGACGCGGTCGTCGAGCAACGGCACGTCGATCACGCCGACCACGGGCAGGTCGCGGTAGAACATCGCGATGATCGTGCCGAAGGTCGGAATGCGCCGGACGAACTCCTCGGTGCCGTCGATCGGGTCGAATACCCAATGGAAGTCGGAATCCGGCAGATGGCGCGGCAGCTCCTCGCCGATCACGCCATGGGCGGGAAACCGCTCCTGCACCATGCGACGCAGGCTCCTTTCGACGGCCAGGTCGGCGCTGGTGACGTAGCTGCCGTCCGGCTTGCGCTTGACCTCGAAGCCATCGGTCACGACGGCGCGCAGCATGCGCCGGGATTCGCCGGCGAGCGCCAGCGCCAATTCCTGGAACTGGCCGATATCGGCGCGGCTGAGTTGCGAGCGTGGATCGGTCATGCGGCGAAGCCCCCCGAGCGGGCATCACGCCTTGCTCGGCTCCCGCGTGGCGGCTGTCATAGCACGATCAGGGGGAGGGAGGCGACGTGCTGCCGCGCAGCACGAGCTCGAAGGGCAGGAGCTGGCTGAATTCGAAGGCCTGGCCCTCGAGACGCTGGACGAGATGGTGAGCGGCGGCGCGGCCGACCTCGATGATCGGCGTGCGAATGCTGGTCAGGCCGGGCGTTTGCGTGGCGCCGAGATCGGTGTTGTCGACGCCCGTGATCGACATGTCCTCGGGGATGCGCAGCCCCGCTTCGCGGCAGGCGATCATCGCGCCGACCGCAAACACATCGTTGGTGGCGATCACCGCGGTTGGCCGATCGTCGAGCGACAGCAGATCGCGCATCGCCTCGCTGCCGGCAGCAAGCGAGATCGGCCCTTGACGCAGGCAGCCCTCACCGAGGGCCAGGCCGTGCGCGGCGAGTGCCGCGCGCACGCCGGCGCTACGGTCGCGCGCACGGTCGTTGCCGTCGAAAGGTGCGGTGATGAGGCCGAAGCGCCGGTGGCCCAGCCCGACGAGATGGCTGGTCATCGCATAGGTGGCGGCGCGGTTGTCGAAGCCGATGCTGGGATGCGCGCCCGAGCCGTCGACGCCCCAGGTCAGCACGTAGGGGCAATCGAACTCGCCCAGCAGCACGAACAGCTCGGGATCATGATCGAGACCGACGAATGCCATCGCTTCGACGCCATGCTCGAGCAATTGCCGCGTCACGCGCACCTCGGTGTCGAGATCGTAATGCTGCGCGGCAAGCACGAGAGCGTAGCCCTCGGAATCGAGCGCCGCCTGCAACGCACTCGTCGTCCGCGCATAGAGCGCGTAGTCGAACGAGGGCACGACCGCGCCGATCATCCGGCTGCGCTGGCTGCGGAGCGTGCGGGCGGCGCCATGGGGCACGTAACGCAGTTTGCGGATCGCCTCGCGGACCCGCGTCAGTGTCTCTGGATCAAGCCGAGCCGGCAGATTGAGCGCGCGCGACGCGGTTGCGGTCGACACACCGGCAAGCTGTGCCACGTCCTTGAGGTTGGGGCGTGCTCGCTGTGTCGGACGCCGCGGGTTGCGGATGGCGCGCATGAACTATTCTAAGCATATGGCAATCGATTGCAAGAAAAGGGCGTTTCCGAAATGCCTGCCATTCACTGGTAAAATCTTGACTCATTCGAGCGATGGGGAAAAGATTATGCAATCGATTACATAAGAACAACAGAGCCGGGCTCAGCGGGGAGGATTCGATGGCGGATGGAATGGCGCCGGTGCGCCATGTCGTGTTGATCGTATTCGATACCCTGCGGCGCGACGCGGTCGGTTGCTACGGCACGCCGCCCGACTGGGCCAGGATGGCGACGCCCCACCTTGACGCCTTCGCGCGCGAATCCGTCACCTTCACCCGCGCCTATCCTGAATCCCTGCCGACCCTGTGCGCGCGCCGCTCGATCTACACGGGCCACCGCACCTACCCGTTTCACAATGGCGACTTCCGACACATCAAGGGGGATTTCGTCGGCATCGCGCCGGGCTGGGGCCCGATACCCGAGAGCCAGAGCACGCTCGCCGAAACCTTCGAGGCCGCCGGCTTCCGCACCGGGCTGGTCTCCGACCTCTATCACCAGTTCAAGCCGTCGAAGAATTTCTGGCGCGGCTTCCACCAGTGGAATTTCGTGCGCGGCCAGGAGGCCGACGCCGCGCGCAGCGGACCGTGGCCGAGCCAGGACGAGATCGACCGATGGGTGCCGCGCGAGCTGCAGATGCTGCGCGGCAAGGCGACCGGGCTCGAGCAGCCCGGCTTCGGCGCCCAGTGGTTCTCGAGCCGCATCCTGCTCAACATGCGCGACCGCGTGCGCGAGGAGCTGTGGTTCAACGCGCAGGTCATGCAGGAATCGGCGCGCTGGATCGAGCAGAATCTCGATGCCGACCGCATGTTCCTGACCGTTGAGTCCTTCGATCCGCACGAACCCTGGTTCGTGCCGGAGCACTACCGTCGCCGCCACGACGACAGCGACGGCCAGGAGCAGGTCATCTCGCCCTATGCCGAGATGCCCTGGCTGTCCGAAGCGCTGGTGCGCCGAACGCGCGCCAACTATGCCGGCCTCGTCGAGATGTGCGATCGCTGGTTCGGCCATCTGCTCGACACGCTGCGGGTCACCGGCGTGCTCGACCAGGCGCTCGTCGTCGTCACCTCCGACCACGGCCACAGCATGTGGGAAAGACGCGGCTATATCGGCAAGCGCGGCTACCCCTCGGACCCCGAGAGCTACGAGGTGCCGCTCATGGTGCGCCATCCCAAGGGCATCGGCGCCGGCACGCGCTCCGACGCCTGGGTGCAGCATCACGACATTTCCGCGACGCTGCTCGAGGCGGCCGGCGTCAGGCCCGATCAGCCGATCGACGGCAAATCGTTCCTTTCGGCCGCGTTCGCAGGCGGCCGGCCGATCCGCGATCACGTCACGGTCGGCTGGGGCACGGCGATGACCGTGATCGACGACAAATGGTGGTTCAACTGCAAGATCAACGGCCGCGGCGCCTTCCTGCACGATTCGCCGCGGCCCGCGCCGGATGCGCCCAATCTCGCGGAACGGCATCCCGACGTGGTGAAGCGCCTGTTCGCGGTCGGCACGTCCGACGCCGGCGGCAGCTTTCCCGACTACCTGCTTGCACAGTCCGAGAGCGCCGATGACGCGCCGGGCTGCAGCCCGTTTGCCGCAATCCGGTGAACCCCGGAATCCGACAACGACCGACGCCAAAGGGAGGATCAGCATGACCAGAGACTTCGATGATCGCGCCACGCGCTGTCGCGCAATCAACCGTCGCCAGCTACTTCAGCACGCCGCCGCGTTCGGCGCGGGCGCCTTGGCGGCGCCGGCGATCGTCGGCAATGCACTGGCGCAGCAGGCCGGCATCGGCTCCTATCAGCAAGCGAAGATCAACTGGCGCCAGGCGGCCGGCGAGCAGATCACCGTGGCGGTGATCCCCGCCAGCTATTTCGACAATCTGATCTCGCTCGCGCCCGATTTCGAGGCCTTGACCGGCGTCTCGGTGCGTTTCGAGAAGGTGCCGCCGGGACAGATCCGGCAGAAAGCCATGCTCGATCTGACGTCGAAGACCGCGACCTATGCGACGCACGCGGCCGACCCGATGTACTACCCGCTCTACGTCTCGAACAAGTGGGTCGAGCCACTCGACCGGTTCGTGGCCGACACGACGCTGACCGACAACGCCTGGTTCAACTACGAGGACGTGCTGAGGGCCTGGCGCGACGCCAACTCGGTCGAGGGCAAGCTCTACGGCATGCCCTATGACGGCGAGGTCACGGTCCAGGTCTACCGCAAGGACGTCTATGACGCGAAGGGGCTGAAGCCGGCAGACACGCTCGATCAGTTCGTCGAGAACGCCAAGGCCGTGCACGATCCGAACAACCGCCTGTGGGCCGTGGCGCTGCGCGGCTTCGCCGGCGCCGGCCAGAACATGTACATCTACCCGTCCCTGTTCCGCAGCTTCGGCGGCAACTGGTTCGAGGGCGGCAAGATCCGCGTCAACTCGGCGGCAGCCGTCAGCGCGCTCGACTGGTATGTCGACGTGCAGTCGCGCTTCGCCCCGGCCGCCGTCCGCAACTGGAACTGGCCGGACATCGCCGACGCCTTCTCGCAGGGCACGCTCGGCGTCTACATCGACGCGCACTCGTCCGCCGCCGTGCTGAACAACCCGGAGAAATCGAAAGTCATCGGCAAGATCGGCTACGCGCGCTGGCCCAAGGGCCCGAACGGCAAGCGCGTCACCTCGATCTGGAACTGGGGCTTCCCGATCAACGCCGCACTGTCCGACAAGGCCAAGCGCGCGACCTGGCTGTTCATCACCTGGGCGGCCTCGGCCGAGACCCAGGCGCGCACCTCGTGGCGCTTCGCGGGTCCCGCCAAGCGCTCCGGCGTCAACCGCACCTCGCTGTGGCGCAGTCCGGACTTCGTCGGCCTGATGCGCGCGAGCGGCAGCAACTTCGTAGAGGCGGCACTCGAATCGCTCGAGCAGGACACCGACGTCGATTGGCGTCCGCGCGTGCCGCAATGGCCGGCCGTCGGCGAAACCATGGCGACGGCGATCCAGTCGGCTCTGGTCGGGCAGAAGAAGTCCAAGGACGCGCTCGACGAAGCGCAGACGCGCATCGACCAGATCATGAGGGGGTAGGACAGGCGCGCAACTGCCTCTCCCTGTCCGCTCGGGCCGGGAGTAGGCTGGCGACGAGCTGAGCTTCCGCCAGGCTCGAAGAAGGACGATGGCCAGGAGCAGCGATCGACCGACACGGGAACGGCGCGAGCGGCGCTTCGCGCTCGTGCTGTTCCTGCCGGCGTTTCTGGTGCTCGCCATCGGCACGACGGTGCCGCTGTTCTATCTCCTGTGGGCGAGCTTATGGCGGATCGACCTGTCGATGCCCTGGCTGTCGGGCTTTGCGGGCCTCGAGAACTACGCGAAGATGGCCGCCGACCCCCGGTTCTGGAACTCGCTCGGGCTGACCGTCATCTACACGGGCAGCACCGTCGTCTTTCAGGTCGTCATCGGTCTTGGGTTGGCGCTGCTGGTGCTGCGCATTCCGCGCGGCCAGGCGGCGCTGCGCATTGCCGCCATCATGCCGATCGTGCTGGCGCCGGTCGTCGTCGGCATGTTCTGGCGAACGCTGGTGCTGCCGCCCGACTACGGCCTGCTCGATCTCGTCACGCAGGCGCTCGGGCTCGGCAGCCACAATTGGCTCGGCGACCCGCAGCTCGCGCTCGTGTCGGTCATCACCATCCATACCTGGCAATGGACGCCATTCTCGTTTCTCGTGATCCTTGCCAGCCTCGCGGCCCTGCCGCCTGACGTGTTCGAAGCGGCGCGCATCGACCGGGCAAACGCCTGGCGCCGCTTCATCCACATAACCCTGCCGATGATCCGGCCGGCGATCGCCATCATCGTGATCATGCGCATGATGGTCGCCCTGTCCGCCTTCGCCGCGATCTTCGCCGCGACCGGCGGCGGTCCCGGGACCGCAACCGAGATTCTCAACCTCTACGCCTATCGCACCTCGTTCACCGACCTCAATCTCGGCTATGGCGCGGCCCTCGCCGTGGTCCTGCTGGCGATCACGCTGCTCGTGTCTTTCCTGATGTTCCGCCTGCGAAGGGCCGCATGAGCCGGCGCGCCCTCCGAGCCCTGCTGCTGCTCGCCGGCGCCTCCGTGCTGCTGGCGGTCTGGGCCTTTCCCATCCTGTGGGGGCTCCTGACCTCGCTCAAGACCGAACGGGACGTGCTCGCCTACCCGCCCAAGCTGATCTTCGAGCCGACGCTCGCCAACTACCGCGAGGTGCTGTTCGGCTCAGCCAGCATCCTGCCCAATCTCTGGTCGAGTCTGGTCGTCACCGGCATCACCACGATCCTGACCATGCTGCTGGCCGTGCCCGCCGCCTATGCGCTGGCGCGGCTCGACCTGCCGGGCAAGCGCAGCGGCGGCTTCTACGTGCTGGCGACCCAGATGCTGCCGCCCGTCGGCCTGATCATTCCTTATTTCCTCGTGCTGCAGCGCGTCGGCTGGCTCGACACGTACCAGGGCATGATCGCCATCTATTTGACCTTCTCCCTGCCCTTCGCGATCTGGCTCATGGTGTCCTATCTCGAAGACGTGCCGCGCGAGATGGAAGAAGCAGCACTGCTCGACCGCGCGGGCCGGATCCGCACCCTCCTCTACGTGATCCTGCCGCAGGTGCGCGGCGGCATCGCCGTCACGACCATCTTCGTGTTCCTCAATGCATGGAACGAGTTCCTGTTCGCAGTCGTGCTCGGCGGCAACCGGGTGCGTACCGTCAATGTCGCGATGTTCAACTTCATCTCGGTCGAGCAGACCTTGTGGGCGCGGCTCGCCGCGGCCGCCATGATCGCCATGGCGCCGGTCATCATCCTCGGCCTGCTGGCGCAGCGCCACATCGTCAAGGGACTGACCGTCGGCGCCGTCAAGGGCGGCGGGCGGCGCTGAGGTGAAGCCGTGAGCGCGGTCGGCAGAGTGAAGCTCCAGGGCATCGTCAAGCGCCACGGCAACGTGACTGCCTTGCACGGCGTCGATCTGGAGATCGCGCCGGGCGAGTTCTTCGCTCTGCTCGGGCCCTCGGGCTCGGGCAAGACGACGACGCTGCGCATCTTGGCCGGCCTTGAAAACGCCAATGAAGGTCGTGTCCATGTCGACGGCGCCGACGTGACCGATGTCGAACCGGGCGAACGCGATGTCGCCATGGTGTTCCAGAGCTACGCCCTCTATCCGCACATGACCGTATACGACAACATCGCGTTTCCGCTGCGCATGGTCGGAACCGCCAAATCGGCGATCGACAGCGCTGTGCGCGAGGCGGCCGCCAAGGTGCGCATCGATCACTTGCTCGCGCGCCGGCCGGGCCAGCTTTCGGGCGGCCAGCAGCAGCGCTGCGCGCTGGCCCGCGCCATCGTGCGCAAGCCGCGCCTGTTCCTGCTCGACGAGCCGCTGTCCAATCTCGACGCCAAGCTGCGCCTGGAAACCCGCGTCGAGCTGCGCAAGCTGCAGCGCTCGCTCGACGTGACGACCGTCTATGTGACGCACGACCAGGAGGAAGCGATGACGATCGCCGATCGCATGGCGATCTTCATGGAGGGGCGGATCGTGCAGGTCGGAACGCCGGACGAGGTCTATGCCCGGCCCGCCTCTGTCGACGTGGCCGGCTTCATCGGCAACCCGCCGATGAACCTCCTGCCCGGCCGGATCGCCGCCGACCGGCTGCACATCGGTGATCACATGGTCGCGCTGGGCCGCGACCTGGGGGCCGAGCGGGAGGTCACGGTCGGCCTGCGGCCCGCCGCGCTGCGTGCCGGACCGACCGGGCTTCCCGCCAAGATCGACCTGATCGAGCATTTGGGCGATACCAAGCTGGTGATCTGTCGGGCCGGCGAATCGATGGTGAAGATGCGGGTCGACAAGGCCGCCTCCTTCCGCGACGGCGACGATATCCGCATTGGCTTCGATCCCGGCGAAATCCACCTGTTCGAGCGGCAATCAGGCCGCCGCCTTTGATCCCGCGCAAGCCGCGGCTGGTCTCTGCGCGCGCAACAATGTGTCCGGCCGAGGGGGCGATGTCGCAATCCGGCGGCGCGGCGCGCGGCTGTCCTGTGCTTCCCTTGCTTTCACGGCCCGCGGGCCGGCCCCGGATTGCTGAATGGCCAGGGGAACGCTACCTTAACTATCGGGATTCGCAGACTTTGCCCCCCTCAGCGGGTCCGCATCCAGGAGAGAGACATGGCGCTTGCCGCCGTCACGCTCGACGACAAATACGCCCTCGAGCGGGGCCGCATCTATATTACGGGCATCCAGGCGCTCGTCCGCCTGCCCATGATGCAGCGCCAACGCGACGTCGCAGCCGGTCTCAACACCGGCTGTTTCATTTCCGGCTACCGCGGCTCGCCCTTGGGCGGCTTCGACCAGCAGCTCTGGGCTGCGCGCAAGTTCCTGCAGAAGAGCCACATCAACTTTCAGCCCGGCATCAACGAGGACCTCGCGGCGACCGCCGTGTGGGGCAGCCAGCAGCTCGGCCTCTTCCCCGGCGCTAAGTACGACGGCGTGTTCGCCATGTGGTACGGCAAGGGGCCCGGCGTCGACCGATCGGGCGACGCCTTCAAGCATGGCAACAATGCCGGCTCGTCGAAGCATGGCGGCGTGCTCGTGCTGGCCGGCGACGACCACACCTGCAAGTCGTCGACCCTCGCGCACCAGAGCGAATACGCGTTCATGGACGCGATGATCCCGGTGCTCAACCCGTCGGGCGTGCAGGAGCTGCTCGATTTCGGCCTCTATGGCTGGGCCATGTCGCGCTATTCGGGCTGCTGGATCGCCATGAAGACGATCGCCGAGACGATGGACAGCTCGGCCTCGGTCACCGCCGATCCGACCCGCGTGCAGATCGTCACCCCCACCGATTTCGACATGCCGCAAGGCGGCCTCAACATCCGCTGGCCGGACCAGCCGCTCGAACAGGAAATGCGGCTGCACAAATACAAGCTCTATGCCGCACTCGCCTTCGGGCGCGCCAACAGGCTCGACCGTATCGTCGTCGACAGTCCGAAGCCGCGCTTCGGCATCGTGACCGCCGGCAAGTCCTATCTCGATGTGCTGCAGGCGCTCGAAGACCTCGGCATCGACGAGGCGCACGCCGCCGAGATCGGCATCCGTCTCTACAAGGTCGGCATGACCTGGCCGCTCGAGCGTGAGGGTGCCCGCCACTTCGCCGAGGGTCTCGAGGAGGTGCTGGTCGTCGAGGAGAAGCGCGCGGTCATCGAGAACCAGTTCAAGGAGCAGCTCTACAACTGGCGCGAGGATGTCCGGCCGCGCGTGATCGGCAAGTTCGACGAGAATCGCAATTGGATCCTGCCCTCGGCCGACGAGCTGACCCCGGCGCGCATCGCGCGCGTCATCGCGGCGCGCATCGACCGCTTCTACACCAGCCCGCGCATCAAGGAGCGCCTCGCCTTCCTCGAGCAGAAGGAGAAGGCGCTGGCCAGCCCTAAGACGCGCTTCAAGCGCACGCCCTATTTCTGCTCGGGCTGCCCGCACAACACCTCGACGGTCGTACCCGAGGGCAGCCGCGCGCTCGCCGGCATCGGCTGCCATTACATGGCGCAGTGGATGGATCGCGCGACCGACACCTTCACGCAGATGGGCGGCGAGGGCGTGCCGTGGATCGGCCAGGCGCCCTTCACCGAGACGAGCCACGTCTTCGCCAACCTGGGCGACGGCACCTACACGCATTCCGGCTCGCTCGCGATCCGGATGGCAGTCGCCTCGGGCGTTAACATCACCTACAAGATCCTCTACAACGATGCGGTCGCCATGACCGGCGGACAGCCGGCCGATGCACGCTTCTCGGTTGCCGACATCACGCACCAGCTCGTCGGCGAGGGCGTGAAGAAGATCGTCGTCGTCACCGACGAGCCGGACAAGTACCCGGTCGGCATGAATTTCGCCGACGGCGTCAAGGTCGAACACCGCGACGAGCTCGACCGCGTGCAACGCGACCTGCGCGTGATACCCGGAGTCACGGCGCTGATCTACGACCAGACATGTGCCGCGGAGAAGCGCCGCCGGCGCAAGCGCAAGATCATGGTCGACCCGCCGAAGCGCGTCGTCATCAACGAGGCGGTGTGCGAGGGCTGCGGCGATTGCGGCGTGCAGTCGAACTGCGTCTCCGTCGTGCCGGTCGAGACCGAGTTCGGCCGCAAGCGCCAGATCGACCAGTCGACCTGCAACAAGGACTATTCCTGCCTCAAGGGCTTCTGCCCGAGCTTCGTCAGCGTCCATGGCGGCCAGCTGCGCAAGAGCCGCGGCGCGCAGGTCGCGTCGCTCGTTGGCCCTGCCGCCTTGCCCTTCCCCGTCCTGCCCGAGCCGACGATTCCCGAGCTCAAGGAGCCCTGGGGCATCCTCGTCACCGGCGTCGGCGGCACCGGCGTGGTCACGATCGGCGCGCTGGTCGGCATGGCCGCCCATCTCGAGGGCAAGGGTGTCGCCGTGCTCGACATGACCGGGCTCGCCCAGAAGGGTGGCGCCGTCTACAGCCACATCCGCATCGCAGCCCGGCCCGAGGACATCCACGCCGTGCGCATCGCGGCCGGCGGCGCGCGGCTGCTGCTCGCTTGCGACGTGGTGACCGGCGCCAGCTACGATGCGCTCGCCAAGGTGCAGGCCGGCCGCACCCATGTCGTGGTCAACAGCCAGCAGACCATGACCGGAGACTTCACGCACAATCCCGACATGGATTTCCCGCTCGAATCATTGGAGCAGGCGATCATCGAGGCGGCGGGCCGCACGCAGACCGATATCGTCGATGCCGGCCGCCTCGCCACCCAGCTCCTCGGCGATTCGATCGCCAGCAACATGTTCATGCTCGGCTTCGCCTACCAGAAGGGCCAGATCCCCATAACGGGTGCCGCCATCGAGCGCGCGATCGAGCTCAATGCGGTCGCCGCCGACTTCAACAAGCAGGCCTTCCTGTGGGGCCGCCGCGCCGCCCAGGACCTCGCCGCCGTCGAGCGCATCGCCCAGCCGCCGGTTCCCGCGACCGCGGCCGAGGCGATCGCGACCTCGCTGCACGACATCGTCAGGCGCCGCGTCGCCTTCCTGACCGACTATCAGGATGCCGCCTACGCCAGGCGCTATGAGGAGTTGGTGCGCCGCGTCGAACGCGCCGAAGCCGAGCGCGCCAAGGGCATGTCCGGCCTCGCCGAGGCGGTCGCACGCTACGCCTTCAAGCTGATGGCCTACAAGGACGAGTATGAGGTGGCGCGGCTCTACACGGATGGGCGCTTTCTGGCGGACATCGCGCGCCGCTTCGAGGGCGATTACAAGCTCGAATTCCATCTGGCGCCGCCGCTCAGCGCCGAGCGCGACGATCATGGGCATCTGAAGAAGAAGGGCTATGGCGCCTGGATGCTTCAGGCTTTCCGCATCCTCAAACGCTTCAAATGGCTGCGCGGCACGGCGCTCGACCCGTTCGGCCGCACGGAAGAGCGGCGCATGGAGCGCCGACTCATCGCCGACTATGTCGCGACCGTCGAGCAGCTGATCGACCGGCTCGATCACGACAATCACGCTCTAGCCGTCGAGATCGCCGAGATACCCGAGCACATCCGCGGCTTCGGCCATGTCAAAGATCGCCACCTGGCCAACGCCAAGGCGCGCGAGGCCGAATTGCTGGCGCGATTGCGCGCGCCTCAGTCAGCGAAAAGCGCGGCGGAGTAGCCGGGCCCCAGCTCCCGGCTACTCTACGCGCGGGCACCCCGCCCGAAAATGCCTATGCGGCGCGCTGAATGGCGCGCGGGAAGCGGATCGTCGCCGCGGTTCCGACGCCTGGCTTGCTGCGCAATTCGAATTCGCCGCCGAGACGGCGCACCAAGGCTTCGGTGATCGGCAGGCCGAGGCCGCTGCCGGGGCGCTTGCCGTTCTGGGCCGCCTTGATCTGCACGAACGGGCGCATGACGCGGGCCAGATCCTCGGGTGCGATGCCGATGCCGGTGTCGCTGATGACGAGGATGACTGCGCCATCGGCCGGATCGACCTTGGCGACCACGGTGACGCGGCCGCCGCGCGGCGTGAACTTGATGGCGTTGGAGACCAGGTTGATCAGCGCGCGTTCGAGCATATGCCGATCGGTGTGCAGGATCGGAAAGTCGGGCGCGATCTCGGTCTCGAGCTTGATGCCGTACTCGACGGCCATGCCGCCGAGCATGCTGAGCGCTTTGTCAACCGAGTCGGCGATGCGAATGTCGACCGGCTCGATTGGAATTTCCTCGGATTGCGCGCGGGCAAGATCGAGGACCGCATCGCATAGCTGCAGCACGTGCTGCGCCGAGCAATGGATGTCCTTGACGTAGCCGCGATACTTCTCATGTCCGAGCGGGCCGAGCAGCTCGGTACGCATGACGTCGGCGAAGCCCATGATGGCGGTCAGCGGCGTGCGCAGCTCGTGAGCGAGCATGGCCCGGTCGCGGTCGGCCATCTCCTTGGCCTCGAGCGTCGCGTGAAGCTGGGTCTGGGCCTGATCGAGCAGATTCGACAGTTCAGCGACGCGGCTGTGGCTGGCGTCTGTGGCGGCGGGCTCGTTGCCGTTGACGTGGCCGACGGCTTTGCCGGTCGGACCGTGGTCGGAGTGGGCCTGTTTCTTTGCCATGGCTCAAAGCGTACGACCCCGAAGTTAAGAGCCGGTTAAGAGCAGCGCGGCCACCTTCACACATTGTCACGGACTGATGACGGGATTGTGAAGCCAACGATGCTCCCTCGCAGCCACAGCATGGTTGTTGATCTCGAAGGGAAACATTGACTTTTCAATCAGTTGATTGCGGTGTCGCGGGCGATGCGACGAGCATGACCGCGATGAATTCTGCGTGACCGGGGCTGGGCGGATGTCGCGTCCTGACTTGGGTTCGATCGGCGTAGATATCATGCAATCCAGGGAGACACTCAACATGAGGAAGACGACGGGCATCGCACTTGCGGCCGCTGCCGCCGCAATTTTCGCCGCCGGCACTGTCGCCACCATCGCCTCGGCGCCCGCCCAGGCTGCCGTGAAGTGCCAAGGCATCAACTCCTGCAAAGGCATGGGCGCCTGCAAGACCGCCACCAATGCCTGCAAGGGTATGGGCGCCTGCAAGGGCATGGGCTGGCTCGAGACCAAGGACGCCAACGAGTGCACCGCGAAGAAGGGCAAAGTCATCAGCTGATTCGCGCCGGCACCGGAGTGGTATGATACGGGCGCCGCGGGCCGATCGGCCGGCGGCGCCCGGTTCGCATTTGGCGCCGAATACGCACGACGGCATCATGACCACGAGCGGGATCACCGGTTTCGGCCTGGGCCTGAGGCCCGAACACTACGAGGCGATCCAGACCGATCGTCCCGCGGTCGACTGGCTCGAATGCATCAGCGAAAACTACCTGGTCGCAGGCGGCAAGCCGATCCACTACCTCGACCGCATCCGCCGTGATTGGCCGATCGTGCTCCACGGCGTGTCGCTGTCGGTCGGCGGCGCCGATCCGCTCGACCTCGACTACCTGGATCAGCTCGGAAGACTCGCGCGGCGCGTCGAGCCGGCCTGGATCTCCGATCATCTCTGCTGGACCGGGCGGGGCGGCGTGAACATGCACGACCTGCTGCCGCTTCCGTATACCGAGGAGGCCTTGACCCACGTCGTCAAGCGCATCGGCCGCGTCCAGGATCTGCTCGACCGCCAGGTCCTGATCGAGAACGTGTCGACCTACGTCACCTACAAGCACTCGGCGATGCCGGAATGGGAGTTCCTATCGGCCGTGGCGCGCCGCGCCGACTGCCTGATCCTGCTCGACGTCAACAACATCTATGTCAGCGCCTTCAACCACGGCTTCGATCCGCTCGCCTATGTCGCGGGCGTGCCGGCCGAGCGGGTGCGCCAGATCCATCTGGCCGGCCACCGCAACTACGGCAGTCACATCATCGACACCCATGACCAGCCGGTCATCGATCCGGTCTGGCGCCTCTATGGCGAGACGATCCGCCGGCTTGGCCCCGTGCCGACCATGATCGAGCGCGACGACGAGATCCCGCCGCTCGCCGAGCTCGTCGCCGAGCTCGACCGCGCGCGCGCGGTCGGCGCAGCCGCGCACAACGCCGGAGCGGCGGCATGATCCGGCTCGCGCAGTTGCAGGACGAATTCCAAGCATACCTGCTCGACCGGCCAAGCACGGTGGAGACCCACGTCGACGACACGGCAAAGGCGGCCGCCGGCACTTTGCTCGGCGTCTACCGCCACGCCTATGGCGCACGGCTTGCCGAAGCGCTGGGCGAGGACTACGAGGTGGTCAGGCAGATCGTCGGAGATGCGGCGTTCGCCAAATTCGCCGCCGCCTATATCGCAGCCCATCCCTCTCGCCACTTCTCGCTGGGTCCGTTCGGGCGCCATCTGCCGCACTTTCTCGGCACGACACAACCCTGGTCGGCCAAGCCCTACCTTGCCGAGCTGGCCCGCTTCGAATGGTCTCTGCGGCGCGCCTTCGACGCAGCCGACGCCGAACCGATGGGCATCGATGCGCTCGTGGCCGTACCTGTCGATGCCTGGTCGGATCTGACGTTCCGCCTGCTGCCGTCATTCACGCGCCTCGACTTGGCATGGACCGTGCCGCAAGCTTGGCAGGCGGTGAAGGCCGGCGCGGAAGCCGTGCCGCCGCCTGAGCGCCGCGATCCGCCAGTCGCCTGGGCAGTGTGGCGCCCGGAACTCGTCAGCGAGTTCCGCTCGCTTGAGCCGGACGAAGCGTGGGCCCTCGACGCGATCGTTGCCGGCGCGAATTTCGCGGCAATGTGCGAGGGAATGAGCCACTGGCACGACGCAAACGCCGCGCCGGCGCGCGCCGCCGGATTGCTGCGCGTGTGGATCGAGCAGGGGATGCTGGCGGGTATCGCGCCTACGGCGAGGGTGGACGCGTAAGATCAGGGCGAGCGCGGACGTGTACGATTCTATTGAGAGCAGCTTGCGCAACCCATGCATCAAAGTTCGGCCTAGCGCCTTCTATCGATGATATGTGACCGCGCGGAATCCGAACACTGAACCTGACGCGCCGATCCTCGGTTCGTCCGAAAAGCATCTCGCCGTCCGCCATCCAGTAGGCTGCCGCCAAGTCGCCTGCGAAGTAGTCAGGCACAAAGCCGGTCGAATCGGTGATGCTGGTCAAGCCGTATCCGGATTCGAGCTTGATGAATCGGCCCTGCTTGAACACTTCCAAGTGCCTCCATGGTCCAGCGGTGGTGCCGTCGGAGTATTTCGAATCAGAGAGCGGAGTTCCTGGAATTGGATCGAGAAGCTGTCCGTCATCGAACGCCGACTTTGAATTCCATAGTCTGGTGTCTCCACTTGCTGGATTGAGTTCACCAAACCGTCCGGCGCCCCGGAACAGGACGTAGTCGGGCACCAAGGCAACGCCGGTTGGCTTGAGCTCATCAGGCATGCGGAAGCCCTTCAGGTGGCCAGACTCTGGCTCGAACAGGAGCAGCTGCCCTCCAGCCTGATCCGCGATCCAAATGCCACTGTGGGGAGTGGTTCTTAGCGCGGTCGGACTCACTCCCGGCGGCAATGTGTGCATCTCTACAACGCCGTTGTACCGATTGAGTCGTCCGATCATCGGGCGTCCAGGCGATGCAAACCACACGCCCCCATCACCACCATCAGACAAGCTTCTTGGCTCCGAGCCCGGTGGCAGCTGGTAGATTGCTAGGAGTCTGTCTGAGTAACGATTGAAATCTGTGTGATGGTGTTGGACGTGCGGATCATTGATGCCTCGTTCGGTGAATGTAGTGGGGCGTCGGCGGTCCGCCCTTACGCTGCTTTGGCGAGCTTG
>VGDO01000074.1 GCA_016869645.1 Alphaproteobacteria bacterium
CAGGGCGCATGAAGGCCCCCCGCGGGGGGCCTTCCTGCCGTCAGCCGTGATGCATTTTTACTCCGGCCAGCCGATGCATTTTTACTCCGGCGTTGACAGATGGCGTCGAACACGGGCTGGGTCGCGGTCGGGGAGCTGCTGATGACCTTCAGGATCTCCGCGGTCGCCGTCTGCTCGGCGAGCGCCTCCTCGGCGTCGTCGCGCGCTTGGCGCAACGCGAATTCGGCGAGTTTGCGCTGGGTAATGTCGCTCTCGGCGCCGATCAGGCGGATGGCGCGGCCCTTGGCGTCGCGCACCGCCTCGCCGCGCTCAAGCACCCAGCGATAGATGCCAGCCGCGTCGCGCACGCGATACTCGCACTCGAGCTGCGGCGCGCGGCCGCGGAAGTGCTTGATTACGGCCGCGCGATATCGTGCGAAATCCTCGGGATGGATGCGCTGGTTCCAGTCGGTGTTCTTCAACGGTCCGGACGGCAGCCCGAACACTTCCCGCGCGCGCTCCGAGAGGAACAGAGTCCCCGCCTCGATGTCCCATTCGTAGATGCCTTCGGTGCCCGCGCGCGTGGCGAGGGCGTAGCGTTCGTCGCTCGCTTTCAGGGCTTCCTCGGTGCGCTTGAGCTCCGTAATGTCGCCGGTCGCGCCGATCACGCGCACCGCGCGCCCCTTCTTGTCCCGCATGGCGACCCCTTGCTGGCGCGCCCAGCGCCAGGTGCCGTCGATCGCGCGGTAGCGGTACTCGCAGGAGAACCGCTCGGACTTGCCCTTGAAGTGATCGACCAGGGCCGCGCGATAGTGCGGCAGGTCGTCGGGATGGATGCGGCGAATCCAGTCTTCCGTGGTGGTCAGCAGCTCGGGCGGCAGCCCGACGGCCTTCATGACGTTGTCGGAGTAGTCGATGGCGTCGTTGACGACGTCCCAGTCGTAGATGCCTTCGTTGATCGCGCCTAGCACCAGCTCGTGGCGCTCTTCCAGCGCCTTCAGGCGCTTGGCCATCTGGTTCAAGCGCTTCTGCAGGTCTGCGGTCTTGGTGACACGCGATCGACCCGGCTTTTTCTGTCGGCGGATCACGCCCCCTCCCAAATCGGCGCCAGCATACGCCGCCGATAGCGGGCCGGCCAGCAGCCCGGCTTCAGCCGGCGCCGTCAGCTAGCGAGGCAGGCGCGGTCCGGTCGGAGGGTCAGCGGGTCGGGACGGGAGTGTCGGTCGAGTAGTCGTAGAAGCCGCGCTTGGTCTTGCGGCCGAGCCAGCCCGCCTCGACGTATTTCACCAGCAGCGGGCAGGGCCGGTATTTGCTGTCGGACAGGCCCTCGTAGAGGACGTGCATGACGGCGATGCAGGTGTCGAGCCCGATGAAATCGGCGAGCTCCAGCGGTCCCATCGGGTGGTTGGCGCCCAGCTTCATCGCCGTGTCGATGGCGGTCACCGAGCCGACGCCCTCATAGAGCGTGTAGACCGCCTCGTTGATCATCGGCAGCAGGATGCGGTTGACGATGAAGGCCGGGAAATCCTCGGCCACCGCCGGGGTCTTGCCCAGCTTGACCGCCAGGTCGCGCACCAGCTTGAAGGTATCTTCCTCGGTCGCGATGCCGCGGATCAGCTCGACCAGCTGCATCAGCGGCACTGGATTCATGAAATGCATGCCGATGAAGCGCCCGGGCCGGTCCGTGCTGGCGGCAAGCCGCGTGATCGAAATCGACGATGTATTGGTCGCGATGATGGCCGCCGGTTTCAGGTGCGGCACGAGTTTCTTGAAGATGTCGCGCTTGACCGTCTCGTTCTCGGTCGCCGCTTCGATCACCACGTCGCAATCGGAGAACTGCGCGTAGTCCGTACCGGTCGCAATGCGCCCGAGCGCTGCCGACTTGTCGGCCTCGGTCACCTTGCCACGCTGGACCTGCCGGTCGATGTTGTGTCCGATGGTCTCGACCGCCTTCTTGAGCGCATCGTTGTTGACGTCGCTCAGCTTGACGTCGAAACCTGCAAGCGCCGCGACATGGGCAATGCCGCCGCCCATTTGTCCGGCTCCGATGACGCCGATTGACTTGATCATGGCGCGTTCCCCTGGCGTGCCTGGCCCGCAGCGATTCCGTTCACTCAGCGCGCCTTGTCGAGCGCGGCGGCGAGCTCGGGTACGATCTTGAACAGGTCGCCGACAATTCCGTAATCGGCCACCTGGAAGATCGGCGCCTCCTCGTCCTTGTTGATGGCGACGATGACCTTGGAATCCTTCATCCCCGCCAAGTGCTGAATGGCGCCGGAGATGCCGACGGCAATGTAGAGCTCGGGCGCCACGATCTTGCCGGTCTGGCCGACCTGGTAGTCATTGGGCACGAAGCCCGCGTCGACCGCCGCGCGGGATGCGCCGACCGCGGCGCCGAGCTTGTCGGCGACCGCTTCGAGCAGCTTGAAGTTCTCGCCGGCCTGCATGCCGCGGCCGCCCGAGATGACGATGCGCGCGCTGGTCAGCTCCGGCCGCTCGGTCTTGCTGAGCGCCGATCCGACATAGCGCGACAGGCCCTGGTCGCCCCTGGCCGAGGTCTTCTCGACCGCGGCCGAGCCGCCCTCGGCGGCGGCCGGATCGAAGCCGGTGGCGCGCACGGTGATGATCTTCTTGGCGTCCTTCGACTGTACCGTGGCCAGCGCGTTGCCGGCATAAATCGGCCGCACGAAGGTGTCGGGCGAGACCACCTCGATGATCTCGGAGATCTGCGCCATGTCGAGCAGTGCGGCCACGCGCGGCATGATGTTCTTGCCCGAGGTGGTCGCGGTCGCCAGCACGTGGTCGTAGCCCCCTTGGCCGTAGGACCGGGCGAGCTCGACGACGAGCGGCGCCACGTTTTCCGCGAGGGCATGGCCGTATTCCGCGCTGTCGGCAACCAGCACCTTGGCGACGCCTGTGACCTTGGCGGCGGCGGCGCCAGCCGCGTCGCAACCTTGACCCGCGACCAGGATATGGACGTCAGCGCCGAGCTTGGCGGCCGCAGTCACGGCGTGGAGCGTGGCCGGCTTGAGCGCCGCATTGTCGTGCTCGGCGATCACGAGGGCGGTCATGAGATCACCTTCGCCTCGTTCTTGAGCTTATCGATCAGCGCGGCGACGTCAGGCAGCTTGACGCCGCCCTTGCGCTTGGGCGGCTCGATCACCTTGAGCGTGGCCAGCCGCGGCGTCACGTCGACGCCGAGCGCGTCGGGCGTCAGTGCCTCGATCGGTTTCTTCTTCGCCTTCATGATGTTGGGCAGCGAGGCGTAGCGCGGCTCATTGAGGCGCAGATCGGTGGTGATGATCGCGGGCAGCTTGATCGCCACGGTCTCGAGACCGCCATCAACCTCGCGTGTCACTTCGGCGCCCTCGCCCTCGATCTTGAGCTTGGATGCGAAGGTCGCCTGCGACCAGCCGAGAAGCGCCGCCAGCATCTGACCAGTCTGATTGCAGTCGTCGTCGATCGCCTGCTTGCCCAGGATGACGAGGCCCGGCTGCTCCTTGGCGATGACCGCCTTGAGCAGCTTGGCGACGGCCAGCGGCTGAAGGTCGGCGTCAGTCAGGATGTGGATGCCGCGGTCGGCGCCCATGGCAAGCGCGGTCCGGATCGTCTCCTGCGCCTGCTGGACGCCGGCGGAGACCGCGATGATCTCGGTCGCCTTGCCCGCCTCCTTGAGGCGGATCGCCTCTTCGACGCCAATTTCGTCGAAGGGGTTCATGGACATCTTGACGTTGGCCGTCTCGACGCCGGTGCCGTCGGCCTTGACGCGGATCTTGACGTTGTAGTCAACGACCCGCTTGACCGCGACCAGGACCTTCATCGGGGCTCCACAAAGGTTGGTTCACACGGGGTGCGGGGTTTCTTAGGGGAGCGTCACCGGACTGTCAAGGAAGCTTTCCGCAGTGCAGCATTTTCGTTAACTGCGCTATGGGCCGCTGAAATCAGCGGTTTGCGCCGGGCTGCCAGAGCACATCTTTGGCACCGCGGTCATTGAGATGTCGGCTCAGGACGAAGAGATGGTCGGACAGCCGGTTGATGTACTTGATCGCCGCCGGGTTAACCGGCTCGGCCGCGGCCAGTTCGGTGATCAGCCGCTCGGCCCGGCGCGCCACTGTGCGCGCGAGATGAAGATAGGCGGCGGCATGGGTTCCGCCCGGCAGCACGAAAGAGGCGAGCGGCTTCAGTTCGGCATTCATGGCGTCGATCTCGCGCTCCAGGCGATCGACCTGCGCGTCGACGATGCGCAGCGCACCCTCTGCGCGCCTCCCGTCCTCGGGCGTGCAAAGGTCGGCGCCCAGATCGAACAGGTCGTTCTGGATGCGCGCCAGCATGGCGTCCGCGTCGGCGATTGCCGAGGTGTGCAGGCGGGCCAGGCCGACCGCGGCGTTGGCCTCGTCGATGGTGCCATAGGCGGCGACGCGCAGATCGTGCTTGGGCACGCGCCTGCCGTCGCCGAGCGAGGTCTCGCCCTTGTCGCCGCCGCGCGTGTAGATGCGCGTGAGCTGAACCAAAGCCGGTTATCCCCGCGACAGCATCATGACCAGCGCGAAGATCGCGATGGCGATGCCTTGCATGATCACGCGGATCTGCATCAGCTTGTTGCCGTACTTGCGATTGAGCTCGCCGCCGACCGCCATGAAGAAAAGGCCGCCGAACAGGGCGCCGATCGTCAGCACCATGGCGATGATCAGCAGGATCACCAGAAAGGCGTTCATCGCCTAGATATAGCGCGGCAGTGGACACGATAACAGGGCGACCTCGCGACAGGGGCGGCCGCAACCCTTGTTGCGGGCCCTAGCGACAGAACACCTGCATGACGATGCCGCGTTCGAGCAGCTGCCGGCCGGCGGCGTCGAAATCCCGCGGTTCGAGACGCGCCCGCCCGGCGCGCTCCTGGGTCGGACCGACGGTGCGCCGCAGGTCCGACAGCGAGACAGAGCCGAGCGCATGGCGTCGCGGCGCCTCGAAGATGGCGACGCCGATCGCCTGGGCGGAACGGTCGATGATCGGGCCGCCGCTGAGGCCGCCGACCCGCTCGGGATCGCCCTTGATGCGCGGATAGCGCTCGACGTGCCAGACGTAGGCGCGGAACGGTTTGTCGCTGCCGATGCGCCCCGACAGCTTGACCCGCTCGCTGCCGCGCAGGCGCAGATGGATCACGCCGGCTTGCCGCTGCGGATAACCGACGCCGAACGCACGCTCGCCCGGCTCGGGCGCGCGCGCTGAAATCGGAATGAATTCGCGCGCGAAGCCCGCCTTGATCGCCGCGACGTCGGCATCGGGATGGCTGTTGAGCGTCGTGACCGGCCGCCAGGTCGAGCCCTCGAACATCAGCCGCCCACACCCCTCCACCACGTGGCGCGCACTCGCCCACACGTCATTGCCGGCCGACCAGGCCGTGCCCGAGGAAACCTGGCCGCGCCGCCGGTCGTTGGTCTCGATGATGTTGACCCGGCCGCGGCCGAGATCGTCGAGCTCGCGCTCCTGTCGCTCGATCTCGACATCGCCGGCTTGCCGTGGCGCGGGCGCAACCCTCTCCTGCGCCGGAGGAATCTGGGCCGGAGGAACCTGGCGCGGCTGGGGAAGCTCCTGAGGCGGCGGGCGTCGCGGCGCCTCGGCCTGCTCACCCTGCCACTTGCCGAAGACGAGGCTGCCGACGTAAATCGCGATGGCAATGACGATGATGCGGTCGAGGAAGCGCATCGGCGCCGAACCTTGTCAGCCGGAAAGCGCCGCCGCTGTGATCAGCGCGATCGCAATCTGCGTCGCGGCGACGAACACGGCCGAGGCCATGTCGCCGCTCTCCAGCTTCTCCTTCGTCTTGCCGGCGATGCGGCAGGCTGCGAAATAGGCGAGAAGCTGAACCAACGCTGCGAGCAGGCTCCAGACAATCACTTCGGCCGTGGTGCCCGAATACTTCATGGCCGCCGCAATCGGAATTGCCATGGCGATCACGGTACCGCCGGCCCACACCGCGGCCGCGACATTGCCAGCGCGGATCAGCTTGATCTCGTCCGCCGGCGTCAGCCTGAGCATGATCGCCACGGCCAGCAGCCAGGTCGCGAGCGCGATCAGGAAATGGGCCGCGACCGTCGGCGAGGCCGCGATCAGGCGGTTGATGGCTTCCATCAGGTCCATAAACAAGGCTCCGTCATGACTCGAAGACACGGACATCCGGCCGTTCGCGGCCGACATCGCTCAGCAGCTTTGCCAAACGGTCGAAATCCGCACCCAGCGCCCGCCGCGCCGCCGCGCGATTGCGCCACTCGATCTCGACCGGTCCGGGGAGGTCGGTCGTCAGAACGTCCCACAACGCATCGAGGTTGCGGCCGAAATGACCGGGAAAGCCGAGCTGGCTGGCCAGCGCATCATAGACCGCGTCGAGATCCTTGAGCGCCGCGCCGTCGAGGATGCAGCGCCTGGTCATTTCGGCACCGCGTGAAAGGTCTGGTAGTGGTCGACCGTCACGTAGATCAACCCGTCATTGGAGAAGACGAGCCGCTTGGCGCCGCGCGCACCGCAGTTGAAGTCCAGATCCGCTTCGGTCCAGCGTCGGCCCGCGGCCCCTGGCAAGCGGCCCTCGCGGTTGCCGAAGCGGTCGCCGCCGATGGCGCGGCCCGGCAGGTGGCGGCACAGGTCGCTGCCTGGCCGCCAGCCGGACCTTTCGGCCTCGCCCTTCGTGACATAACGGGCAGGCAGCCTACCGCCACCACTGATGGCCGCGACCGTCGCGACGAAGCCGTCAATGTCGTTCAATCCGACCGCGCGCGCAAAATCCGCAAGCGTCGCGCGCTCGGCAGGTTGCCCCGATGCAACAGCCGCTTGCCTGGCGGCGACGCTCGGCGCTTGCCAGAACAGGAGCGCAAATGCCAGGCCAATCATGATCGGCGCCCATGCCCGCTTGATCTCGGTCAAGGCGCCCGTCGGCATTGTGCGGTCATCTCGCAGTTGGACAACGACAGACAGGATCGCCATGAAGCCGATCATCAGCCGGGCCGAAGTCGCGCTCGACTACCCCGACAAGACCTATATGGGGATCTTCGAGCACGAAAGCCGCTACGCCGTCGACGCGACGGCCGAGGCATTCATCATCAAGTTCGAGCATCATGGCGCCGAGCGCAAGACGGTCGACATTCATGTCGCGCACATGCTTTTTGCACATATTCTCGAAGACTTGGCAGAGCTGATGCAACGGCAACCGCCGATGGATGAGATGCATGCGGATGCCATATTGGAAAGTCTGGCGAAGCTCAAAGGGGCATTGTCCCATGCCCACGCGAAGAAGGCGAAGCGCAGAGCCTAGCGAGTCACACTCTCACCCACCTTGCCCCCTGCCTGTCCGCAGATAGCTCGGGCGGGACGCCAGCAATTTGGCTGATCTGGAGTTGCAGGATGCCGATACGAGTCCTGCCAATCAAACGGATTCTGGGAGGCATTGGATGGCTATGAAAATCCGCGCCGCCCTGTGCGCTGGCGCCCTCATCGGCGGACTGATTCTCGGCGGCGCCGCGACCGCGCAGATCGCCGTGTCGGCCAACGACAACAAGGCCAAGCTGGTCAACGGCGTGAGCACGGTGGTGCAAAACCCGCCGGCCGACACGATCACGGTCATCGACCTCGGCCAGTCGCCGCCCAAGGTGCTGGCCGAGCTGCCCGTGCCGATCAGCGTCGTCGGCCCACCGTCCAGCGTCGCGATTACGCCCGACGAGGGGCTGGCGCTGATCACCGCGGCGATGAAGATCAATCCAGCCGATCCGACCAAGGTCGTGCCCGACAACAAGCTGACGGTGGTCGACCTCAAGGCGAACCCGCCTGCCGTGATCGCGACCCTGGAAACCGGCTCGTCGCCGGCCGGCCTGTCGATCACGCGCGATGGCAAGCTCGCGCTGGTCGCGAACCGCAACGAAGGCACGTTGTCGGTGTTCACGATCGACGGCAAGACCGTGACGCCGGCCGGCAAGGTCGCGATTTCCGACGCCAAGTCGGGCGTCAGCCATGTCGCGATCAGCCCGGATGGCAGGACCGGCCTCGTCACGCGCGACGGCGATTTCAAGATCTCGGTCATCGCGATCGACGGCACGAACGTCACCTATACCAAGCGCGACATCCATGCCGGCCTGCGTCCCTACGGCATCGACATCAGCTCGAAGGGCGACGTCGCCGTGGTCGCCAATATCGGCATCGGCGGCGGCGATGCCGACACGATCAGCGTGATCGACCTGAAGGCGAAGCCGGCGCGCGTGGTCAACACGGTCACGGTCGGCCAGACCCCGGAGGGCATCACGCTGTCGCCCGACGGCTCGATCTGCGCGGTCGTGATCATGAACGGCTCGAACAAGGCCAAGGAATCGCCGTTCTTCAACGACAATGGCTGGCTGCGTCTCTTCCGCGTCCAGGGCACCAACCTGGTGCACTTCGCCGACGCGGCGATCGGCCATTGGTCGCAGGGTGCGGCGTTCAGCAATGACGGCCGCACCATCCTCGTCGGCAACATGGTGGAGAACGACGTCCAGGTGTTCCGCCTGGACGGCGACAAGGTGACGGAAGCCGGCCGCATCCCGGTCAAGGGCGGCTCCGCCGCCGTGCGCATCGCCGACAAGCCGCGGTGAGCCTCAGGCTTATGCCATATCCAAACAGTCGTAGGGGCTCAGCATGCTGAGCCCCTACATGTTTAGAAGGCTGAGGAAGGTGTCGCCCGTGATGATCGGTCGCTGAAATTCGCTTGCGAGGCTCAAGAGGTCTTTGTCGCCGCTGACGAGATAGTCAGCCCGCCCAACGACCGCGAGCTGGAGAAACGGGAGATCGAACGGGTCACGGCAAGCCAGTATGCGCGGCGCATCGGCCGGAACTTGGATGGCATTGCAGAACGGCAGATAGTCGGCCAGCAATTCCTGTCGCTCGTCGGGTGTCAGCTTGAACTTCGGAGAGGAGAGCGCACGGATCAGTTCCTCGGCTGCCGCCGCGGAAACCAAGGGGCAGCAGCGCGAGTCCTGCCAAGCGCGACGCAAGACAGTCAATCGGCCATGCGGAAATACAAGGGCCGAAAGAACCACATTCGTGTCGAGCACCACAAGCGGTGGTGCGGTCATCTACGCGGCTTGCGAGTCCGCCGACGTGCCCACGCAACCGCGTCAGCCACGTCGCTGTCGCTGAGCCCGAGTTCGGCTAGCTTGGCGCGCACCGCGTCGCCACGCTGAATGCGCACGGGCGTCAGGATGATCCGGCCATCGCGGGTCTCCACGTCGAAATACTCCGTCGGCCCGACCGCCTCGGTGGCGGCCTTCGGCAAAGTCAGCTGGTTCTTCGAGGTGAGCTTGGCGAGCATGGCACGCAAAGTAAGGAAACAAGGATTCATTAATGTAATGCCTGGGCCGGCCGCCATCAAGAGTCATTAGGCTGTGGTGAGCCGAGCTCCTTGTAGAACACCGCCGTCGCGTCGAGTCCGCCATCGCCATTGCGCGCATAGCGCGGGATCAGCCCGACGAACTGATAGCCCATGGAGCGGTAGAGCGGCTCGGCCGCGTCGCCCGCGCGGGTGTCGAGGGTGAGCAGGCTGCGTCCGACAAGCAGCGCTTCGTCTTCCAGGCGCTGCATCAGCGCCCGGGCGACGCCGCGCCGGCGCGCGCGACTGTGCACCAGGAGCTTGGCCACTTCGCCGCGATGGGCCTGGTTGGGCGAGCCGGCGTAGCTGAGCTGTACGGTGCCGGAGAGTTTTCCGTCGATGCGCGCGGCGAGCAGGATGCGCGTGCCGTCGGCGACCTCGGCGATGATCTTGCGCCAGAAGGCGCGCGCATCGCCGCGCGGCAGCGGCGGCAGGAAGCTGACCGACGCACCGCTGTCGACCACGTCGCAGAGTATGTCGGTCAGGTCCTCGATGTGAAGCTCGGCCCTCTTGGCATCGAGCCTGATGATGTCCGTCAATTCCGTCCGCCCAGGAGCCCGCGCGCGATCACATGCGCCTGGATCTCGGCGGCGCCCTCGAAGATGTTGAGGATGCGCGCGTCGACCAGGACGCGGCTGATCGGATACTCCAGAGCGTAGCCGTTGCCGCCGTGGATCTGCAAGGCGGCGTCGGCGTTCGACCAGGCGACGCGCGCGGCCAGCAGCTTGGCCATGCCGGCCTCGATGTCGCAGCGCCTGTCCTCGTCCTTCTCGCGCGCGGCGAACAGCGTGAGCTGGCGCGCGATCATGGTCTCGACCGCCATCCAGGCGAGCTTGGCGTGGACGCGCGGGAACTCGAAGATTGCCTTGCCGAACTGCTGGCGCTCCAGCGCATAGCCGAGACCGAGCTCGAGCGCGTTCTGCGCGACGCCGACGGCGCGCGCCGCGGTCTGGATGCGCGCCGATTCGAAGGTCGCCATGAGCTGCTTGAAGCCCTGGCCCTCGATGCCGCCGAGCAAATTGCTCGCCGGCACGACGAAGCCATCGAAGGCGAGCTCGTACTCCTTCATGCCGCGATAGCCGAGCACGCTGATCTCCGTGCCGGTCATGCCGTCGGCCGGGAACGGATTGTCGTCCGTGCCGCGCGGCTTTTCCGCCAGGAACATCGACAGGCCCTTGTAGCCGGTCTCGTTCGGGTCGGTGCGCGCCAGCAGCGTCATGACATCGGAGCGTGCGGCGTGCGTGATCCAGGTTTTCGAGCCGGTGATGCGGTAGACGTCGCCGTCGCGCTCCGCGCGCGTGCGCAGCGAGCCGAGATCCGAGCCGGTGTTGGGCTCGGTGAACACCGCGGTCGGCAGGATCTCGCCGGACGCGATGCGCGGCAGCCAGTGCCGCTTCTGTTCGGCCGTGCCGCCCAGCCGGATCAGCTCGGCGGCGATCTCCGAGCGCGTGCCGAGCGAGCCGACGCCGATATAAGCGCGGCTCAGTTCTTCCGTGACCCAGCACATCGCGACCTTGCTCATGCCGAGACCGCCGAACTCTTCCGGCACGGTCAGTCCGAACACGCCCAATTCGGACATCTGCTCGACCACCTCGATCGGGATGAGCTGATCCTGCCTGTGCCAATCCTGTGCGAAGGGCGTCACCTTCTCGGCGGCGAAACGGCGGAACTGCTCGCGTGCCATGTCGAGCGTCTCATCGGCGACCCCGGACGTGCCGAAGCCCTTGGCGAGACCGTCGCGTATGAGCTGGGCGATGCGGTGGCGGAGCGATGCAACTTCACCCGGGCGACCGATCAGGTCCCGTACGGCCGGCGTGTCGAAGCGGCCGAGTGCTGCGGCGTCGATGCCGAGATCGGCAGGGCGCACGATTTCGACCTGGCTGAGCGGGATGCCGCCCGACATCTGGGCCAAGTATTCGCCGAAGCCGGCCTGCACGATCTGGCGCTCGAGTTCGCCCAGCTGGCCCGCCGTCTCGAGCTGACGCGCCCAGCGGAGCAACTGGCGCAGTGCCTCGACATAGGTGGCGAGCCAGGCGAAGCCATGCGCGGCAGTCTGATGCCGCTCGAGGCGCTCGCTGTCGATACTGCCATTGGGTGCGACCAGCGCCTGGACGGCGCGCCGCGCGTCAGCCATCAGCCCCTCCGCGGCGGTCAGCGCCTGCGCGCAGGCAGGCATCAGGTCGCGCTGCGGCGGCCGTTCGGCCGGGGCAAGGTGTCGTGCTGCTGTGCTCATGTCAGGCAGGTGCTTGTCCGCCGCAATCTCGAGGTCTCCGACAATGCGGAGCCGCGGGGGGTCAGCTCGCTACCACGTCTTCGAAGGTACGCAGGCCCGGGCGACGAGCCTGGACCAGGACTGCCATATTGCCCGGCTTATGCTGGTTCTTCCACATCTTGGTGTGGGCGCGCGGGATCTCCGCCCAAGGGAACACCTCGGACATGCACGGGTCGATGCGCCGTTCGATGACGAGCTGGTTGGCTTGAGATGCCTGCAGCAAATTGGCGAAGTGGCTGCCTTGGATGCGCTTCTGACGCATCCACACGAAGCGCGCATCGAAGGTGATGTTGTAGCCGCTGGTGCCGGCGCAGAACACCACCATGCCGCCGCGTTTCACCACGAAGCACGACACCGGAAACGTCTGCTCGCCCGGGTGCTCGAACACGAAGTCGACGTCGTTGCCCTTGCCGGTGATGTCCCAGATCGCCTTGCCGAAGGCGCGCACGCTTTTCATGTACTCGGCATAGCCGGCGCTGTCGTTGACGTCGGGCAGCCGGCCCCAGCAATCGAAGCGCGAGCGGTTGATCACGCCCTTGGCGCCGAGCGACAGTACGAAGTCGCGCTTGGTTTCGTCGGAGATCACGCCGATCGCGTTGGCGCCGGCGGTCGCGATCAGCTGGATCGCCATCGAGCCGAGGCCGCCCGAGGCGCCCCAGACCAGCACGTTGTGCCCGGGCCGGAGGATGTGCGGGCGATGGCCGAACAGCATGCGGTAGGCGGTGGCGAGCGTCAGCGTGTAGCAGGCGCTCTCCTCCCATGTCAGATGCCGCGGCCGGGGCATGATCTGCTGGGCCTGGACGCGCGCGAATTGCGCGAAGGAGCCGTCGGGCGTTTCGTAGCCCCAGATGCGCTGCGACGGCGAGAACATCGGATCGCCGCCATTGCACTCCTCGTCGTCGCCATCGGTCTGGTTGCAGTGGACGACGACCTCGTCGCCGACCTTCCAACGCTTGACCTTGGAGCCGACCGCCCAGACCACGCCCGACGCGTCGGAGCCGGCGATGTGATAGGGCGCCTTGTGCGCATCGAAGGGCGAGATCGGCTTGCCGAGGCCCGCCCACACGCCGTTGTAATTGACGCCCGCCGCCATCACGAGGACGAGGACCTCGTTCGAATCGATGGTCGGCGTCGGCACGACCTCGAGCTGCATCGCCTTCTCGGGCTCGCCATGGCGCTCGCGCCGGATCGCCCAGGCATGCATGCGCTCCGGCACGTGGCCGAGCGGCGGAATCTCGCCGACCTCGTAGAGCTCCTTGCCGGTGCGCCCGAACTGGCCTGGCGCGGCCTGAGCCGAGGTCTCGAGCGGGATAATCGTGGCGGTGTTGGTCATATCCGGCTCCATCAGACGTTGTTAGCTGCCGGACCAGCCCTTGGGGCGGGTGCCGGACTCGGTTCTAGCGGCCGCGAAATTCTTTTGCAATGCACAAAAAGCGGATCAAATCTTGCGCTCCATGAAGAAACGCCCTAACTTTCAGTTCGATCCGGCCAGGGGTCGGAAAATCTCTCGGCCTAAAAAGGATCACAGAATGGTGCAAAGCAGCAAGACTGGCGAAAGAATCGCTCAAAAACGCGATGATCCCTGGCTGATTCGTACCTATTCGGGGCATTCTTCGGCCGCAGAGACCAATCTGCTGTACCGCACAAATCTCGCGAGAGGCCAGACCGGTCTGTCCGTTGCCTTCGACTTGCCGACACAAACGGGCTATGACGCGGACCATTCCCTGGCGCGCGGCGAGGTCGGCAAGGTTGGTGTGCCGATCGGCCACCTCGGCGACATGGTCAGACTGTTCGAGGGCATTCCGCTGGCGCGGATGAACACCTCGATGACGATCAATGCGACGGCGCCCTGGCTCCTTGCGCTCTATATCGCGACGGCCGAGCGCCAGGGCGCGGAGCGCCGCGCGCTTGCCGGCACGGTGCAGAACGACATCATCAAGGAGTATCTGTCGCGCGGCACCCACATCTTTCCGCCGGCGCCGAGCCTGCGGCTGACCGCCGACGTGATCGCCTTCACCTGTCGCGAGATGCCGCGCTGGAACCCCGTCAATGTCTGCTCCTATCACCTGCAGGAGGCAGGCGCGACGCCGGTCCAGGAGCTGGCGTTCGCGCTGGCGACCGCGTGCGCCGTGCTCGACCGCGTCAAGCGGGGTGGCCAAGTTCCCGACGCCGACTTCCCGCAGGTGGTCGGCCGCATCAGTTTCTTCGTCAATGCCGGCATCCGCTTCGTCACCGAGCTGTGCAAGATGCGCGCTTTTGCCGAGCTGTGGGACGAGCTGACGCGCGAGCGCTATGGCGTCACGGACGAGAAGCTGCGGCGCTTCCGCTATGGCGTACAGGTCAATTCGCTGGGACTGACCGAGCAGCAGCCGGAAAACAACGTCTATCGCATCCTGCTCGAGATGCTCGCGGTCGTGCTGTCCAAGAAGGCGCGGGCGCGGGCGGTGCAGCTGCCGGCGTGGAACGAGGCGCTCGGCCTGCCCAGGCCCTGGGATCAGCAATGGAGCCTGCGCCTGCAGCAGATCGTCGCCTACGAGACCGATCTGCTGGAGTTCGGTGACATCTTCGACGGCTCGGTCGAGATCGAGAAGAAGGTGGCGGAGCTGAAGCGCGACGCCAAGGCCGAACTCGTGCGGATCGATGCCATGGGCGGCGCAATTGCGGCCGTGGAATCGAGCTACATGAAGCAGCGCCTGGTCGAATCGAATGCGCGGCGGCTGGCGGCGATCGAGCGCGGCGAACAGGTCGTGGTCGGCGTCAACGACTATGTCGATTCCGCACCGTCACCGCTCGCGGTTGGCGGCGATGGCGGGTTCCTCGCGGTCGATGCCGGTGCCGAGGCGGCGGCCCTCGAGGGTCTGACGGCATGGCGCCGCCGGCGCGACCCGGACAAGGTCTCGGCGGCACTCGAGCAGCTGCGCAGCGCCGCGGCCAACGGCGCCAATATCATGGAGCCGTCGATCCAATGCGCCCATGCCGGCGTCACAACCGGCGAATGGGGCGAGACGCTGCGCACCGTGTTCGGCGAATATCGCGCGCCGACCGGCGTAGGTCATGCTTCGACCGGCGCGTCGACGGGCGGTGCCAAGACGGCGGCAAGCGACCTGGCCCAGGTCCGCCAGCGTGTCGACGCGGTATCCAAGCGGCTTGGCCGGCGCATCAAGATGCTGGTCGGCAAGCCGGGGCTCGACGGCCACTCCAACGGTGCCGAGCAGATTGCGGTGCGCGCGCGCGACGCCGGATTCGAGGTGGTCTACCAGGGCATCCGCCTGACGCCGAAGCAAATCGTCAATGCCGCGCTCGAAGAGGGCGTTCACGTGGTCGGCCTGTCGATCCTGTCGGGTTCGCATGCGACGCTGGTCGGCGAGGTGATGGACCGCATGCGGCACGCCGGTCTCGGCGACGTGCCCGTGGTTGTCGGCGGCATCATTCCGCCAGCCGACGAGGCGGCGCTCAAGTCGGCGGGCGTGGCGCGTGTCTACACGCCGAAGGATTTCGATCTGACCCGGATCATGGGCGAGATCGTCGAGCTGGTGGAGCGCGAGAGCCGGGCGGCCGCGTAGAGCTAGCGCCGCAGCAGCGGCAGCGCAACCGCCGCCGAGCAGAAGCCGAACAGCGCGAAGGCGAGCCCATAGCTGCCGCTCCAACCGAGGATGAGGCTGAACAAGGGCGCCATGATGACGACGCCCGTGAAGCTGACCACGGCGCCGGCGCCGGTCGCCTCGGCCGCGCCGATCGGACCCGCGAGGCGGCTGAGTTCGGCCAGATAGACGCCGTTCCAGCCAATCGACATGACCGCCATGACCATGGCGATCGCGGCGATGCCGTGGATCGGCCAGGATGCATCGAGCAGGCCGAACAGCAGATTCGAAAGCCCGATGCCGAACCCGACGATCGCAAGAACGCGATAGGGTCGGACCCACCGGTCGGCGACCCACCCCCACCACAGCCGCGCTGCGGCGCCGGTCGCGAGTGCCAGAGAAAAGACCACGCCCGCCGATACCAGATCCATGCCGACATCGGCGACCAGGGCCGAGACAAGAAAACTGTTGATGCAGCTCTGGTTGCCGGTGAAGACCAGCGAGGCAGACAGCAAGGGATGGAATTTCCGATCGGTCAGTACGGCGCTGAGCGGCGCCAGCGGATTGAATGGCCGGATGCGCGCGCCGGTCTCGAGGTCGGAATCGAAAGTGGTGCGGATCGGCTGCAGCAGCGCTGCCGTCGCCAGGCACAGGCCCGCCACGGCGAGGAAACCCGCGCGCCAGCCCCAGCCGACCGTGAGCGGCGGCACGATGAGTCCCGCAAGGCCGATGCCGAGCGGCACGCCGGTCTGCTTGAGCGAGAAGACGATGTTGCGCCAACCAGGCGGTGCGAGGCGGGCCAGCAAATGCGAGCTGGCGGGCGTCGCCGGGCCGAGTCCGCAGCCGACCAGGATGGCGCAGACCGCCAGCGCCGCCGTATTTCCGGCTGTAGCCACGACGAGGCCCATGGCGCAGGACAGGAGCGCCACCTGGCTGATCCGGATCGCGCCGAAACGCGTGACGAGCGAGCCGGCGACCAGGCCGGAGGCGAGTGTCGCCACGAAGAGCAGCGCCGTGTAGACGCCGAGCAGCCGGACCTCGGCAGCGATCGCATCGGCGAGCGCCGGCGCTGCGACCTGCGTGGTCGCCGAGCCGGCGGATGCCAGCAGCTGCACGGCGAAGGTCGCGATCAGCGCGATCAGGACCGGCGGCCATGCCGGCGTCACGGCCTGGGCCGCCGATGCAGCAGTTGGGAAGGGACCATGATCGAGGCGGGAACCGCAGGACAAGCGTGATCGTCCGACGTTAGCAAGCAGGCGTGCGGTGCACCAACGCGCAATGTACCGGTGAGCTATGCGCTGTCGCTCCGATGAGGCAGAATGCGGCGTTCATCGATTGACGAGGCAAGAATGGCTGCAACCCGGCGTCGGCGCGGCCCGGCCCCGGCGGGCGGCACAAGGCCCGCCGGTGGGGCCGGCGCGACGTCGCGTAGCCCCATGCCGGACGGCGAGCGCGTCCTGGAGGCCGCGATCGAGCTGGCGCGCGAAATCGGCTGGGCGAATCTCCGCCTGCGCCAGGTGGCTGCCCGGCTCGACATGACTCTGGCCGACCTGCATGGCCTCTATCGCGATCAGGATGCGCTGGCCGATGCGTGGTTCCGCCGCGCCGAACGCGCCATGCTCGCGCCCGCGGGCGACGGTTACGCCGATTTGCCGCCGGCCGAACGCGTGACGCGCGCGCTCGAGCGATGGTTCGCCGCGGTCGATCGCGAACGGCAGATCTCGCTCGACATGATCGGGACCAAGCTCTATCTCAGCCATCCGCATCACTGGCTGCCCATGGTGTTCCACCTGTCGCGACTCATTCAATGGCTGCGCGAGGTCGCGCGGCTCGACGCCGGCGGACGGCGGCGGCAGATCGAGGAAATCGGTTTGACCGCGCTCTTCCTGCGCGCCCTTTGGGTCTGGCATTGGGAGCGGAGCGGGACGCGGGCGGCAACCCGGCGGTGCATAGAATCGGGCGCTGCCGGTTTGTTCCGCGTGCTCGGTAGTCGAGGATGAGGGCTGCAACGGCTGACCACGCCACGGTCGAGAAGGCTGTTGCGGCTGGGCGCTTCGATGACGCGGAAGAAGTTTGCCGCCGGATCATTGCGGCGAAGCCGAGCGAACCCGACGCTTGGTTCCAGCTCGGAAAGGTCATGGCCCGGCGCGGTCGGGACGACCGGACCATCGCTGCTTTCTCCGCAGCGGTCGCGCTTGCGCCCGATCGACCGCACATCCAACTCGGGCTCGCGTCCGCTTTGCTTCGCGCCGGCCGGCATGCGGAAGCCGCCGAGGCCGCCCGCCGCGCCTCCATGCTTGGGACCATGAGTTGGCCGGACTATCTCAATGCCGGCTACATCCTGTCGCGTATCGGGCGGCATGCGGAAGCGATACCGCACTTGCAGACGGCCATGGTGCTCCAGCCGCGATCGGCTGATGCTGCGCGCGTGCTTGCGGGCGCCCTGTTTCAGGCACGACGGTTGACCGAGGCGCTCGACGCGCTCGGACGTCTGACATGCCTTGCGCCCGACGAGTGGACCGTTCATCGCGACCACGGAAAGGTGTTGCAGATGCTCGGCCAGCGGACCCGGGCGATCGCGCCATTCGCGCGCGCCTTGCAATTCGTGCCGGAGCGCGCCGATCTCCAGCACGTCGTGGCTCAGTCCTTGATCAACGCAGGCCGTGCCGCGGCGGCAGCGGATCACTATCTGGGTGCGGTCCGCGGCATACCCCAGCTCGTGGATCGCAAGATCGCATTTTACACGATGCAGCAGATCGTCGACGATCTCAGCCGAGCACGAGGGACGCGAGCCGCCTACGACTGGGCCATCAGGCTGCTGGATCATGTGGGCGACGGGTTCTGGCGCGAACGCTTCGGCCGCACGCGTACCGAGACCAGGTCGTTCCTTGCGGACATTCGCGACCGTCCGCCGGCCAGCCCGCTTGATCACGGCATCGAGCTGCTGCTCGACGGCAGGCCCCGAGACGCACTCGCGGCATATGCGACCTGTCTCAACGACAGCGAAGCCCTTCCGGAGAAATACGAAGTCGTCCTCGAGACGGGTCGCGACTTGGCGCATCCGGCGTGGCATTTGATGAATCCCTTCTTCTACCTGTGGGTCGAAGGCAGCCTGCAGGACGAGATGAGCACCCAGGAGCAATGGCGCGCGCCGGGCACCTTCAACGCGACGCGTTCGACGGAACAACTCTTGAGCGGATATGACGCATGGGAAGCGGCGTTTCCCGCACGTCACGAGCTCAAGCGAAGCATCTCGGAACTCGACCCTCCGCCGCGCCGGGCAATCGATATCGGATGCGGCTTCGGCGAGTCGATTCGATTCCTGGCAAAGGAATGCGGTATTCCAGCCGAGGGCATCTTTGGCTGCGATCTTCACGAGAGCAGGGTCGTCGCCAGCCGTTCACTGCTGGCGGCAACGGCGCGGGAGATGGGTCTGTCCGCGCAATCCGCGGACACCATCGCGGCGAAGAACATATTCGCTTGCGACGCGCTGAGCTGGGATGTCGATGCCTTCACCGCTCGTCACGGCAGGATCGACGTGGTGACATTGTTCGTGATCACCGGCTGTTTCGACGACCAGCAGCTTGACGGCTTTCTCGCACGCGTCGCGCGGCTGGGCGCACGCCGCATCTTCGAGACGTCGGTCGTCGATCGCTGGGACCTATGGGTGGGCCGCAAGGACGGCAGCGCTCATTTCGAGCGCCATGGCTACCACCGCGTGCGCCGGCGCTTTCCGGGCGAGACGTTGGCCGGCAAGGCGCGAGCCATCGTCTTGCCGCGCAAATACTGGCCCGGCCAGCAAATCAGCGTTTATGATCGAGATTGAGCTCAATCCGCGACGAGCGGTTGCAACTGATCGTGCACGAGCGGATGCCGAACATGACATGAGTCCAGTCGAAGCTTACAACAGCGCAATTCGGCGTGCTGTCGCCGCCGGCCGCTACGTCGAGGCTGAGAACATCGCCCGCCGCTTGGCTGCCGAACTGCCGGGCGAGGCCGATGGAATGTTTCAGCTTGCGATGGATTTGTGTCGGCACGGCGCGGTCGATCGGGGATTGAGGGCGTTTGCTGCCGCGCTTGCGATAGCGCCGGGCCAAGCGCGCATCCATGCCCGCCTTGCCGCGACCTTGGCAAATCAGGGCGATTTTCGGAGGGCGGCGGCCGCGGCCGGTCTGGCAGTCGACCTTGGTCTTGAGGAGTGGTTCGACTTCTTCAATACCGGCAGCATTCTTTTTCATGCCGGTCGTGCGGAGCTGGCAATTCACGCGTTGCAGGCCGCTGCGCGACTCAAGCCGGAATCGACGGACACGTTGAGGCTGCTCGGCGACGCGCATGCGCGGCGGAAGCGTTTCCGCGAGGCGCTCGACGTCTTCGCCCGACTATGCCACCTCGCGCCCGAGGACTGGACGGCGCACCTCAATCTTGCGGTTGCGCTGCGCCAGACTGGGCAGCGAGTCCAATCGATCGCGCCGCTTGCGCGGGTCGTTCAGCTCAAGCCGGAACGTGCTGATCTGCAGCACGCCGTGGCCATGGCACTGATCAGGCTTGACCGCGCCGCCGAGGCGGCGCCCTTCTATGTGAAGGCGGCGCACGGGCAGGTGGAGGTGTTGAGCCGCAAGGTCGCGTTCTACAGTTTGCGGTCGATCTTCGATGCTCTCTGGGATGGCCAGGGAACCGAGGCCGCCTATGGCACGGCCATCGTATTGCTCGAACAGGTCGGTTCAGCGGTGTGGGCGGGCTGCCTCGGTTCCCGGCGAGCCGACACATGGACCTTTCTTGCCGAGATTCGCGACCGGTCACCGCGCTCGCCTTTTGATGCCGGAATCGATCATCTGCTCGCGCATCGGCCAGCCGACGCATTGCGTACCTATGCCGATCATCTCAAGGCGGGAACTCTGTTGCCGGACAAGTACGCCGCCGTGCTCGGACGCGGTTGTGACTTGGCGCACCCGGCCTGGCACCTGATGAATCCGTACTTCTACCTGTGGGCGGATGGCGACATGCAGCAGGAGACGGCGGCGCAGGACGCGTGGCGCGCGCCCGACGTTTTTGATGCCGGGCGGCCGCGGTCCCAGCTGCTGGAGGAATATGATGCGTGGCGGGCGACGCCCGCGCCGTCGCGCGCGGAATTGAAGCGCTGCATTGCCGAACTGTCACCGCCAGCCGGCAGTGTGATCGACATCGGTTGCGGCATCGGTCACGTGCTGCGGCTGCTGGCCACCGATTGCCGCATTCCGGTCGCCAAAGTGTTCGGCTGCGACCTCCACCCACGCCGCGTCGAGGCCGCCCGGCATTTTCTGACGGTAGCGGCGGAAGAGCAGGGCTTCTCCAGCTCGGATGCCGCGGCGCTCGCGGCCAGGAACGTCTTCGTCTGCGATGCGCTGAATTGGGACGTCGACGAATTCGTTGCGCGTCACGGGGCCATCGACCTGGTGACGCTCTTTGTCATCACGGGCTGCTTCGACGACGGTCAACTCGACGCCTTTCTGGCGCGGGTGGCGCGCCTTGGTGCGCGGCGCATCTTCGAGACCTCGGCCGTCGATCGCTGGGAGCTCTGGGTCGGCCGCAAAGACGCGAGCGCACATTTCTTGAAGCACGGCTATCGCTGCGTTCACCGGCTTTTGCCGGGCGAGGCGATGGCCGGCAATGAGCGCTACCTCGTGTTGCCGCGCAAATACTGGCCTGGCCACCAGATCAGCGTCTACGACCGCGTCTGAGTGCGGCGGCGGCTATTGCCAGATGCCGGTCTTGGCGCGCCGCGCCCGGCCCTCGGCGGTCTGGTAGTCGCGGCCCTGCTGCGGATCGGCCGCCGCCCAGCCGTCGCGCACCATTTGCTCGGAAAGATCCCGGCCGTTGGCCACGCACAACGCGACCGGCTTGCCGTCGGCATTGATGCCCGCGCGCTTGCACGTCACCTGCGACCTGCCGATCAGCTCCGCAAGATGCTTGCTCGATGCCGCACCGCACAGCCAGGGCCGCGACTTGGCCATGCACTGTTGCGCCGCGCCCGGCGCGTTGATGCCGACCAAGCCGAGGCGGACCGTGTCCTTCTTTGTCGTGACCTCGATCGTGCCGCCATCGAGGACCTTCGCAGTCCCCGTGATCGGCTCGTTGGGAGATGCTGCGAGGGCGGGTTGAGCGAGCGCCAGGACGAGGATGGCGACAAGGCGGAGCATGGCGCCCGTCACGCGGGATCGAGCTCGGTATCCCAGTAGAGGAAGTCGCGCCAGCTCTCGTGCAGATAGTTGGGCGGAAACGCGCGCCCATTCTCCTGCAGAACACTGGTCGAGGGCTGGAACGGCGGCCGGATGGGATACATTCCGCTCTCGCGTGGGACGCGGTTGCCCTTGCGCAGATTGCAGCAGGCGCAGGCGGTCACCACATTGTCCCAGGTCGTCCGGCCGCCCCGCGAGCGGGGCACGACGTGATCGAAGGTCAGTTCGTGAGTCGGAAATCCGCCATTGCAGTACTGGCAATTGAAACGGTCGCGCAGGAACACGTTGAATCTGGTGAACGCCGGCCGCCGCGCGGCCGGCACGTACTCCTTGAGCGAGATCACGCTCGGCAGCTTCATCGTGAAGCGCGGCGAATGCACGGCGCGGTCGTATTCGGAGACGATGTTCACCCGGTCGAGGAAGACAGCCTTGACCGCGTCCTGCCATGACCACAAGGACAAGGGGAAGTAGCTCAACGGGCGGAAGTCCGCGTTGAGCACGAGTGCCGGGCATTGCTCGACCGATGGAGCCAAGTCCCTTTCTCCCGCCGGCGATCGATCACCTCAGATGATCCGATCACACCACCCGTTGATAGCGCAAGGGTTTAGAAAACACAATATCTTCACGTCATTGCAAGGACATGACATGGCCAGGCTAGGCCTGGAAGACCCGTTTGAGGAAAGCGCCGCCGAGCCGCAGACCTTCCTCGTCGATGCCATGGGCGAGACCGGGGCGGGCATGGGTCTCGATCGGGATCGCGGCCGCTTTCAGCGCCCGCTCGGCCGCCGCCATGGCCGTGAACGGCAAAACCTGATCCGCCGTGCCGTGCACCAGCAGCACGGGTGGCCGCGACTTGACCTCGGCGGCGAGGGCATCCTCGCCGACCAGCATGCCCGAGTATCCCACCACGCCGGCGATCGGCTTGGCGCGCCGCGGTGCGGTGTGCATCGACATCACCGAGCCCTGCGAGAAGCCGACCAGCGCCAGGCGATCGTCGGCAAGCGCGAACCGCGCAAGCAGGCTGTCGATGAAACCGTCGAGGATCGTCGCCGCCGCACGCACACCCGCCAGTCGCATTTCCATGCTGCCGTCGGCGAAGCTGTACCATTGGTAGCCATAGGGGCCCATGTCGCACGGGAAAGGCGCGTTGGGCGACACGAACACGGCGTCGGGCAGGATACGCGCCCAATGCGGCGCAAGGCCGATCAGGTCATTGCCGTCGGCGCCGAGCCCATGCAACAGCAGAACGATCTGCTTGGGCGGAGCGCCGGAAGCGGGCGGCATCATCGGGCCGGAGAGATCGAACGGGGAAGGCATGACGGAATCCGGTTGCCTGGCGATGGCCCACTCCTAGCGGATCGCTATGGTAGTGTCACGCCATGAACGCGGCCCCGGTCGTCACCCGCTTCGCGCCGAGTCCGACGGGCGGAATGCATCTCGGCCACGTCTTCTCCGCCTGGTTCGCCCGCGATCAGGCGCACCGGCGCGGCGGCACCTATCTCGTGCGCATCGAGGACATCGATGCTGCGCGCTGCCGGCCGCACTTCGAGCGTGCCATTCTCGACGATCTCGCCTGGCTCGACCTCGCCTCGGATGGCCCGGTGCGTCGCCAATCCGAGCACAGGGCCGACCATGCGGCCGCACTGGCGCAACTCGACGGCAAGGGGCTGATCTATCCGTGCTTCTGCACGCGGGCAGAGATCCGCGCGGAGATCGAACGCGCCGGTGGCGCGCCGCACGGACCCGACGGGCCGGTCTATCCCGGCACCTGCCGGCGGCTCGACCCGAGCGAGCGGTCGCGCCGCATCGCGGCCGGCGCGGCCTTCGCCTCGCGCCTGGACGTGGCGGCGGCGCGGCGGCGTACCGGCACGCTCGCGTGGCGTGATCATGCGGCCGGGCAGGTCGCGGCCGAACCGGAACTGTTCGGCGATGTCGTGCTCGGGCGCAAGGATGTGCCGACCAGCTATCATCTCGCCGTGACGGTCGACGACGCGATCCAGGGCGTCAGCCTGGTGACGCGCGGCCTCGATCTCTTCGCCGCGACCCATGTGCATCGCTTGCTGCAGGCGCTCCTCGACCTGCCGGTTCCCGACTACCACCATCACCGCATCGTCACCGACGCACACGGTGAGCGGCTCGCCAAGCGGACCGGCGCAACGACGATCGCCGCGCTGCGCTCTGCCGGCCACGATGCGGGCGAGATCCGGCGCTTGGCCGGGATCCCCGCGCATGACGTCAGGGATGCGGCGCGTGCAGGCCGTTGACCAGTTCGACGTAGTCCGGATGGTCGGGCGCGATCATGCCGTGCCGGATCAGGAAGTCGATGATGACGAGATTGCAGTTGAACTTGAAGTCAAAGCTTGTCTCGACCACGCGCGCGGCGCGCTCGACCGGCCAGAGCATGAACTCGGCATGCTCGCCGTCGACGATGCGCGGCTGGAATGAGCGCGGCAGCTCCAGATCGTAGTTGTAGAGCACATCCGGCCGCAGCCCCTCGTCGGTCTCCATGCAATAGGTGATGGCGCCGATCGGCTTGGCCTTCGCGGCCAGCCCGGGTGGGATGCCGGCTTCCTCGCCGCATTCCTTGACCAGGTTCTCGTTCAGGGCGAGTCCGATCGGCTGGCCGCCGGCCACCATGTTGTCGAGCATGTTGGGGTAGTTCGGCTTGGTCGGCGAACGGCGCGGTACCCAGAGGTGGAATCCGTTCGCATCGCGCACGAAGCCGTTCATGTGGACGCCATAGGCGATGCAGCCGAAGGCGATGACGATTCCGCGGTCGATCTTGAGAAGCGGCGGTTCGGTCCACCGGTTGGTCACGGGATAGAACTCGCCCGTGCGCCGCTTGGCGAAGCCCGCGGCAATCAACTCCGGCACGATCTCGTCGATCGCGGCGCTGCGCGCATCGAATCCGTCGAGCCGGTCGTTGAGCGCCACCCGGTCGAGCGAGACGGCAAATCGATCCGGCCAGCGGCGGAGGTGCTCGGCCAGGCCGTGACGGACCCAGCCGACCTTGCTGTCCGCCACGACGAACGGGCGGAAGCCCGCAAGGTCGTGGCGGTTGCAGGATCTGATGTGGTCGACGAAGCTCACGCTGCCGCAGTCCGGTTCATGCGGTGAGGGCGACGCGCTTCTCCGACATCAGCACGGTCTCGACGGAGACGATCTGGCGCAGGGATGCGGCAATGACTTGCGCCAGTTCCATGTCGAGGCCTTCGACCTGAAGGTCGATGGTCAGCTCGCCAGTCGCGGTCTCGACCAGACTGTGCCAGGCGGTCGGCACGAAGCCGCGCTTGGCAAAATGCTCGAGCACCCGCGGCATGACCGCGGGCTCTGCGACAGCATGAACGGAGAAGCAGGCTGTGGGTGGCCGCGCGGAAGCGGCAGGCCTAGAAGGTAACGTGGACATCGGACGCAAACTCCAAGACGGCGGAACGAATGGCGACAGCCCGGCCCTGCGAAGGGACCGGGTCGCTAGAGCGGTGTGTCTTTAGCCTGAATCGGAATTGGGATTCCCAAAGGGACCGAGTTCTGATTCAACCTACTGGCTGGGAAGGAGGCCAGTATGGATGGGCA
>VGDO01000075.1 GCA_016869645.1 Alphaproteobacteria bacterium
GGGGCTCCGGGCGGATGCATCGCCGTCACCGCGCGCGCAGCAAGGCCAGCAGCGCCGAGGGTTGCGCCCCGGCCTTCGCCGCATTCGTCCTGGTGGCGCCGCGGCGGCGGAGATCGCGCCACAGCCCGGCCAATCCCTCGGGCTTGAACATGACCACGAGCATGAACATCAAGCCGAACCAGAGCAGCCAGGTTGCCGTGTAGGCGCCGAGCAGGTCGCGCGCCACGAAGTAGAGGATGGTGCCGAGCACCGGCCCCCAGAAGCTGACCAGGCCGCCGCCGATCAGCGTCATCAGCACGATCACGCCCGACCATTGCAGGTTCATCACCTGCACGAAGGCGCCGCCCTGCGCCATCGCGAAGAGCGCGCCGGCGAAGCCCGAGAAGGCGCAGGACAAGACGAAGGCCGCGCCCTTGTAGAGCTCGACGCGGTAGCCCAGGAACGACATGCGCAGCTCGTTCTGCTTGATCGCCTGGATCACCTTGCCGAAGGGCGAGTTGACGATGCGCCAGAGCAGTACGGCGACGACGACGAAGCAGGCGAACACGAACCAGTAGAAGGCGGCGTTGCGCTGGATCGGATAGGCGGCGAAACCGAGTTCGACCGGCAGGCGTGCGATGTTGAGGAGCCCGTCCTCGCCCTTGGTGACGCTCGTCCACTTGCTCGCGATGAAGAAGAACATCTGGCCGAAGGCAATCGTCATCAGCGCGAAATAGATGCCGCGCCGATGCGAGATGAAGCAGGCGACGACCGCGCCGAACAGCGTGGCGGCGAGGATGGCGGCGGCGAGGCAGACCCAGAGATTGGGCCACAGGTTGAACTGGGTCAGGCCGAAGGCATAGGCGCCGATGCCGAAATAGGCGCCGTGCCCGAAGGACGGCAGGCCGGCATAGCCGAGCAGGAGATTGAAGCCCAGCGCATAGATGCACCAGATCAGGATCTCGACGCCGAGATAATGGTAGAGCCCGATTTCGGTGATCCAGAAGGGTAGTGAGCCGAACACCGCGAACGCGATCAGCATGGCAGGCGGCGTCCAGGCCTGAAGGCGGTCCACGCTAGGCCTCCAGGATGCTTTTCTTGCCGAGCAGGCCGCGCGCACGGAAGGTCACGACCAGGATCAGCAGCATGTACATGGAGATGAGCGACCAGTCGGTTGCAAAGGCGCCGGTCAGCCCGACCACCATGCCGACCAGCAGGCCGGCAATGACGGTGCCCCAGAAGCTGCCGACCCCGCCCAGCACGATGATGACGAAGGCCGGCACCACCGCGTCGACGCCGACATGGGGCCGGATGCCCCAGATCGGCACCATGACGATGCCGGCGATGGCGGCGAGCAGCGAGCCGAAGCCGAAGACGAAGAGGCGCAGGCGCGGCAGGTTGACGCCGAGGGCGCCGACCATCTCGCTGTCATGGGCGCCTGCCTTGATGATCGCGCCATAGGGCGTGCGCTCGAGGAAGAGCCAGAGCAGCGCGATCATCGCGATGGCGAAGAGGGCGGCGAACATGCGGTACTTGGAGTAGATCAACTCGCCCAGCATGACGCCGCCGGTGATGCCCTGGGGCATCGGGATGAAGCGCTCGGTCGGGCCCCAGGCGAGCCGGATCAGCTCTTCGATCACGAGAGCGGCGCCGAAAGTGAGCAGGAGCCCGTAGAGCGGATCGCGCCCATAGGTGCGGCGCAGGCAGAGTTCGAGACCCATGCCGACGATGGCGACGGCAAGCGGCGCCAGCACCAGCGCCGCCGCGTAGCGCCAGGCGAGCGGCAGCGCCTGGAAGAGCGCCACCATGGCCGGCGGCAGCCCGCCATCCGGCGTCATCAGCGCGAGCGCGGCATAGGCGCCGAGCGCGAACAGCGAGCCGTGCGCGAGGTTGATCACCTCCATCACGCCGATGATCAGCATGAAGCCCAGCGCGATCAGCGCGAACAAGAGGCCCAGCGCCAGGCCGTTCAAGAGATGCGGCAGGAGGAAGAGGAGGGAGTCCATCGGTGCTCTTAAATCTCCCCCCTCGCCGCAAGGCGGGGGAGGGTCGGGGTGGGGGCCCTTGCGGTCGGTCGCCGACCTCTTCGGGCCCCCTCCTCAATCCTCCCCCGCGCTATCGCGCGAGGGAGGAAGGATTCCGCCCTACATCTCGTAGGTTGGCGTCTTGTCGAATCCCGGCAGCTTGCAATCGCGCGCTTCGTTGGCGTCCTTGGCGTCGTCGGGGCCGACCGAGCTCAGGATCTTGAAGTAGTCGGTCTTGTCGACGGGCTTGTCGTTGCCGGTGGCCATGTAGATGGTCTGCTGCACATGGTGCGACACCGGGTCGATATAGGCGTCGTGATGCTGCATGCGGTCGCGCGCCGCCATCTTGTGGCCCTCGAGCGCCCGGATGACTTTGTGGTTGTTGGTGCTGCCGGCGCGTTCGATCGCCTTGGCGAGCTCGTGCATCGCCATGTAGCCGTTGTAGATGACGTTGCCGGGCACATCGATGCGCGTGTCGGGCCAGCGCGCCTGGTAGCGTTTCACCAGGTCGGCGACGCCGGGCAGGTCGAGCTTGTGGTACCAGGTCGTGCCGAACACGCCGAACACCGCCTCGATGCCGAGGCCGTAGACGTCGGGCCAGTCCTGCTGGTTGTTGAGCCAGGCCGGCTTGCGGTCGAGCTTCATGTCGACGACCTGCTGGCGCATGACCTTGAAGTCGTCGCCGCCGACCGCGGCCGCGATCACGTCGGGCTTGGCCTGCTGCACCTTGAGCAGGATCGGCGAGAAGTCGCGCGTGCCGACCGGCACCAGGATCTCGTCCATCATCTCCGCACCGAACTTGACCGCCGTCTCGCGCGTCGCCTTGGACGTATTGTGGCCCCAGACATAATCGTTGGTCAGCAAGAGCCACTTCTTGCCGAAGGTCTTGACCGCGTTGGCGGCAGCCGCGTTGGCGAAGTTGGCGCCGGTGCCGTCCCACACGAACTTGACGCGCTGGCAGTCCTTGCCCGCCTCGGTCGGCGAGCTCGAGTTGGTGTTGAAGTAGACGACGCCGTATTTCTGCGCGACCTGGCCGATCGCGTTGGCCACACCGGACTGGATCGCGCCGACGATGAAGGCGACCTCGTTGCGGTTGACCATGCGCTCGGCGACGCGGGTCGCGGTCGCCGGCGTCGTCTCGGTGTCGGCGACGATGTAGGTCAGCTTGCGGCCGAGCACGCCGCCCTTGGCGTTGATCTCCTCGATTGCCATGATCGTGCCGCGCTGCTCGTCCTGGCCCGAATTGGCGAACTGGCCGCTCGCGTCGTGGGTGAGCCCGATCAGGATCGGCTTGCTCGACTGTGCCAAGACGCGGTTGTGGCGCCAGGGCCCGTAGATCGTGGTGAGGCCCGCGACGGCGGCGGTGCCGGCCAGCAGGCTGCGGCGCGCGATTTTACTGGTCATGTCTGTCCTCCCTGGGTTGTCGTGGTGGCTTGGGGATTGGCGCCTCACGGCGCGACGCTGACGGTCTCGAAATCGGCGGGCACCGTGATCTCGATCACGGTGTAGTCGTCGGAATACTCGACGACGCGGTGGTGGATGCCCGGCTCCTGGTACATGCACGAGCCGGCCTCGAAACGGATCTCGCCCAGCCCCTCGAAGTTGACGCGCGCCCAGCCCTTGAGCACGTAGACCATCTGGAATTCGAGGTTGTGGTAGTGCAGGTCGCCCGGCTTGTCGCAGGGCTGCGACGGCCGGATGACGTGGGCGCGCAGCCGCCCGCCGGTGAGCGCGACCATGCCCAGATCGCGATACTCGAAATAGCTGCGCAACCCCGGATCCCAATAGGCCGTGCGTTCATGGCTGACATGGAAGCGCCCCTTGCCGAAGGCGCCGGATGCCGCGCGCGCCACCGCCTTGCGTGCGGTCTTGCGCGCCGGCTTTACCTTTCGGGCAATCGTGCGCTGCTTGGCGGCGGCGCGCCGCGTGCCCCGACTTGCCGCGGGCTTGGTCTTCGCGCGCGCGGATTTCGCTGTCGATCGTGCCATGCCATCCTCCCTCCGGGCTCCTTGCCGTCGCCCTTGGCGAAAATGGTAGCGGTACCATTTGGGGAAATCAAGCGACGAATCTACGCTTCCTCGCGCGCAGCGGGGGGGAGGGCAGGGTGGCGGCTCTTGGGTTCGCCGCGCCGTGCCCCCGCCGCGGTCCTCCCCCGCACCTCGTGCGAGGGCGGAGGAAGAAAGCTCACGTGCTCTCGCGGCGCACGATCTCGAATCCCAGGTCCTGGATGTCGGGGCGGCGGCGGCCGCTGCGCGCGCGGTTGATGATGATCTCGCCGGCGCGCCTTCCGATCTCGTACTGGTTGACGCGGATCGTGGTCAGAGTCGGCACGGTCTTGGCCGAAAGCGGCAGGTCGCCGAAGCCGGCGAGGGCGAGGCGCCCGGGCACCGCCCAGCCGCGGCGCTGGCACGCGAAAACCGCGAGATGGGCCAGCATATCGCTGGCGCAGAACACCGCGTCCGTCTCGGGATGCTGGTCGATCAGGCGCACGAAGTCGCTCGACGGGTCGTACATCGGGTCGAAGCGCGGCGGCAAGGCCTCGAAGGTCGGCGCCATGCCGCGCTCGGCGAGATAGGCGGCGAGCGCGCAGCGGCGCTCCTTGGCGCGCTCGTCGCCGACCATGGCCATGAAGCCGATCCGCTTGTAGCCGGCCTCGACCAGGTGGCGCGCCATGGCATGGGCGGCCGCGTAATTGTTGAAGCCGACGGCCGAGTCGATCGTGCCCGAGGGCTGTAGGTCCCAGATCTGCACCACCGTGATGCCGGCGCGCGCCAAGAGGCGCCGCACACGCTCGTCGCCGATCGGCCCGGTCAGCACCATCGCTTCGGGCAGGCGGCCCAGCATCTCCATGGCAAGCGTCGACTCGGTGGCCTGGGAGTAGCGCGTGTCGCCGATGATCAGGTGATAGTCCTCGGCGCGCAGCACGTCGGCCAGGCCCTGGATGACGTCGGAGAACATCGGATTGCTCAGCGTCGGCACCAGGATCGCGACGATGCGGCTGCGCTTGGAGGACAGCGTCGAGGCCGCCAGGTTGGGCACGTAGTTGAGCCGGTCGATCGCGCGCTGGACGCGTTCGCGGGTGTCGGTTTTCACCTTGTCCGGCGTGTTGATGACGCGGCTGACCGTGATCGGCGCCACGCCGGCGAGGTCGGCGACCTTCCTGATGCTCAATGCGTTCGTTCCTGAATTTCGTGCTGAATGGTACCGATACCATAGGGTGGGTCGGCGCGGAAGCCCGGGACCGCATGCCCCGCGGGCGTGGATCCTCGGTTGTGCCGGCAGTGCCCCCGGCGGTATAAAGCGCTGTCCCTTCCAATGAGACGGGACCACAGGGGAGGCACAAATGACGTCATCGATGACCAAGGCATTGCTGGGCGCCGTGTGCTCGGCGGCACTGCTGGCCGGAATCGCCGCCACGCCTGCGTGCGCGCAGGACAAGACGCTGCGCGTCACCATGCATGCCGATGTGCGCACGCTCGATCCGTTCTGGACGACCCAGACGATCGCCGGCATCCACGGGCTGATGGTCTACGACACGCTGTTCTCCAGCGACTTCGACCTCAATCCAAAGCCGCAGATGGTCGAGAGCTGGGTCGTCAGCAACGACCGCAAGACCTACACGTTCAAGCTGCGCGACGGCCTCAAATTCCACGACGGCACGAACGTGACGTCGAAGGACGTCGTCGCCTCCATGAACCGCTGGGGCAAGCGCGACGGCGCGGGCAAGCAGCTCATGGACTACACGGCCTCGCTCAGCGCCAAGGACGACAAGACCTTCGAATGGGTGCTGAAGGAGCCGTTCGGCCTGCTGATCGACACGCTGGCCAAGACCGGCACCAGCATCCCCTTCGTGATGCGCGAGAAGGAGGCGATGGTTGATCCCTTCCAGCAGATCCAGGAGGTGGTCGGCTCGGGGCCGTTCGCCTTCAAGCGCGACGAGTGGGTGCCCGGCAGCAAGACCGTCTACGTCAAGTTCAAGGACTACGTGCCGCGCAACGAGCCGGCCTCGGGCCATGCCGGCGGCAAGGTCGTCAAGGTCGACCGCGTCGAATACATCTGGCTGTCCGACCCGCAGACCGCGCAGGCGGCGCTGGTCGCCGGCGAGATCGACTATCTGGAGAACCCGGCCGTCGACTTCCTGCCCATGCTCGAGCAGACGCCGGGCATCGAGATCGCCCAGCATCCCGCCATGGGCACGATGGGCATCCTCCAGCTCAACCACCTGCACCCGCCCTTCAACAATGTGAAGGCGCGGCAGGCCATGCTCTATCTCATCAACAACGCCGACTATCTCAACACCATCGCGGCCAACCCCAAGCTGCAGCACGTCTGCTACTCCTATCTCGGCTGCAAGGTGCCGATGGAGACCGATGCCGGCAGCGAGGCCTACAAGGGCAAGAAGGACATCAAGAAGGCCGAGGAGCTGTTCAAGGAGGCCGGCTACAAGGGCGAGCCGATCACCATCCTGCACGCGACAGACCACCAGTACATCAACCCGGCCAATCTCGTGATGATCCAGCAGCTGCGCCGCGCGGGCTTCCTCAAGCTCGATGTCGCCGCGATGGACTGGGGCTCGGTGGTGGCGCGCCGCGCCAAGAAGGAGCCGCCGGCGCAGGGCGGCTGGAACATCTTCATCACCGGCACGACCGTGCTCACCTCGTCGAGCCCGTTCACGCACACCTCGCTCGGCATGGGCTGCGAGAAGGCGTGGTTCGGCTGGCCGTGCGACGCCAAGTTCGAGCAGTTGCGCAAGGATTGGGCCTTCGCGGCCGACACCGACACGCGCAAGAAGATCGCGGTCGAGATCAGCAAGCGCGCCTACGAGCAGGTGCCCTACATCACCTTCGGCCAATGGGTGAACCCGGTCGCCTACCGCTCGGACAAGATCAAGGGCGTGCTCTCGGTTCCCTCGGTGCCGCCGATGTGGAACATCGAGAAGAAGTAGACGACAGGCCGCTCGCGCTCGAAGTGACCCTCGTGGTGAGCCGCGGGCGAAGCCCGGGGCTCACCATGAGGCATCTTCTGATGCCTCGTTGACCTTCGACCACGCATGACCGCCTACATCATCCGCCGGCTGCTCGCGACCATCCCCGTGATGATCGTGGTGGCGCTCTTCGTCTTCTTCCTGCTGCACCTGACGCCGGGCGATCCGGCGGCCGTGATCGCCGGCGACGACGCCTCGCCCGCCGAGGTCGAGGGCGTGCGCGCCAAGCTCGGCCTCGACCGGCCGATCTACGAGCAGTTCGCCATCTATGTCTGGAACCTGCTGCGCGGCGATCTCGGCACCTCGATTTTCTCGAACCTGCCGGTCACGACCCTGGTCAAGCAGCGGCTCGAGCCCTCGGTCGTGCTGGCGATCTCGACGCTGGTCGTCGCCATCGTCTTCGCCGTGCCGATGGGCGTGATCGCGGCCTGGAAGGTGCGCACGGTGGTCGACCGGGTCGTCATGGGCTTTTCGGTGCTGGGATTCGCCGTGCCGGTGTTCCTGGTCGGATATCTGCTCATCTACATCTTCGCGATCGAGCTGCGCTGGCTGCCGGTCCAGGGCTACCGGCCGCTGTCGCAGGGCATCGGCCAGACCGCGCGCTCGATCGTGCTGCCGGCCTTCGCGCTGGGCATGGTCTACATGGCGCTGATCGCGCGCATCGCGCGCGCCAGCATGCTCGAGGTGCTGTCCGAGGACTACATCCGCACGGCCCACGCCAAGGGTGTCGCCACGCCGGCCGTGCTGCTGCGCCACGCGCTGAAAAACGCGGCCGTGCCGATCGTGACCGTGATCGGCATCGGCCTCGCCCTGCTCATCTCCGGCGTGGTCATCACCGAGACCGTGTTCAACATCCCCGGCCTCGGGCGCCTGACGGTCGACGCCATCCTCAAGCGCGACTACCCGATCATCCAGGGCCTGATCATCCTGTTCGCCGGCGTCAAGGTGCTGGTCAATCTCATGATCGACATCAGCTACACCTTCCTCGATCCGCGCATCCGGTATTGACCATGGCAAGCGCTGCCTCGGCACCCAGTGGACACACTCCCTCCCCCGCGCGGAGCGCGAGGGAGGAAGGAAGCCGAACATGACCGCCACCGCCACCGCCGCCGACGTTGCCGCGCCTGCCAAGTCCGGCGCCTGGGACTGGATCCGGCGCAACCCGACGATCGTCATCGGCGTCGCGATCCTGGTCGCCCTTGCGGTGCTGGCGGTGATTGCGCCGTTGATCGCCGACGACCCGCTCGGCTTCGATCCGCTCAACCGGCTCAAGAAGCCGTCCGAGACCTTCTGGTTCGGCACCGACCAGTTCGGCCGCGACGTCTACAGCCGCGTCGTCTACGGCGCCCGCGTGTCGCTCATCGTCGGCATCAGCGTGGCGGTGATCGCAACCGCCATTGGCCTGGTCATCGGCGTGCTGTGCGGCTACTACCGCGCGGTCGACGACACGGCGATGCGCGTGATGGACGGCATGATGGCGATCCCCGCGATCCTGCTCGCGATCGCGCTGATCACGCTGATGAAGGCGAGTCTGCTGATCGTCATCATCGCGATCTCGATCCCCGAGATACCCAGGGTCACGCGCCTGGTGCGCAGCGTCGTCTTGTCGGTGCGCGGCCAGCCCTATATCGAGGCGGCGATCGCCAGCGGCACGCGCGCGCGCACCATTATGGTCAGGCACATCCTGCCCTCGACCTTCGCGCCGCTGATCGTGCAGGCCACATATGTCTGCTCGTCGGCCATCCTGATCGAGGCCGGCCTGTCCTTCCTCGGCGCCGGCACGCCGCCCGAGATCCCGAGCTGGGGCAATGTGATCTCGCTCGGCCGCACCTTCTTCCAGCTCGCGCCCTGGATCATCTTCTTCCCCGGCGTCATGCTCGCCGTCACGGTGCTCGCCATCAACCTTGTCGGCGACGGATTGCGCGACACCCTCGATCCGCGGATCGCCCGGCGGATGTAGGCGAGCGGCAGCGCTCGTTCTTTACCCTCTCCTTGGGGGAGAGGGTAGGGTGAGGGGAAGCGCTAAATGAAGATGGTAACGCTCCCGGTCTAGGTCCCCCGCATCATTGGGCGCTTCCCCTCACCCTCCCGTTGCTGCGCAACGGGGCCCTCCCTCTCCCCCAGGAGAGGGTTGCCGCGTGGTGCGAGTCGCCTTGATCTCCATGGCGTGTATGCGGCGTTTTGATAAATTGTCCGGACGCTCGTCCTGAGCTGGGGGAACGCGACGATGAAGTCGCACTATCGGGTCGTCGTCATCGGCGGCGGCGTTGTCGGTTGTTCGGTCCTGTACCACCTGGCGAAGCTGGGTTGGACCGACATCGCGCTGGTCGAGCGCAATGTGCTGACCTCGGGGTCGAGCTGGCATGCGGCCGGCGGCTTCCATGCGCTCAACGCCGACCCCAACATCGCCGCGCTGCAGGACTACACCATCAAGCTCTACAAGGAGATCCAGGCGGAATCCGGCCAGGATGTCGGATTGCACATGACCGGCGGCGTCAATGTGGCGAGCGCGCCGGAGCGCTGGGAGTGGCTCAAGGCAGCCTACCGGGTGTTTCAGACCATGGGCATCGAGACCGCCCGCCTGGTGACGCCCGAGGAGATCCGGGCGCTATGCCCGATCGCCGACGTCGCCGATGTGCTGGGCGGCCTCTACGACGTGAACGAAGGCTATCTCGATACCTATGGCGCCGTTTATGCCTATGCCGGAGCGGCGAAGAAGCGCGGCGCGCAGATCTTCGAGCACAACCGCGTGGTCGAGCTGCATGCCCGGCCCGACGGGTCCTGGGAGGTGGTCACCGAGCAGGGCACGATCATGGCCGAGCATGTCGTCAACTGCGCCGGCCTGTGGGCCAAGCGCGTGGGCGTCATGGCGGGACTCGATCTGCCCGTGACGCCGATGGAGCACCACTACCTCGTCACCGAGACGATTCCCGAAGTGGCGGCGATGAAAGGCGAGCTTCCTTTCGTCATCGACCTCGAGGGCTTCACCTACATGCGGCAGGAAGGCAAGGGCCTGCTGCTCGGCATCTACGAGACCAACTTCAAGCATTGGAACATGGAAGGAGCGCCCTGGGATTACGGTATCGAGCTCAACCAGGAGGACATCGACCGCATCGCGCCCGAGCTGGAGAAGGGGTTCCGGCGCTACCCATGCCTGCAGCACACCGGCATCAAGAAATGGGTCAATGGCTCCTTCACCTTCACGCCCGACGGAAATCCGCTGGTGGGGCCCGTTGCGGGTGTGCGGAACTACTGGGCCGCGTGCGGGGTCATGGCCGGCTTTCTCCAGGGCGGCGGCGTCGGCCTGAGCCTGGCGCAATGGATGATCGAGGGCGAACCCAGCGCCGACATCTACGGCATGGACATCGCGCGCTACGGCGACTTCGCGTCGAACCGCGAGTATCTCCGGCAGATGACCGGCCAGTTCTATTCGCGGCGTTTCGTCATGAGCTATCCCAACGAGCAGCTTCCCGCCGGCCGCCCGCTCAAGACCGCGCCCAGCTACGAGGCGATGACCCAGAACGGCTGTCGCTGGGGTGTCAGCTGGGGCCTCGAGGTGCCGATCTACTTCGCGCCTTCGAAGGATTTCGAGGAGAAGCCGACCCTCAGGCGCTCGAACGCCCATGACATCGTCGGCCATGAATGCCGGCTGACGCGCGCTTGTGTCGGCCTTCTCGATATTTCCGGCTTCTCCCGCTACGAGGTCAAAGGCCCGCAGGCACGGGCCTGGCTCGATCGCGTCATGGCATCGAAACTTCCAGGGCCGGGGCGAGCCGCGCTCGCCCCCATGCTGTCGCCGACCGGAAAGCTCAAGGGCGACCTCACCCTGTTCAACTGGGGCGACGGGACCTGGTGGATCATGGGGTCATATTATCTGCGCCAGTGGCACATGCGCTGGTTCCTGAGCCAGCTCGAGGACGGGGTGTCGGTGCGCGACATCTCCGACGAATGGGTGGGTTTCTCGCTCTCCGGTCCGAAATCGCGCGACGTGCTCGAGGCGGTGGTGCGCAATGCCGACGTCTCGAACGCCGCGTTCCGCTTCATGGCGTGCCGCGACATGGACATCGGCATGTGCCGGGCGAGGGTCGGCCGGCTCTCGGTCGTGGGCGAGCTCGGCTACGAGATCAACGTGCCGGCCGCGGCGCATCTGACGCTCTACCGCACGCTGAAGCGGGCGGGTGCGGACTTTGGCATGCACGAATACGGCTACAACGCGCTGCTCAGCATGCGGATCGAGAAATCCTTCGGCATCTGGTCGCGCGAGTTCACCCAGGCCTACACGGCCGGCATGACCGGCCTCGACCGCTGGATCGCCTTCGACAAGCCGAACTTCGTCGGACGCGATGCCGCGCTGAGGGAACGCGATGCCGGCTCATCCGGCAGCAGCTCGGGCGCCGCCAGCTCGGGTCGGCGCCTGGTCACGCTCGACATCGAAGCGATGGATGCCGATGCCTCGGGTTACGAGCCGGTCTGGCAGGATGGGCGGCGTGTCGGCTATGTGACGTCGGGGGCCTATGGCCACTGCCTCGGCAAGAGCCTGGCCATGGCGCTGGTCGACAAGGAGCTGGCCAGGCCCGGAACGAAGCTGTCGGTCCATGTCGTCGGGGTCGCGTGCAAGACCACGGTGATCGAACCGTCGCCGCATGATCCCGCGGGCCGGCGCATGCGGATGTAGCGAATCCATTCCTTTTTGTAGGGGCGCAGCATGCTGCGCCCGGCCGGCTCGAGACGTCGGCAGCAGGCGAGGCGGGATAGGCCGTTGCGGGCGCGTCATGCCGCGCCCCTGTACGCAAAACGGAGGAGAACGGAATAGGCTCTAGCTAGACAAGCACGCGCATGGCCCTCAGACGAGAGAAGTCGCGATCGTGCGTCACCAGGGCGTCGGCATTGACCGAGATCGCGCTGGCGGCCTGAATGGCATCGGCCAGTTTGAGCTTGAGACTTGCGTGCAGCCGCGCCGCGCTCTCGGCAATATCCGCCGTCAGATCCACGACCTGCCAGGATTCCAGGACACTGCGGAAACGCTTCGCAAGCGCTTCGTCGCCAGCCCGAAGCGGCCCGGAAAGAACTTCCGCGATGGTGATGGTGGTGACCGCAAACGCCAGTTCGCCGTCGCGATGACGATCGAAGAGCGGCGCAAAGCGCGCGGCCAGGCGGGCGTGGCTCTCCAGCACGTAGATGATCGGGGCGCTGTCGACGAGCAGCAGCGATCCCGCGTCCAGGCGGGCGGTGTCTAGCGGCTCCATTCCCTGCGCAGCCGCCGGATCGTCTGAGTGCTGTTTCGCCCCCACAATCCGCGGCCCGAGCCGATGAGGCCGGTCAGCGGCCGCTGGGTCGCTGTGACGGACGCGATCGGCACCAATGCGGCGACCGAGCGGCCATGGCGCGTGATGATGGTTGCACGGCCTTTCTCCGCCTCCGCCAGCAATGCCGGCAGTTGGCTGCGTGCCTCTTCAACGCCCTTGCGCCGGACCTTGGCCATGCGCTCAACTGTACGGACTGTACGGAAATCAGTCAAGCCGCGCCGTTGGATGCCTTCGCGTCTTCGCGCGTTCGGTCGCTCCCGTTGAGCGGCTCCTACCCGTTGATCACCGGCTGGCGAGACATGTGGCTGATGCGCTCGCACGGCCCGTCCGTCACGATCGCAGTCTCGCCCAAGGACATCGCCAGTCCGGTCGTGCTGTCGAGCAGGATCATGTGCACGAAGAACACCATGTCCTTGGCCAGCACGTCGGGATTGCCGGCATAGATCATCGGCCAGTCCATCCAGGTCGGCGGGTAGGTCGCCCCCATGGTGTAGCCGCAGGCGGCGAGGCAGTGCTCGCCATAGCCGAGCCGCTTGAAGGTATTGGTGTGCGCGTCGAACACCTGGCCGACGGTCCGGCCGGGCCTCAGCGTGTCGAGGCATGCGTCGAGCGCTTCGGCGCAGGCCTTGAACATGTCGAGATGCTTGGGATCGGGCTTGCCGGTCAGGATCACGTTCATCGCGGCGACGTGATAGTGACGGTAGGACGCCGCGAATTCGAACTGCACCTGGTCGTTGGCGCCAACCGTGCCGTGGCCCGTGTGGTAGCGCACCATCATCGCCTCGGATCCCGCACCCATCGGCCAGCGGCTCGCCGAGGGATCGCCGTCGCCCGCCATGATGCTGTCGATCATCGCGCCATAGATGGCGCCGACATTCGCACCCTTGACGGTGCGCTGGCACACGATCGCAAAGGCGCCGTCGGCGAGCTCGCCGGCGCGGCGCATATAGGCAAGCTCGGCCGGGCTCTTGACCAGGCGCTGCACGCGGATCACGTCGGAGCCGTCGACCAATGTGCAGAAGCCCGCGAGCGCCGCGTCGACCATCCGGCCGCGCTGCGCGGTCAGCCCATAGGCGTGGTACTCGACGCCGAGCCGCTTGCCGCGACAACCGTAGCTCTCGAGCATATCGCGCACCTGCTCGGCCGGGTTGGCGCCCGCCTTGTCGATCCAGATGCGGATGTCGCGGATGACCGAGGTGATGCGGCTCTGGCGCTGGTCGGCGGTGCGCGTCATCAGCGCCAGGGATCCGTCGGCGCCCAGATACATGGCCTGGAACATGCTGTACCCGCTCGTGTCGTAGCCGGTCAGGTAGTACATGCTCTCCTGGCGGAAGATCAGCAGCCCGTCGAGCTGCTCGGCCGCCATCCTGCGGCACGCCTCGCGCTGGCGCGCCTCGAACTCCTCCACGCTGAAATGCAGGGCCATGCCAGTCTCCCTCCGCAATTCTCTCGCCCATTCTCGAGAATTCTTATCGCCCCCGCCAGGGGGCGAGGGGTAGCATCTGTGGGCGCCGGGAATGAATGGCCGGCGTCAGGCGTTCACCACGATGATGCAACGACAACAGGCAGGGAGTATCCCATGTTCACCCGAATGCTGATGGCCCGAATTCTGATCGCGGGCGCCGTCGTGGCGCTGCTGGCGGGTCCGGCCCTGGCCGGAAGCTGCCCGATGGATATGCAGAAGGTCGATGCGGCGCTGGCCAAGAACACCGGCCTGTCCGCCGACAAGAAGGCGCAAGTCATGAAGCTGCGCGCCGAAGGCGAAGCCGACCACAAGGCCGGCAAGCACGCCGACTCGATGAAAAAGCTCGCCGACGCCCTCAAGCTCGCGCAGTAGCAATCCGCAATTGGGGTCGGAGTCCTTTACCTTGTAAATGGACTCCGACCCCGATTCATTTCGCCATTAACGGCCCATTAATCCCTGCCCTTTAGTCTGACGAGCATCGCCCGCCCTGGAGCTCCAGTCCGGTGGGCCCGGGACAAGGGAAGCCCTTCTGATCATGGCGTTTTTTGCCTCCCAGTCGCGCCACCGACGGGCCGGCGACGCACTCCGGCTGGCGCGCCGGCACAAGCTCTGGCCGCTCAGCCGCACGGTCTGGCTCGCCGGCATCCTGCTCGCGCTGGTGGTCGCGCTCACCGTCGTCTGGGACTTCCAGCGCCGCCACGCGGTCGCGATCGAAGGCGCCAGCCTGCGCGCCCGCCTGTTGACCAAGCTGACGGCCGAGCATGTCGCGCGCACCTTCGAATCGATCGACCACATGCTGCGCGCCGCCGGCGAGCGCTACGAGCAGCATCTCGCGCCCCGGTCCGGTGACGGCCGATCCGGCTCGCCCCAGATCGCCTCCCAGATCGCGCACGAGTTCCTGCGCACCATCCTGAACAGCGGACCGGTCATGGCCGGCATCGCCTGGATCGACTGCGACGGCCGCGTCGTCGCGTCGGCCGGCCGCGTCGATCCCGCGCCGCTCGACGCCGCGGCCCAGGACCTTTTCCAGATCGGCCGCATCCGCGCGCGCACCGTGGCATCGGACCCGGCTGCGGGGTCCGGCCTGTTCATCGGCCGCCCGTTCCGCGCGGCGCCCGGCGGCGCCCATAGCGGACAATGGCTGATCAACGTGATGCGCCGCGTCGACGGCGCCGATGGCCGTTTCGCCGGCACCGTGCAGGCGACGATCCGCACCGACTATTTCGCCGCCGCCTATGGCGCGGTCGAGCTCGACGCCAAGGTTCTGGTCACCATCTTTCATCGCGACGGCACGATGATGTTCCGCTCGCACGACACGGACGTGAACATCGGTCGCAACTTCGCCCAGGGACCGCTCTTCGCGCTGCACCTGGCGCAATCGCCCGAGGGCGCCTTCATCGGCAACACCGCCTTTGCCGGCGTGCGCCGCATCGTGGGATTTCAGCGCGTGCCGCTGCTGCCGCTCGTCAGCGCGGTCAGCTTCGCCGAAACCGATGTGCTGGCATCGTGGCGCGCCAGCCTGTGGACTGTCGGCCCGGCGACCGTTCTGGTGCTGATCGCGCTGCTCGCCGGCACGGCCGCACTCGCCCGGGCGCTCGAGCGCGGCGAACGTCAGCGCGCCGAGCTCGCCGCGGCCAAGGCGGTCGCCGAGGCGGCCGGCAAGGCCAAGGACGAGTACCTGGCGCTCCTGAGCAACGAGATCCGCACGCCGATGAACGCCATCATCGGCTTCGCCGAGCTGCTCACCGACGGCGCGGCCGATCCCAAGCTGCGCGCCTGTGCGGATTCCGTGCGTCACACCGCGGGCGCGGTGCACGCCATCATCGCCGACGTGCTCGAGCTCGCACGCATGGAGGCCGAGCCGCCGGCGCTCAGCATCGGCCGCGTCGATCTGCCGTTGATCGCGCGCGATTGCCTGGCGCTCCATTCCAACGCCGCGCGCGCCAAGGGCTTGAGCCTCGCGCTCGAGCTGGTCGGCAATGCGCCGGTGCCCGTGCTGGGCGACGCCGAGCGCATCAAGCAGGTGATGCTGCACCTCCTCGGCAACGCCGTCGCCTTTGCCGACCAGGGCTCGATCGCGATGCGTCTCGCCTTCGCGACCTTGCCGTCCTTGACGGCGAAGCCCGAGGAATCCGTCATCGAGCGCGTCGTGCTGCGCGTCACGGTCGAGAACAGCTCGTCCGACGTGTCGGCTGACGCGGTGGCGCGCATGCTGTCGCGCGGGCCGGCACGGCGCGATGGGGCGGATGCGGCGGTCGATTCCGCCAGCGACGCTGCACTGCGCGAGCGCTGGGGTGCGGCCGCGATCGGCATCGACATTTCCAGGCGCCTCGTCGCCGCCATGGGCGGCGAGATCGGCGTCGCCGCTTCCGGCGCGCGCCGCATCGCGCCCTGGTTCTCGCTCACGCTGCCGGTCGCGAGCCACGCCAATACCGTCGCCGTCGCTGAAGCCGAGGGCGAGCGCGCGGCAGGCCGGTCAGCCGAAGCTTCCGTCGTCGATCCCGCACCCGCCATGGACCAGATGGGGGCGGGCGAGCCCGCGCTGCTCGACGCCGCGTCGCTGACCCGCCTGGAGCAGGAGGTCGGCCGCGGCAAGGTCGTCGAGCTGGCCCGCATCCTGGTTGCCGAGCTCACCGAGCTGTTGCCGCGCCTCGACAGCCAGGTGAAGCGCGGCGCGTGGACCCAGCTCCGGCACGAATCCCACGCGCTGGCCGAGCCCGCCGCGCAACTCGGCGGCGCGCGCCTCGCGCGCGAGCTGCGCCATCTCGTCGCCATCGCCGAACGCGCGACGCGCACCGCAGGCGCCGAGCGCCTGCCCATCGCCGAGGAAGCGGCCGCCCTCGTGCACCGTCTCGACTTCGTCGTCCGCGCCACGATCGCGGCGATCAAAAGGCGGTATCCGAATCGCGCGGTTGCATAGAGCAACCCAGCTCCCCCCCGTCATGAAGAAAATCTTCTCGCCCCCCGGTGGGCGAGACGTGATGATTGTGGATTGGGGCGAGGAGAAGAAGAGGGAGGACGAGCACAGGGTTCAACCTCGTCAGAGACTCCGCTAATCTCCCCATCCCACCTCATCTCTGCCGCGAGACCCCATGCCCTCCTTTCCGCCCAAAGAAAAAACCACCGTCTGCTTCGCCCATGTCGCCTACCAGCTCGCCGCGCGCTTCGCGCTGCGCAACACCGGCGTGCAGCACTTCCAGGTCTGGAACCGCGACGACATGCTGGCCCGCATCGGCGAGGCCGATGTGCTGGTCTGCTCGATGATGTGGCACGACGACGCGCTGGCGAGGTCGCCGCGCCTCGGCTTCGTGCAGTCGGTCGGCGCCGGCACCGACCAGTTTCCCAAGGACAAGCTCAAGGCGAGGGGCGTGCGTCTGGCGAGCGCGCGCGGCGTCAATGTGCGCGCGGTCTCCGAGCATGCGCTGGGCCTGATCCTCGCGCTGACGCGCCGCCTCGGCGAGGCGCGCGACAACCAGATGAAGCGCCACTGGCGCGGCATGATCAGCGACATCGGCGCGCGCGAGGACGAGCTCGGCGGCAAGACGATCGCGATCGTGGGCCTCGGCGGCATCGGCGACCGGCTCGCGCATCTCTGCAAGGCGCTCGACATGCGCGTGATCGGCTTGCGCAGCGATCCGGCCAAGGGCAAGGGCCATGCCGACGAGGTGCACGGCATCAAGGCGCTCTCCCAGGCGCTGCCCCAGGCCGACATCGTCGCCTTGTGTTGCCCGTTGACGCCGGAGACCGAGAGGCTGATCGGGGCCAAGGAGCTCGGCCTGATGAAGCCCAGCGCCTATCTCGTCAACGTCGCGCGCGGTAAGGTGGTCGACGAGCCGGCGCTGGTCCAGGCGCTGTCGCAGAACCGCATCGCCGGCGCCGGCATCGACGTGACCGCCGAGGAGCCGCTGGCGCCGACCTCGTCGCTCTGGAGCATGCCGCACGTCATTCTCACGCCGCACACCGCCGGCGAGACGCAGAAATACGAGGACAATGTCGTCGACGTGCTGCTCGACAACCTCGCGCGGCTGTGGCGGGGCGAGGGCGAGCTCAGAAACCAGGTGGTCTGACGCCGGCTTCGCCAGCGCTACGCGGCGCGGCCGGACGCGCGCTGAGCTGCCCGCGTCCGCAATTACGGTGACAGTGCACTTAATTGAATTACGGTGACAGTGCACTTAATTGGAGCAATCGAAGACAGCGCGCCCTCTGCGAATGCACTGTCACCGCAATTCCTGGAATTACGGTGACAGTGCACTTAATTGGAGCAATCGAAGATAGTCGCGCCTTCTGCGAATGCACAGTCACCGCAATTCGCGCAAGCAATGACGGTGACAGTGCACTTAATTGGAGCAATCGAAGACAGTCGCGCCCTCTGCGAATGCACTGTCACCGCAATTGTAATTCGTGCAAGAGGAATTAAGTGCACTGTCACCGCAATTCCCTGTCACCGCAATTCAATTCCCAGTTACATGTCACTGCAATTCCGCTGTCGCCGTCATTCCGTCTGATGCGCCGCCGCGATCTGGCCGGCGAGGTCGTCGGGGATCGTCATCGATCGGAAGCCGCTGACATTCGATCCGCCGGTGTTGCCACGGGGCACGAGTCCGGCCCATGTGCCCGCGGCGGCCCCGATCGCGCGCCCGACCTGGCCGATCACTTCGCGCCGATCGCGGTGGCGGATGCCCCACATCAGCATGGCCACGTGCACGCGGACATGCTGCACCGTCGACCCTTGCCCCAAGACATGGGCGCGCTCCAGGTGACGGAAGGCATTGCCGGGATCGCCGCCGAGCGCGGCGGCCTTGGCCGCGGCCAGCTCCGCCTCGACAGAGGCGCGGATCCGGCTGCCAAAGCTCGAACTGGCGAAGCTCGACGGGTTCGTCGCGTCGATCTTCCGGGACAGCAGCCGCCAGGCGAGGTAGGCCCCGGCCGCCATGTCATAGCTCAGGCACCACATCGGCCACCATTCCGGGACGCCCGCATTGTCGATCAGATGACCATGATGCCAATCGAACAACCCGTGTCCCACCAGGGCCGCGACCACGATCCAGAGATTGGTGGCAAAGCCCGCAACCGCGGCGAGGACAAAGGCGGCAAACACGGCGGTTTCCCATGCCAGAGCCGCGCCGCCGGCGATCACCGCGAACAACTCATAATAGGACGCGATCACCACGAGTATGACCGGGTAGAGCGAACGATCGCGGTCGAACCCGGCGACGGTCGTGAAGAGCCCGGCGCCCAGCGCCAGAGTGACACCGACAAGAACTTCCATGTTCATTCTCCATTGCGTCGCCGGGCCGGTCTGGCCCGGGGACGCGTCGGGCTGGCATCAAACGGATGCGACGGGGGCTTGCGGCGCGCAGGCGCAGTCGGGGCCGCAACCGCAGCCGCAGCCGGTCCCGCAGGCGCACCTTGACGCAGCCGGCGTCGCAGCACGGCCCTTTGTGGCGCAGCAGCGGGTTTCCGGGGCGCAGGCGCAGGGCTGGCATGTGCATCGATCAGTCATGGGAACCTCCTGGGTTTCCGGTTGCGGAGGACTGATCTTTAGCCCGCCCCGGCGCGGGGCACTTGAACGTAGGGGCTACGTCATGCGCAGCGAGGCGGGAGTGACGCCGAACATCCGCCGGAAGGTGCGGCTGAGATGCGCGGAATCGGAAAAGCCGGCGTCGTGGGCCGCGTCCGTGAGGGATTTCCCGGCGGCGAAGCACGCGACCGCCCGCGTCAGACGCAGCCACAGCAGGTAGGTTTTGAACGGCAGGCCGGTCTGCTGCACGAACAGGTGACGCAGACGACCGGCGGAGAGACCGGCGATCGGCGCGGCATCGGACAGGCTGACCGGCTCGTCGAGCTGCTTCCCGGCCCAGGCGATGACCTTGCGGATGCGCAGGTCGGGAACATCCGCCCTCGCGTCTCCCGCCAGATGGCCGATCAGGGCCCGGCCGAGGTCGGCCAGGGCAGCGTCGTTTCTGCCCTTCCCGTGAAACGCCACCGCGATCCGTTCGCGAAAGTTTCCCAGCAAGCCCGGCGGGATCGCCACCAGGGACCCGCCGCCGAACAGCCGCGCAGCGATTGCCCGGCCCTGGCGGCTCTCGGGCTCAATGAAAAGCAGGGCGATGAGGCCCTCGGCCGCGAATGTGTGACCTGCGTCCGGCGCGACGGCGACCGCGTCTCCCGCGACGTGCAGATCCGGCGTGGCAAGCTGGAACCGGCCGCCCAATCCCATGGCCACCTGGATGGCATGGTGGGCGTGCAGGTCCGTCTGTCTCGTCTTGCGCGTCGCCGGCGGCGTCGCGTCGATCAGCCATAGCGCGCCGCCCTCCCACATGACGATCCGCGCGTGCGCCAGTAGCTCCATCGAGGCACGGTAATTCAAACCGATATTCTTGTCAGGCGCACGCGATGCCGGTTTTTCTGCCTCACGCCAGACGCCGGCTTCGGTGCGCGGCGTTTGTAGATGCCCGCAAACTGTCTAGGCGTGTCATGCTGTGGATAACCTCGCGCGCCTGTTGCGGGGCGAGAGGGAACTGAGGAACCAAGCAGAGGAAGAAACCCTCTCCTTGGGGGAGAGGGTGCGAGCGAAGCGAGCGGGGGGGAAGCGCTAGAGGACGTGAGGAACGTCACCCCACAATCACGCGCCACAGAGTCAGCTTCTCCGCCAGGCTCAGCCGCGCATTGGCCGGGCTGGTCGACGGCAAGCGCGTGAGGGAATACGGGATATCTCCCAGCTTCGGCAGCACATGCCGGCGGAACAGCGCCTCCGACGTCGACCCGTTGAAGAACACCGACGAGATCTTCGGGAACCGCGCGAACAGCTCTGCGAAGTCGTTGGCCGTCGCATTCGTGATCGCGGCATCGAGGCTGCCGGGCCGGACGCAGCTATGCAGCGAATCCCACAGCGCCACGCCGGCCTCATCGAGCAGGGCAAGCCTTCGCTCGTAGGGTACCTCGCGATGCGCGCCGAACAGCTCGCCCATGATCGGCCAGAACGCGTTGCGCGGATGCGCGTAGTACTGCCCCGCCTTGAGCGAGGCGTCGCCCGGCATCGTGCCGAGCACGAGAATCCGCGATCGCGCAGACACGACCGGTGGGAAGCTCCTGAGCGTCACAGCAGAGCGAGGCATGATTTGTCAGTTACGACAGGACCAAGGTGCCGGCAAGAGAGGCAGGAGGTCGCGGGCGAGAGTGAGACTCCCTCCCTCGTGCGAAGCACGGGGGAGTTCGAACCGCGAAGCGGTTCGAAGGGGTGGGGGCCCTTGCGGTCAGGCGTTTCCTTCCCTTCGGGGAAAAAGGGGACATTCATCATTTTCGGAAAAAGGGGACATTCATCATTTTCGTGGAGTCAGCCCGAATGTGCAGAAAAGATGAATGTCCCCTTTTCCGCTCGGCCCATGGCTCGTCACGCGCGACGAGATCCCCGATCCGCAGACGCTCGACATCTGGCTCGAGGTCGACGGCAGCCGTGTGCAGAACAGCAACACGCGTTTTATGATCTTTCCGATCAGGTTCCTGGTCAGCTACATCAGCCGCTTCATGACGCTGGAGCCCGGCGACGTGATCGCCACCGGCACCCCCGGCGGCGTCGGCTACGGCATGAAGCCGCCGCGCTATCTCAAAGCGGGGGAAAAAGGGGACATTCATCATTTTCGTGGAGTCAGCCCAAATGTGCAGAAAAGATGAATGTCCCCTTTTCCACGTTGCCGATGCCGGCGATCGCCGCCCATGGAACGACCTTCTCTCTGTCTTTTTGCTCCGAAGGCAGGCGCCGGCTCGCCTCGGATATGATCTCCAGATTGCGCTCGACGAGCTGCACGGCGCGCCGGTCCCTGGCGAAGCTTTCCGCGTCGAGGCCGGCGAGATCGGCCTCGATGTTGCGGATCGCGTCGAGAATGTGGTCGGCCGGGACGCTGGCGCGCTTGCTCGTCAAAACACGCGCTCGGCCTCCCGGAAGACGGCATCGCGGATGGCGGGATCGATGCCGTCGCGCGTCACCACGTCGACCGGCCGGCCGAGGCGCTCCTCCAGCAGGTTCTTGATCGAGACGAGTCCGACCAGGCTCAACCGCGCCTTGGGGTCGACACCGATCAGCACGTCGACGTCGCTGCCGGCCCCGGCATCGCCGCGCAACACGGACCCGAACAGCGCCAGCGACCTGACGCCCTTGGCGCGCAGCTCCTTTTCCCGCCGGGCCAGAGCGGCGCGCACCTCGTGCTTTTGCGGCGGGGCCGCAGGACGCGCCGCTGCAGCCTCGCGTTCGGCGAGCAGGCGCAGGCCGTCGCGAACGACTTCGCTGGCGTTGTTGTAAAGCCCCGAAGCGACCTTGCGTCGGACGAACTTCTCCAGGGTTGGTGTGAGCGAGACGTTCATGGGCTTGCCTGCCAGTCTTTGGTTCAAGATGGGCAGAGCACTCAATAATGTCAAACTTTGTTATTTAGGGCGCTGGCCCCGCCAGCGCCCGCGCCGAAAGGTCGAGCTCTGCTCGACCGAAAGGCGCCGCGGGCCCCCAGCGCCCGCGCCGAAAGGTCGAGCTGTGCTCGACCGAACGGCGCCGCTGGCTCCCGCCGGTGCTCTGGCACCGAATCCCGCCACCTGCCAGACTGGCCCCATGAGCGATCCGCACGCGCCGTCGGACGTTGCCGCCGCCGACCTCGCATTGGACCAATTGGACGACTACCTGCGCTCCGACCGATCGCCGCCGGACTGCATGACGCTGTCCGGCCTGGACGGCTTCCTGACCGGCCTGGCGATCGGGCCGTCGCGCATCATGCCCGGCGAATGGCTGCCGGTCGTCTGGGGCGGCGCGGAGCCCGGCTTCGCCAACGAGGCGGAGAAACAGCGCATCCTGGCCGGCATCCTCGGCCGCTACGAGGCGATCCAGCACCTGGTGGGCAAGGGCGCCCCGGCGCCGGTCGTGTGGGAAACCGCGGATGGCGACCTGTTCGCCGACGAATGGGCGGACGGTTTCCGGGCGGCCATGAAGCTGCGCTGGGACGAATGGGCGCCGCTGCTCAATTCCAAGAAGCATGTCATGAGTGTCTTCCCCATCCTCGCGCTGACCAGCGACGCGGATCTGGACTCGCTGTTCGAGGAGGATGCGCGCGCCGAGGGCTTCGTGATGGAGGCGCCCAAGCTGATCCCCTCGGCCATCCTGGAGATCGCCGCGTTCTGGCGAAAGCGCAGTGCCGCGCGAGCCGGCGGCCCGCGCCTCGATGCCGCCATGGCCGCCGGCCGCCTCCCGCCGAAGGTCGGCCGCAACGAGCCCTGCCCCTGCGGCTCGGGCAGGAAGTTCAAGAAATGCTGCGGGCCGTGAGCTGCGACGCACCTTGATCGCCGGCCGAGTCGTCTATATCATGCGATGATATGATATGGTCAGGCGCCCCGCGACGGATCATGGCCTCGCGTTCCTGCTGGCGTTCGACGGCCGTGTCCACCACCTCGAGCAGGGCTATTGGATCAAGTTCGAGATCAGGCGGGTCGAGCCCCATGCAGGTCAGCCGCACGGTCTGGCCCATTCGTTCACGCTGCACGCGCCGGGCGGCGCGCGGCTGATCGGGTTCGACAACGCGCACGCCGTGCCGGCACCCCGGATTGCAGTTGGGCGCCGCGCGGTTCAAGCGACGGCCGAGGACGGCCGATCACTGGCATCGGACCGGGAGCGATCCGGGCCGGCCCTACAGGTTCACGGATGCCGCGGCGCTGCTCGACGACTTCTTCGACGAGGTCGAGCGGGTCCTGGGCGAAAGAGGAATTGGCGCCACCGTCGTCAGCATCGAGGAGAAGCCGAAATGACCGGACCCCGCATTCGAAGCCTGCGGTCGCTGCGCGACGAGATGAAGGCGGTGGCGCGCGGCGAGCGCGCCGCGCCCGCGGACGCCGCTCGGCCCAGCTTCAGCTCGGTCGCGGCGGTCGTGCGGCTGCTGACGCCCGAGAACCGCGCGCTGCTCGCCGTCATCCGCCGGCGCCGGCCGCGCTCGGTCGCCGATCTCGCGCGCATGACCGGCCGCGCCCAGCCCAACCTCACGCGCACGCTGGCCAAGCTCCAGGCGGCGGGCTTCGTCGCCATGACCGCGGTCGGCCGGCGCAAGGCGCCGCGCGCCACGGTCGGCAAGCTCGTCGTGGAGATCGATCCCTACGCGCAGCGCGACCGCCTGCGCGTCGCGTAGCTGGACGACGTCTCGAACAGGCAAGAGAGGACCGCGGGCAGTGGTCAAGAAGCGGGCTGCCGAGATCACCGTGACAGCCGGCAGCGGCAACGTCTTTGCCGACATGGGCCTGCCCGAGCCCGAGGAGGAGCTGACCAAGGTGCAGCTCGCCGGCATCATCCGCGACGCGATCAGGCGGCAGCGCCTGACCCAGGCCGCCGCCGCTGCGCGCATGGGCATCGATCACCCCAAGGTGTCGGCGCTGCTCAACGGACGGTTGGCGAATGTCTCAAGCGGGCGGCTGATGCGCTTGCTGACCGCGCTCGGCCAGGACGTGGAGATCACGGTCAGGGAAAAACCGCGCAGCCGGCGGCGTGGTCGCGTCCGCGTCGTTGGCGAGGCGCATGCGTGACGGACGTTTCGCGGCCCTGCCGCGGTCGGAAAAGATGAATGTCCCCTTTTCTCTCTTTTCTCTCTCGTGCAGGCGGAAAAGATGAATGTGCCCTTTTCCTCTTGATCATGCCGTCCTTAGTCGCCCCACTCCGGGACTGTGACTCTATCGTTTTGCACAAAATCCGCGGTTCGACACGCACGCCCAAGTTTCTCTCCCCATCTAGTTGCTTCGCAAATCATCAGCTCGATGGTGTTGTCCCGCATTTCCCAGATGGCCGCACCAATTCGTGACGAAAGCGGCCAATTATGATATAAGATTCAATACGTTGCAGGTGATCGGAGTGACCGGGCATGGAGCTGGTGACGGGTGAACTGGAAACGGGC
>VGDO01000076.1 GCA_016869645.1 Alphaproteobacteria bacterium
CTACCGTCAAAGCCAAAATCCCCGCACTTTCAATTGCTTAGCTCGAAAATGGGGCAAAGTTCAGTTTAGAGCGGACCTCGGCTCCCAGGAGCCGGGCAATCCCTCTGGAAAAGTTGGGGTTTCCCCGGCGCGAGGACCAGGTGGCCGGCGCCGGACCCAACCGGCGACACGCTGTCACAGGGGCTGGCAGCTTATACCGGGCAAAATCTTCCCGATGGTGTGACAGAGGTCGCCCGAGCGGCGCAGGCACCATCGGTTAAGCGTTTGAAGTTCAAGGAAAGAATTTCTGGCACGGCTTCTGCTTTCGAATTGGCCGACTACCCCTCACTCGTCATGCGTGCGGATCGAAGGCCATGGAAAATCCCTCACTGATCGCCCTCTCCCGGCAGGTCGCGCTTGAGCGTCAGCTCGCGGTGATCGCCAACAACGTGGCCAACGTCAACACGACGGGCTATCGCGCCGAGCGCGTGCTGGTCAACGAGTACCGCAAGCCGGTCGGCTTCAACCAGGAGCTCTCGCTGGTCCAGGACATCGCCGTGGCGCGCAGCCTGGTCGACGGTCCGCTCAAGAAGACCGGCAATACCTTCGACTTCGCGCTGGCCGGCCCCGGATAGTTCGTTGTCGACGCGCCCTCGGGCGAGCGCTACACGCGCAACGGCTCGTTCCAGCTCGACAACCAGAATCGCCTGACCACGGGTGGCGGCGCCCTCGTCCTCGACGAATCGAACAACCCGGTCGTCATTCCCGGCGGCGAAGTCGAAGCGCAGGTCTCCTCCGACGGCACGATCTCGTCCGGCACCCAGCGCGTCGGCAAGCTGCGCATCGTCGGCTTCAACGATGATCACCAGCTCAAGCCGGCCGGCGACGGCCTGTACTCCTCGCTGCTCCCGCCGGTGAACAACCCGCGCGGCCGCGTCATCCAGGGCGCGCTCGAGGATTCGAACGTCAAGCCGGTCGTCGAAGTGACCCAGATGATCGAAGTGCTGCGCAACTACCAGGCGACGCAGCGCGTCGTCGAGGCCGAACACGAACGCCAGCGCTCCGCCGTGCGCCGGCTCGCCGTGTCCGGCCAAGCCTAGCCCATAAAGCCAAGAACGAAAGAGTCGCGGAAAGGAACTGAGATATGCGATCGCTAAGCACCGCTGCGACGGGCATGCATGCCCAGCAGACCAACGTCGAAGTGATCTCGAACAACATCGCGAACCTGAACACGACCGGCTACAAGCGTCAGCGCGCCGAGTTCCAGGACCTGCTGTACCAGGATCAGCGGCGCGTCGGCTCGGCTTCATCGGCGCAGAACACGATCGTGCCGACCGGCATCCAGATGGGCGTCGGCGTGCGCACCGCCTCGGTCTACCGCATCAACGAGCAGGGCAACCTGGCCCTGACCAACAACAACCTCGATCTCGCGATCAACGGCCGCGGCTACTTCCAGATCACGCTGCCGAACGGCCAGACCGCCTACACGCGCGCCGGCTCGTTCAACCTGTCCCCGCAGGGCCAGATCGTCACCCAGGACGGCTACACCGTGCTGCCCGGCCTGACCATCCCGGCGAACACCATCAACGTCTCGATCAACACCTCGGGCCAGGTCAGCGCGCAGATCGACGGCCAGGTGGCCTCGCAGCTCGTCGGCCAGTTCGAGCTCGCCACCTTCCCGAACGAGGCCGGCCTGCAGGGCATCGGCAACAACCTCTATCTGGAGACGCCGGCCTCGGGCAACGCCACCACGGGCGTGCCGGAAAGCACCGGCTTCGGCAAGACCGTGCAGTCCTTCCTCGAGGTCTCGAACGTCAATCCGGTGTCCGAGATCACCAGCCTGATCACCGCGCAGCGCGCCTACGAGATGAACTCCAAGGTGATCACCACCTCCGACGAGATGCTGCTCGCCGTCACGCAGCTCCGTTCGTAGCCTAGCGCCGAAGGACAAGAATCATGCGCAAGCTCGCTGCCGCGATCGCGATCGGCATCGCACCGCTGCTCATCCTGGCGGCGACCCCGGCCGCCGCCAGTACGCCCATCCTGGTCAACCGCGCCGTCGTGCACGGCGACATGGTCAAGCTCGGCGACCTGTTCCGCAACATCGGCGACAAGGCCCCCGTCGAGGTCGACGTGGCGCCGGCGCCGGGACAGACCGCGACCTATCATGCCGTGCAGCTCGCCAACATCGCGCGCGCGCACGGCCTGGACTGGAAGCCGCACAACCAGTTCGACCGCGTCGCGGTCGAGCGCGCCAGCAAGATGGTGCCGCGCGACGTCATCGACCAGGCGATCATCAAGGCGCTTGCCCAACAGGGCGCGCCGACCGAGGTCGAGGTCGAAATCCAGAACTGGCAGTTCCGCATGTTCGTACCGGTCGAGAAGCCGTACAACGTGGCGCTCGAGAGCGTGGTCTACGACAACCAGAACAAGCGTTTCTCCGGCACGATCTCGGCCCCCGCCGGCGATCCGAACGCCGAGCGCGCTCAGATCTACGGCCGCATCTATCTGGTCGTCGAGGTGCCGGTGCTGCGGCGCCGCGTTAACCCCGGCGAGCAGATCAAGCGCGAAGACATCGACTTCATGAAGGTGCGCGACTATCAGGCGCTGCGCGGCATCATCGTCAGCCCCGGCGCGCTGATCGGTTTCACGCCGCGCCGCGCGCTCAACGACCACACCGTGCTGCGCGACAGCGACATCCAGCCGCTGCTCCTGGTCAGCCGCAACGAGACAGTCACCGTGACCCTCAACACCAGTTCCATGAGCCTGTCGACGCAGGGCAAGGCGCTCGACAACGGCGCCAAGGGCGAGACGGTCCGCGTGCTGAACACCAAGAGCAACAAGACGGTCGAGGGCATCGTCACCGGCCCCAACACGGTCGCCGTCAAGGCGCCGACCCGGGTCGCCGTCAACTGAGCCCTCGCGTTAGCCGGCGCACTGCGCCGACGTCAGAATAGGAAACGAACATGTCCCGCCTCTCGAATCCCGCCCGCATCGCCACCGTCGTGCTGTGCGCCACCGCGCTCGCCGGCTGTAACGTGCTGTCGCGCCTCGACGACATGGGCAGCGCGCCCAAAATGTCCACGATCGACAACCCGACGACCCATCCGCAGTACCGGCCCGTCTCCATGCCGATGCCGGCGCCCTATGTCGGCGAGCGCATGCCGAACTCGCTGTGGAAGCCCGGCGCGCGCGCCTTCTTCAAGGACCAGCGGGCGAGCCGCGTCGGCGACATCATCACCGTGTCAATCGACATCAAGGACAGCGCCAAGGTCTCGAACGAAACGAAGCGCAGCCGCGACAATTCGGATACCGCCACCTTGGGCGCGCTGTTCGGCCTCGAAGGCCCGATCAACCGCATCCTGCCCGGCGCGCCGGCCGGTGGAACCAACGGCGCCGTCAACCTCGCCACGACGCTCTCCAACGAGGGCAAGGGCAGCGTGGACCGCGCGGAAGAGATCAAGCTGCTGGTCGCCGCCGTGATCACGCAGGTGCTGCCCAACGGCAACCTCGTACTGCAGGGCCGCCAGGAGATCCGTATTAACTTCGAGGTGCGCGAGCTGCTGGTCAGCGGCATCATCCGCCCCGAGGACATCCTTCAGACCAACACGATCAGCTACGACAAGATCGCCGAGGCCCGCATCGCTTACGGCGGCCGCGGCCAGCTCACCGACGTCCAGCAGCCGCGCTACGGCGCCCAGTTCCTCGACGTCATCCTGCCCTTCTAGTCAGTACCTCCGTTCCTTTCCAAACTTGCGGCCGGCATGGGCAACCATGCCGGCCGATTTTCTTTGCCGCCGTCAGCCGCGGCCTGATCGATCTAGTTGCCGGTCGTCTGCAGCGCACCCTGCTGTCCGCCGGACACGGGCGAGCCGGCGGCGAGACGGGCAAAGAGCACGCCGTAGCCCTGCAGCACGACCACCTTTCGTTTCGGATCGGTGGCGAAGGCATGGCTGCCGAGCGGCGTCAGGGTCAGGTTCTCCACCGGCAAGGTCGCCGGCTTGTCGCTGAAATTGAATGCGGCGAGCACGCGCTCCTCGCCGAGCACCCGCTCGAACGACAGCAGCGAACCGTCGGCGCGCAGAGCGGTAAGCGTGCCGCGCACGAGCGAAGGATGAGCGCGGCGCCAGCGAAGGAAGTTGCGCCAGGCGCTGAGCAGCGACCGGGCGTCGCCGGCCTGCCGATCGACGGCGCGCTCGCGATGCGCGCGCGGCACCGGCAGCCAGGCATTGCGTGCGGAGCTGAAGCCCGCATGGCGCCCGGCGGCCGTCCACGGCATCGGCGTGCGCGACCCGTCGCGCCCGGTAAACACCGGGTAAAACGCCGTGCCGAACGGATCGCGCAAGCGTGATTCCGGGATCTCGGCCTGCGGCAGCCCGAGCTCCTCGCCTTGATAGAGGCAAACGGTGCCGGGGAGCGACAGCAGCAAGGCCATCAGCAGGCACGCGAAGTGCCCGCCGCCATGCGCCCCGCCCCACCGGCTGCATGCGCGCGCCACATCGTGGTTGCTGAACGCCCAGCAGTTGCCGATGCCGCTGGTGTGCTCGACGGCTGCCAGAGCGCGAGCGAACACCTCGGGCGTGAAGTCCTGCTTCATCATGCCCAGCGTGTAGGCGATATCGAGCGCCGTGCCGGCCGGGCTCGTGTAGGCCGCGCATCGCTCGAGCGCGCCTTCCTCGCTCGACAGCTCGCCCAGCGTCACGACGCCGTCATAGGCGCGCACGACGGCGCCCAGGCGGCAGAGAAAATCCCGGGTCTCCGTCCCCATCATGTCGTGCACGTGATGCTGCAGCCGGAACGGCCGCGGCGGGACCATGCCGTCGGCCGGCGGTCGCGGCGGGTTATCGCGCAGCTCCACGTCGTGAAACATGAAGTCGACGGCATCGAAACGGAAGCCGTCGACGCCGCGGTCGAGCCAGAAGCGCGCACAGGCGAACAGCGCGGCGACGACGACGTCGCTGCGCAGATTGAGCGCCGGCTGGCTCGACAGAAAGTGGTGCAGGTAGTATTGCCGGCGCACCGGGCTCCATGTCCACGCGCTGCCGCCGAACACCGAGAGCCAGTTGTTCGGCGGCGTGCCGTCCGGTCGCGGATCGGCCCAGACATAGCGCTCGCTTGCGGCACTCTCGCGCGCCATGCGGCTGTCCTGGAACCATGGGTGCTGGTCCGAAGTGTGGCTCCAGACCTGGTCGATCAGGACTTTGAGACCGAGCGTGTGGGCGCGCCGCACGATGGCATCGAAATCGTCGAGCGTTCCCATGGCCGGATGGACGTCGCAATGATCCGTGATGTCGTAGCCGAAGTCCTTCATCGGCGAGGGATAGAACGGCGAGATCCAGATTGCGTCGACGCCGAGCCCGGCGACGTAGTCAAGCCGGCTGAGCAGCCCCGGCAGGTCGCCGAAGCCATCGCCGTCGCTGTCGCTGAAGCTCAGCGGATAGACGTGATAGATGACGGCTCCGTGCCACCATGGCGTCGACATGAATCTCAACCTCGATGAACGTCGCGCCAAACGTCGATAGCCGCGCTCGTGACGTTGCGCTCGGCTCCGGGCCGCCGGACGCGAAAGACGCCCGGCCGGCAGCTCAGCCCCGCATTGCGACATTGATCATTGTGGATGTGCTGGAAGACTAGGCGAGCCGGCGCGGCGTGACAATGCTTCTGTCGGCGCAAGCGCGCAGTCACCCGGCGCGGGAATGGTCGTGGATCAGTCACGCTCGCGCACCAGCACGGCGACCGGAGCAACCTCGAGGAGCGCTGCCGCGCGAAGGGGTATGACCCCATCCTCTGCATGGAGCAGATGAATGGCCCCGGTCAGTGCATTGCACCACCGGCCGCGCAGATCCCCCGGCAGCAGGATCGCACTGTCGTCCCATGCCAGGCGGCCGTCATAGCTGCGGCTGTCCTGACCAAGCAGGCCGACGAAGAGGCGGCCGGTCACCACCAGAATGCATTGATCCAGATCGCGCCGGACATAAGCGATGAGATGGTCGGCGCGGCCGCCATCGACGGCGATCGGCTCGTAATCGCCGTCGCGGAAGAGGCTCGCCCGCTCGCGCCTCAGTTCGAGAATCCGGCGCATCAGGCAAAGCTTGATGCGCCCGTCTGGCCATTGGGCCATGCATCGGCGACGATGGTGCGCGTCATGCTCCGGCGCATCTGCTTCGGCTTCGCCCAGCTCGCGCAATCCGCGCGCGCGGCGTTCGAAGTCGACGGGCTGTCGATTGTCGGGGTCGACAAGGCTGAGATCCCACAACTCGCTTCCCTGATAGATGTCCGGCACACCGGGCACGGTCAGGCGCAGCGCGAGCTGTGACAGCGAGTTGAGCATGCCGAAGAAAGCGACCCGCCCGGCGAATTCGGCAAAGTCCGCGAGGAAGGGATTGGCCCGGCTGGCATCGAGGGCGCCGCGGGCAAAGGACGTACAGCCCTCTTCATAGGTTTCACGCGGGCTGTCCCAGCTGCTGTGCAGTTTCGCCTCGCGTACCGCCTTGATCAGGTAGCGCTCGATGCGTGCGGCGAAGCCGGCCAGCACGTCGCCCTGGGGCTGCCGTCCGATCAGCTCCGCTGGCCAGGCTCCGATCAGCGTCTGGTAAAGGAAATACTCGTCCTGACGCGACGGCGCTTCGCCGTCGCCTTGGCGCAGGAACTTGTTGAGCTCGCCCCATCGCGTCACGTGACGGTTCCATTCAGACGGAAGCTCGGACAGCACGTCGATGCGGGCGCGCGCATCCTCGCCGCGCTTGGTGTCGTGGGTCGTGCCGGCGAGCATGGTATGCGGCCAATGACGCGCCCGCTGGCGGTTGGCGCGGTGGAAGGCGGCGACCGACACGCCGAACTGGCGGGGATCGCCGCCCACTTCGTTGAGGGACACGAGCCGGGGAAAGCGATAGAACGCCGTGTCCTCGAAAGACTTCGCCATGATCGGGGCGGTGTACTGTTGGAACCGCATGGCAAACCGAAAGACCTCGGCGCGGCGAAAGGAAGGCGCACGCCTGACGAGATCGCCCGTCAACGCATCGTGCACGAAATCGAGGATCTCATGATCGGGGCCGCGCCATGACCGCCGGGCCTGGCTGACCGCCCATTCCAGATCCCTGCGGTCGTCGGCGCCGATCCTGCGGCTGGTGACATAGGTACGGTAGACCGGAAAATGCCGCACCACCTCCCGGAGCGCTTCGCGCAGGCGCTGCCACGTGAAATCGCGCGTGCTCCAGTGACGTTCGGAGATGCGGTCGAGCGCGCCGGCGAGCCCGCTGAGCTCGCCCGACAGCAGGTTCTCGATGACGAGATCCTTGGCGGCCAGCACGATGTCGTCGAACGATGCGGCCGAGCCGCAGAATTGGCGGAAAGCGGCGTCACATGCGGCCTCGCCCGACGGATCGACGAAGAGGCCGTTGACCAGCGCGGCAAAGTCGTAGCCGGTCGTGCCGGCGATCGGCCAGCTCGCGCGCAGCGTCTCATGGCGGGCGAGAATCTCCTCTGCGACGATGTAGAGCCGTCCCGGCTCGCCGGACCCGTCGCGCGGCCGTGACGCCTGCGCCAGCGATTGCAAGCGATGAAAATAGCCCTCGGGATCGGACAGGCCGTCGATGTGGTCGAGGCGCAACCCGTCGAGGCGTCCCTCGCCGATCAGGCGGCCGATCAGGCCGTGCGCGACGGTGAACAGCGCGCGGTTCTCCATGCGGATGCTCGCCAGGTCGCTGATGTCGAAGAAGCGGCGATAGTTCACCTCGTCGGCGGCGACCCGCCAATAAGCCAGGCGATAGTGCTGGCGCTCGAGCAGACCGTGCAGCGCGCCGGCGTTGCCGCCATAGACCGCTGCAGCATCGGCCATGAATTCCGCCGCACCGGCGCTGTCCCTGCAGAGCGCCGCCAGTTCGGATTTGAGATCGGCCACTTTGCGACGCGCTTCGTTGCGGCGACGCTGGCTCAAGCCGCGCAATCGATCGAAATCGCCGGCGATGCGTCCGAGCGAAGCGCGCAGCTCAGCCGAGACCGCCGCGTGTGCTGGGTCCGCGCGCCCGAGCTGCCGGCGAATCACCGTCGCATAGGAGCGCGGCCTGAGCGGCAGCCGGTGGTCGTGATACCAGATGCTGAACGTACCCTCGTCGGCCGCGAAACGCAGCATGAGCTCGTAGCGCTCGAGCACGACGCCATAGTGCTCACCGAGCAGCGGCAGCAGCACCTTGCCGCGCAGCTCCGGCTTGGCCGGCTCCCAGTCAATGTCGAAGAAGCCGCTGTAGATCGAATTGCGCCCCCACTCCAGCACATCGAGCCACCAGGCATTGTCCGCATGGCCGATGCCCATGTGATTGGGCACGAAGTCGAGCACGAGCCCCATCCTGCGCGCGCGCAACGCATCGCTCAACCGAACGACGTCGTGCCAAGTGCCGAGATCGGCGTTGAGCGTGCTGTGATCGGTGATGTCGTAGCCGTGCTCGCTGCCGGGGCGCGCCTTGAGCAGCGGTGACGAATAGACATGGCTGATGCCGAGTTCGGCCAGATAGGGAACGAGCGAGAGGGCGTCGTTCAGGCGGAAGCGCGGAGTGAATTGGATGCGGTAGGTGGATGACGGCACCGTCATCCCCTGGCTTTCCGCGGGAGAGCGGCCGGCCGCAGGCCGCACGCGGTTGAGCGCATCGAACAGCGTGGTCACGCGACTGTCCCGGAAGATCGTTGCGATGGCGACCGGGAGCCGCCGCCGCCAATTCGGGTGCTCATCGATCGTGCCGGGAATATTGATCTGCTCGAGGATCTCGAGCGGATCCTCGAGCTGAACCATCAGGATCGGGCTGGGCGAGCGCGCGAGAAAGCGGTAGGCGGCCTCGACTGGCGGTCGCTCGCAATGCTCCGCATCGGCCAATCCGTCGTCGCGCAGCGCTGCGTGCAGCGATGCGCAGATCGCGCGGCGGCGGCCGCGCTCGGCCTCGACCTGCGTGGCATCGCCGAGCAATCCGAGTTCAGCACGCAGGTCGATGTCGGCGCCGCGCCAGTATGCGGCCAGCGTCGGCAGGTCGTGACTGCCGACCGCCACCAGCGCCGATCGGGGATAATCGCGCGGCCGGACGAAGCGGTCGTGGTCGTCGTGCTCGAAATAGAGCAGCCGGCAACCGAGAATGTCCGCGCGCTCGAGTGCGGCGCGCAGCCCCTCCGGCACCGTCCCGAGATCCTCGCCGATGACGACGCAACGCGCGCGTTGGCTTTCCAGCGCGAGAATGCCCACGAGGTCCGCGAAGGGGTAGCGCACATAAGCGCCGCGAGCGGGCGTATCCCCGTGCCGGATCCAGAATGTCCGCCACAAGCCGAGAACATGGTCGATGCGCAAGGCCCCGGTGTCGCGCATGTTGGCGCGCAGCAGCTCGATGAACGGCTGATAACGCGCGCGGCGCAGGGCGACGGGGTTGATCGGAGACAAGCCCCAGTCCTGGCCCTTCGGGCTCCACAGATCGGGCGGCGCGCCGACACTCCAGCCACCGGCAAACATGTCCTGACCCGCCCACGCGTCGCCGGCCCCGGAGTCGATGCCGACCGCGAGGTCGCGATAGAGGCCGATCGGCATGCCGGCGCGACGCGCCGCCTCGCAGCACGCGGCGAGCTGCTCGGATGCCAGCCATTGCAGATAGTCGAAAAACTCCAGTTCGCGGACATGCCGCGCGGCGAAACGCCGGACCGCCGGCGAGCTCGGGTCGCGGAACTCCACTGGCCAGTTCGGCCAGTAGCGCTGCGCGGCATCGCGCTCGGCCAATGTCTGCCGCAGAAGCTGGAACTGGCTGAAGCGACGCAGCGCTTCGCCGTGCTGACGCTGGAACGCGCGGAAACGGCGCGCACGCCGCGTCTGCCTCGCCAGGTGAGTGCCGCGGAAGAAATCATAGAGCAGCTCCAGCACCGGCCGCTTGTGGCGCGCCACGCCGGCATAGTCGACCAGACTCGACTCGCGGAGCGCGCGCAGCCCCGCCTGAAACGCGGCTGCGGCGACGCGCGCGCGCGCGGCCTGGCATTCGGCGTACTCCGGAACGCCTTCGACATCGATGTAGAGCGGATTGACGAAGACCCGGCTGTTCGGCGAATAGGGGCTCGGACGCTCGGGCTCGTCGAAATACAGGGCATGCAGCGGATTGAGCCCCACCGCGCTGGCGCCGGCCGACGCGGCACGGCGAACGAATTCGGCAAGGTCGCCGAAATCGCCGATGCCCCAATTGAACGGCGAGCGAAGCGCGTAGAGCTGGATCGAGATGCCCCACACCCCGCCCGACTGGAATTGGGCTGGCAGATAGGCGCGCGCGGGCACCACAATGAGCAGCGTGTCGACGTCCGACGCGGCGGGTGCATCGGTTCGGACGACCAGGCCGTGATAGCCGAGAGAGAGCGCGGGCAGACACAAGCGCCGGCGCTCCCAGGATCGCCCTGCGACGTCGACCGTCTCGATCAGCTCGAGCGTGTCGAGCCGCACCGCGCCGCGATGATCGCCGCCGGCCTCCTCCGCAACGCGCCAGGAGATGCGGTCGACGCCGCCCGAGGCCGGGCGACTGAGCGTGACCGAGGGCGGCCCGTCCTCGGCGCGCCAGACCACGACCGGCTCGACGAGCCGCGGCGTCTCCTCCCGAGCTTCGCCGCTGCGCGCGACGCAACCCAGCACGGCCGCCAACGCGCTGATCGTGTCGGCCGGGACCTCGTGCCACACGCCGGACTGGTCGCTGTAGCTGCGCTCGATTCCGGCGCGTTCGCAAAGGTCGGTCAGCGCATCGTCCGGCATCAGGATCGATCCCCGGGAGCGTGCATGAACCAACCGGCAAACCATGGCGGCAGCTCGGCGGGCGGCGAGCCGCCATGGGGTAGCGACGACGTTACGAAGAGCGCGTGCCCGATCGTCTCGAGTTCGGCAACCATGGCCGGTACCCGCGAAAACGAGAGAATGGCCTGGAGCGTCGAGCCGCCCCCGAGCCGCCAGCGCACCTCGATGACGTCCCCCTGGTGGATGCGGCTGGTCGCGGCGCGGCCGCCGGCACCGGCCAACCGCGGGACGATCTCCCGGCGACGGACCGCGATCAACCTGCGGACAAGATCGAGCCAGTCGCGATGCGATCCCGCGCGCTCCGGCAAATCCCAGTCGAGGCACGAGGCCGCGAACGTCCCGGGATCGAGCGGATCGGGGATCGCCGCGCGCGCGCCTTCCGTCGCGAACTCCGGGAAGCGAGCGAATTCACGCAAGCGTCCTGTCCGCACGGCATCGGCGAGAGCCGGGCCGAAATCGCAGAAGAAGAGAAAGGGGTGCGGCGCGTTCCACTCGTCGCCCATGAAGAGCAAGGGAATCGAGGGTGCAAGCAGAACGACCGAAAGCGCGGCGCGCACCGCGTCGGCCGGCGCCAGAGCGCCAATGCGCTCACCCCTGGCGCGGTTGCCGATCTGGTCGTGATTCTGCAAGAAGGAAACGAAGGCAGTGCCAGGCAGATGCGCGCTCGGTTCGCCGCGCCTCCGACCGCCGCGGTGCGCCGATGCTTCTCCCTGATAGTCGAAACCTTCGGCCAGCGTGCGGGCCAGGCGGGCGTGCGGCCCGTCGACATAGTCGCCGTAGTAACCAGCCGCCTCGTCGGTCGCCAGGACATGGAGGACATGGTGCAGGTCATCGTTCCACTGCGCCGTGTAGCGGCGGGGTTCGCCATTGCTGCCGCGCTCGAGCAGCCGCGCTGAATTGTCGTCATTCTCGAGGACGAGATGAATGTGGCGGCCCGGCGGGGTCCCGGCGCGCACGGTGTGGGCCAGTTCCTCGAGCAAGCCGGGCTTGCTGTCGTCGACGATCGCATGGACGGCGTCGAGCCGAAGGCCGTCGATGTGGAACTCCTCGATCCAGTAGAGCGCGTTGTGGATGACGAAGTCGCGCACCGGGCCGCTGTCCGGTCCGTCGAAATTGATTGCGCCACCCCACGGGGTCTGGTGCTGGGCATTGAAGAATTGCGGCGCGTAGCGCTGCAGATAGTTGCCCTCCGGCCCGAAGTGGTTGTAGACCACGTCGAGAAACACCATCAGGCCCCGACGATGCGCGGCTTCAACGAAGCGCTTGAGCTCCTCGGGGCGGCCATAACGGTGCTCGGGCGCGAAGGGCAGGACGCCGTCATAGCCCCAGTTGCGCCCGCCCGGCGCTTCCGCCAGCGGCATGAGCTCGATGGCTGTGATGCCGAGATCGACCAGATGATCGAGTCGGCGCGCGGCGCTGGCATAGTCGCCTTCGCGCGTGAAGGTGCCGACATGCATCTCGTAGAGCACCGTCTCGTGCCACGGCCGGCCGTTCCAATCGGCATCCGACCACGCGAATGCCGCGGGATCGACGACTTCGCTCGGGCCGTGGACGTCCTGCGGCTGGAAGCGCGAGGCCGGGTCGGGCACCGCGATCTCGCCATCGATCACGAAGCGGTAGCGGGTGCCCGCACGCGCCTTCGCGGTCGCCAGCGCGTGCCACCCACCGGCACCGCGCACCATCGGCGGTGTCGTGCCCCCCTCCCTGCCGCCCCCATCAAGCTCGATCTCCACGCTGCGCGCGGCCGGCGCCCAGAGCCGGAAGCTCACGCTGCCGTCTTCGCGAACGGACGCGCCGAAGGGCATCGCATGGACACGCTTCATGGTCTGGCGGGGCCGCGTCGGCCGCACAGCACGACAACGGTGCGCGGCTCGACCTCGACCTTGGCATCCGGCGCCAGCGGCGCCTGACCGCCAGAGCCCGTGGCAAGCGCGGTATTGAGCAGGAATGTCCACTCGCCGATCCCCGCAATCGACGGCAGCTGATAGATCACGCGATCGAAATGCGCATTCAGCACGACGAACAGCGGCTCGTCGGCTTCTTCCGATTCCAGCTCGCTGCCGGCGTCGGCGAGCAGGAAGCACAGGCTGCGCGCATCGGGAAAATTCCAGTCGACTTCGGTCTTCTCGCTTCCGTCGGGCACCAGCCAGGTGACGTCCTTGAGCAGCCCGTCGTTGTCGATGAGCGTGCCGACCAGGAACCGACCGCGTCGAAACGCGCGGTAGGTCTTGCGCAGCCGGATCACGTGGCGCACGAACGACAGGAGATCGCGCGTCTCGCTCGCGGGCTCGGTCCAATCGACCCAGCCGATCTGATTGTCCTGGCAATAGGCATTGTTGTTGCCGCGCTGCGTGTTGGCGATCTCGTCGCCCGCCAGCAGCATGGGCACGCCTTGCGAGAGCAGCAGGGTGGCGAGCAGGTTGCGCTTCTGCCGCGCTCTCAGCGCAATGATCTTCTCGTCGTCGGTCTCGCCCTCCGCGCCGCAGTTCCAGCTGTTGTTGTTGTCGCTGCCGTCGCGGTTGCCCTCCTGGTTGGCCTCGTTGCGCTTCTGCTCGTAGCTGACCAGATCGTGCAGGGTGAAGCCGTCGTGGGCGGTCACGAAATTCAGGCTCGACCACGGCCGCCGCCCGGAATGGCCGAAGACGTCGCGCGAGGCACACACGCGCCCCGCGAGCTCGCGGATCAGCCCGCCTTCTCCCTTCCAGAAGCGCCGCACCGTGTCGCGGAACTTGTCGTTCCATTCCGCCCAGGCCGGCGGGAAGGCGCCGAGGCGATAGCCGTCCGGGCCGACGTCCCATGGCTCGGCGATCAGCTTGACGCGCGACAGCACGGGATCCTGGCGCACCACGTCGAGAAAGCCCGAATATGGATCGAAGCCGCCGGCCGCCTCGCGCGCGAGCGTCGTCGCCAGGTCGAAACGGAAGCCGTCGACATGCATCTCCTCGACCCAGTAACGCAGCGAATCGGTGACGAGCTGCAGGACGCGCGGATGATGCAGCCGCAGCGCATTGCCGCAGCCGGTGAAATCCTCGTAGTGACGCTCGTTGCCCGGGACGAGCCGATAGTAAGACTTGTTGTCGATGCCGCGGAAGGACAGCGTCGGACCGAGGTGGTTGCCTTCGGCGGTGTGGTTGTAGACGACATCGAGGATCACCTCGATGCCGTTGTCGTGCAGGTTGCGCACCATCGCCTTGAACTCGCCGATGTCGCCGCCGGCGAGATAGCGCGGCATCGGCGCAAAGAACCCGATCGAGTTGTAACCCCAAAAATTGTTGAGCTTGCGGTCGACCAGCGTACGGTCGTCGACGAAGGCGTGAATCGGCAGCAGCTCGATGGCCGTCACGCCGAGCGAGCGCAGATAACGCGTGACCGACGGCTGGGCGAGCCCGGCGAACGTGCCGCGCAGCGGCGCGGGAATGTCCTCGCGCTGCATGGTGAATCCGCGCACGTGGACCTCGTAGATGATCGTTCGGCTCCAGCGCGTGAACGGCCTCGTGTCGCGCCCCCACGTATGGGCCGGATCGATCACGACGCATTTCGGCATGCCGCGCGCGTTGTCGCGCCGGTCGAACGAAAGATCGGCCTGCTTGCTGCCGACGCGGTAGCCGAAATGGGCATCGTTCCAGGTCAGCCTTCCGTGCAGCGCACGGACATAGGGATCGATCAGCAGCTTGTTCGGATTGAAACGGTGCCCCGCCTTGGGATCGTAGGGGCCGTACACGCGATAGCCGTAAAGCCAGCCCGGCCGCGCCTCGGGGAGATAGCCGTGCCACACCTCGTGCGTATATTCGGGGAGATCGATGCGGCCGATTTCGCGATGTCCGGCGCCATCGAAGATGCACAGCTGCACCCGCTCGGCGTGGGCGGAGAACAAGGCGAAATTCACGCCCTTGCCGTCCCAGGTTGCACCCAGAGGATAGGGACTGCCCGCTTCCACCCGCATGCGCTCAGCTGGCATGCTGGTCTCAAACCGGTTTGGCGGCGAGAATCAGTCCGCCGAGCGGCGGCAGCGTAACGACGATCGAGCATGACCGGCCGTGCCACGGCGTCGGTTCGACCGCGATATGGCCGCCATTGCCGAGATTGCTGCCGCCATAGATCGCGGCATCCGAATTCAGCACCTCGCGATAGGAACCGCATTGCGGCACGCCGAGGCGGTAGCCATGCCGCGGAACGGGGGTGAAGTTGCACACGACGACGACGCCGGGATCATCGGCGCTGCATCGCCGGATGAAGGACAGCACGCTGTTGCCGCTGTCGTTGGCATCGATCCATTCGAAGCCGCTGGCCTCGCAGTCGCGCGCGTGGAGTGCCGGCAGATCGCAATAAAGCCTGTTCAGGTCGCGCACGAGGTTCTGCACGCCGGCGTGGGCCGGATCCCCGAGCAGGTGCCAGTCGAGGCTGATGTCGTGGCTCCATTCGCGCTCCTGAGCGAACTCTCCGCCCATGAACAGCAGCTTCTTGCCGGGGTGGCCGAACATGAAAGTGTAGTAGACGCGCAGATTTGCGAAGCGCTGCCATCGGTCGCCCGGCATCTTGCCGAGCAGCGAGCGCTTTCCGTGCACGACCTCGTCGTGGCTGAGCGGCAGGATGAAGTTCTCGCTGAATGCGTAGAGCAGCCCGAAGGTGAGCTGATTGTGGTGATGGGACCGATGGACCGAATCGCGGCTCATGTAGTCGAGCGTGTCGTGCATCCAGCCCATGTTCCACTTGTAACCGAAGCCGAGCCCGCCGAGATGGACCGGACGCGAGACCATCGGCCAGGCGGTCGATTCCTCGGCGATGGTGGCGATGCCAGGATGGCGACCGTAGGCGAGCTGGTTCAGCCGCTGCAGGAAATCGATCGCCTCCAGGTTCTCGCGTCCGCCGAACTTGTTGGGCACCCACTCGCCGGGCTTGCGGCTGTAGTCGAGGTAGAGCATCGAGGCGACGGCATCGACGCGCAGGCCGTCGACATGGAAGCGATCGAGCCAATAAAGGGCGCTGGCATGGAGAAAGTTCGCCACCTCGCGCCGCCCGAAATTGTAGATCAACGTATCCCAGTCCTTGTGCAGTCCCTGGCGCGGATCGGCATGCTCGTAGAGATGGGTCCCGTCGAATGCGCCGAGGCCGTGCGGGTCATTCGGGAAGTGGCCGGGCACCCAATCGAGGATGATGCCGAGGCCGGCGTCATGCGCAGCTTCGATGAGGAACCGGAAATCCTCGGGCGGACCGAACCGGCTGGTCGGCGCGAACATGCCGACCGGCTGATAGCCCCACGAGCCGTCGAAGGGGTGCTCGGTGATCGGCAGAAGCTCGATATGCGTGAAGCCCAGGTCCCTGACGTAGGGGACGAGCTGCTCGGCCAGCTCCCGGTAGCCGAGATAGGCATTGTCCTGCTCGATCTTGCGGCGCCATGAATCCGCGTGCACCTCATAGATCGATACCGGCGCGGCGCGGTCGATGCGGCGCTGGCGCTCGGCGAGCCAGGCCTCGTCAAGCCACGGCTGCTCTGATGCGGCGTGCACGATCGACGCGGTGTGCGGCGGCCGCTCGGCGGTGAATGCGTAGGGATCGGCCTTGAGCGGCAGCAGGGTGCCATCCGCGGCCTTGATCTCGAACTTGTAGCGCTCGCCCGCGCCGAGACCCGGCACGAATATCTCCCAGATGCCCGCGCCCGGATGAAGTCGCATCGGGTGGCGCCGTCCGTCCCAGTTGTTGAAGTCGCCGACCAGGCTGACGCGGCGCGCATTGGGCGCCCACAGCACGAAGACGACGCCGGTCGTCCCTTCGACTGCGGTCACATGGGCGCCCATCACGTCATAGGCCGCCGGATGCGTGCCCGCCGCCAGGAGCTGGAGATCATCCTCCCGCAGCCAGGGCCGGAACCGATACGGATCGTCGAGCTCGACCTGGCGGCCACCCCACTCGACGCTCAAGCGGTAGGCGAAACGGCGTGCGCGGTCGATGGTGCCGGCGAACAAGCCGGCTTCGTGCACGCGCTCGAGCGGCGCCACCACGCGCGACGACTTTGCATCGATGATCGCAGCACCGCGCGCCTCGGGCAGAAAGGCGCGCACGACCATGCCCTCGCCGGTCTTGTGCAGGCCGAGAAAGGCGAACGGGTCGGGATGATCGCCGCTGACGATCGCTCGCGCGTCGTCGAATCGCTGGCTGCCGTGACGCATGCGGATCCTCCTCACGCCGCGTGAGACAGGAGATCGTTGGCGCCCGCCAACGGTATCCACGCCCAGGCCGGACGATTGGCCAGCTCGTAGCCGATTTCGTAGAAGAGCTTTTCGAGCATGGCGAGCTTGAGCAGATTCTTCGCGACCGACTCGTCGGCCGGGTAGCTGGCGCAGCCGGCGATGGCAAGACGGTAGCCGGACAGGAACGCCTCGATGGCCTGATCGCGCCACGTAAGCACGAAGGGACGCATCACTGGGCGGCGTTCGGCGTTGTCGCGCGTTTCGTGATCGAGTGCGGCCCAGGCGGCGTAGTCGAAGGAGCGCACCATGCCGGCCACATCCTTGAGCGGCGTGTTCTTGCCGCGCCGTTCGCCAAGCGGACGGCGCGGCTCGCCTTCGAAATCGAGGATGTAGACGTCGTTCTGCGCCACGACGATCTGCCCGAGGTGGTAGTCGCCGTGATAGCGCGTCTTCGCGACACCGGACGGGACAGGGAACGGTACGGCGATCTGCTGCAGAATCTCGCGCTTGCGGGCCAGCAGCCGATCGGCGAAGTCTGCCGCTTCGCCGGTCAGCGTCTTGCGCTGGCGGGCGAGCGTGTCCAGCGCGGCGCGCGCTTCCTTGCCCAGCCGTTGCTGGAAGCGCCGCACGTCGGCGTCGGTCATCGGCTCCGGCTTGAAGGCCGGATCGGCCTCGGCCGGGCACAGAGCGCGATGCAACTCGGCGGTGCGCTCGCCGAGCTTGCGCATCAGCGCGAGGTTGACGGCATGGACATCCGGCCTGGCGGCGACGTCCTCGGCCGGCAGAACGGCCGCTTCATCGAGGAAGCGCTGCAAGTAGGCTTGCGTGTGCGCCCAGCCATCGCCCTGATTGCGGATGAAGGCATGCATGCAGCCGAGCGCGGTGCAACTGCCGTCGGTGCCGATCAGCTCGATGCCGCCCAACAGGGCCGGCGAGTTGGCGAAGCCCGCCTGCTCGGTCAGGAATCGGCCGATCTCGAGGTCGGGATGCGTGCCGGTCGCCAGCCGGCGGTAGAACTTCAGGATCAGATAGTCCTCGATCAGGACCGACGAATTGCTCTGTTCGACCCCGAGCGGTCGCACGGTGGGGCTTTCCGGCGCAGCCTGCGCGGCGAAGGCGCGGGTCGGGCGGAACTCGATGCGCCCGAGCGGGTGGTCGACATGGGCGCCGCGGCGCACCGCGTCCACGACGGCCAGAGCGAAGCGCTCGTCCTGCACGGCCTCGTAGAGCGCGCCGCTGCGCGGCCCTTTGCGCACCTTGGCGAGAGCCACGGCTATGCGATCCTGCGTCAGCGTGTGGACTTCCTTCCATTCGATCGCCAAGGGAAGGAAGTAGGTTTGCGGCGTCGTCTTGCCTTGGAAGCGTGCGTCGAGGAACGTCAGCAGCCAGCCTTCGCTGCCGGCGGCGAACGCCACCGACGACGTCACCTCCGCCTCGCGCAATGCCAGGTCCTTGGCGCCATACCAGCGCCGCATCGGCAGATAGCGCGGCAGCACATCGCGGTCGAAGATCGTCTTGTTGCGGCCGGTCAGCAGGGTTTGCCAGGCCTCGCCGACGACGAGCGTGACGAATTCGGGCAGCGACTCGGCGATCGCCGGCCTGCCGTCGACGACCTGGTTTGCCTGCGCCAGCAGGAACCAGAAGAACGAGTGGCCGGACAGGGTCAGCCGATAGAGTCCCTCGGCGATCGGGGGAAAATTGGTGCGGCTCAGCAGCTCGACCGGAATGCGCCCGCGATAGGGCGCGAGATCAAGATCGACCGCTTCGGCCGATCGCGCGAGATTGGCGACGCACAGCACCGTCTCCTCGCCGTGCTCGCGGATATAGGCAAAGATGCGGCGGTTCGACGGATAGAGGAAGCTCAGCGTTCCGCGTCCGAAGACCTTGCGGCCCTGGCGCGCCGCGATCAGACGCTTCGTCCAGTTGAGCAGCGAGGACGGATTGCGCATCTGCGCCTCGACGTTGACCGCCTGATATCCGTAGACCGGATCCATGAGCGCCGGCAGGAACAGGCGCGCCGGGTCAGCGCGCGAAAAGCCCCCATTGCGGTCGGGCGTCCACTGCATCGGCGTGCGCACGCCGTCCCGATCGCCCAGGAAGAAGTTGTCGCCCATGCCGATCTCGTCACCGTAGTAGACGACCGGCGTGCCCGGCATCGACATGAGCAGGCTGTTCATCAGCTCGATCTTGCGCCGGTCGTTGTCCATCAGCGGCGCCAGGCGGCGGCGGATGCCGAGGTTGAGACGCGCGCGCCGGTCGGCCGCGTAGGTCTTCCAGAGATAGTCGCGCTCGGAATCGCTGACCATTTCGAGCGTCAGCTCGTCGTGATTGCGCAGGAAGATCGCCCACTGGCACGACGCGGGGATTTCCGGCGTCTGGCGCATGATGTCGGTGATCGGGTGCCGGTCCTCCTGCGCGATCGCCATGTAGATGCGCGGCATGAGCGGAAAGTGGTAGGCCATGTGGCACTCGTCGCCCTGGCCGAAATAGGCTTGCACGTCCTCCGGCCACTGGTTGGCCTCGGCGAGGAACATGCGGTTCTTGTGTTTCCTGTCGAGCTCGGCACGCAGGTGCTTCAGCACCGCGTGCGTTGCGGTCAGGTTCTCGTTGTTGGTGCCCTCGCGCTCGCACAGATAAGGAATGGCGTCCAGCCGCATGCCGTCGACGCCGGCGTCGCACCAGTAGCGCATCGTGGCGATGACGGCGCGCACGACCTGGGGATTGTCGAAGTTGAGATCGGGCTGGTGCGGAAAGAAGCGGTGCCAATAGTAGGCCTGCGCGGTCGCGTCCCACGACCAGTTCGAGCTCAGCGTGTCGGTGAAGATGACGCGCGTGCCGTCGAACTTCTTGTCGGTGTCGCTCCAGACATACCAGTCGCGCAGACGCGAGCCCGCCTTGGCCCTGCGCGCGCGCTGGAACCAGGGATGCTGATCCGAGGTGTGGTTGACGACCAGCTCGGTGATGATGTGCAGGCCCCGCCGATGGGCCTGCCGGACGAACTCGCGGAAGTCCTTCATCGTGCCGTAGGAGGCATGAATCTCCCGGTAGTTGGCGATGTCATAGCCGTCGTCGCGCAGCGGCGAGGGATAGAACGGCAGCAGCCAGATCGCGGAAATGCCGAGATCCTGCAGGTAGTCGAGCCGCTGGGTCAGGCCCTGGAAGTCGCCGACGCCGTCGTCATTGGCGTCGAAGAACGCCTTGACGTGGGCTTCGTAGATCACGACGTCCTTGTACCAGAGCGGGTCGTCGGCCAGCATCAGAAGCAGGTCTCGCGGTAGTCGACGTAGCGGAACGGCGCGACGCGGAAGATCGCCGCCGGGTTGGCATGCGGTTCGAGGCGAATGCGATGCTGCGCGCCACGCCACAGGTGCCGCTCGCCGCCCAGCAGGTCCTGGAGCTCGAAGGCGTCGCCCTCGCTCAGGTTCATGTCGCCGAGCGGGAATTCGATCGTCGCTTCGTGAGCCTCGAAGGGATCGAGATTGACCGCAACGAAGATCATGTTCGAGCGGTCAGCCGTCATCTTGCTGTAGAACAGCACGGAGTCCGAGCTCGCCGGATGGAAGCGCAGATTGGTCAGCTGGTGGAGTGCCGGGTTGTCGCGCCGCGCGACGTTGACGCGCCGGATGTAGTCTTTGATGTTCCCGGCGCGATCCCAATCCCACACCTTGAATTGGTACTTTTCGGAATCGGCGTATTCCTCGGTCCCCGGCAGCGCCGTGGCCTCGCACAGCTCGAAGCCGTTGTAGATGCCGTAAAGACTCGACAGCGTGGCGGCCAGCACGAGGCGCATCTGGAACGCGGCGCGGCCGCCTCTCTGCAGCATGGGCGGCAGGATGTCCGGCGTGTTGGTGAAGAAGTTGGGCCGGAGGTAGTCGCGGCACTCCGTGGTCGTCAGCTCGACCAGGTAGTCGATGATCTCCTGCTTGAAGTTGCGCCAGGTGAAGTAGGTGTAGGACTGCGTGAAGCCGGCCTTGGCCAGCACCTTGAGCATCTTCGGCCGGGTGAACGCCTCCGATAGGAAGATCGCCTCGGGGTGCTTGGCCTGCACCTCGCGGATCAGCCACTCCCAGAACGGCACCGGCTTGGTGTGCGGGTTGTCGACCCGGAAGGTCTTGACGCCCTGGGCGATCCAGAACAGCACGATGTCCTTGAGCTCGTTCCAGAGTGCTGCACGATGCGCGCCGTAGAAATTGACGTTGACGATGTCCTGATACTTTTTCGGCGGGTTCTCGGCGTATTTGACGGTGCCGTCGGGCCGGAAGTTGAACCATTCCGGATGCTGCTTGATCCAGGGGTGGTCGGGCGCGCACTGCACGGCGAAATCGAGCGCCACTTCCATGCCGTGCTCGTGCGCGGCGGCGACGAGGCGGCGGAAATCGTCGAGCGTGCCGAGCTCAGGATGCACGGCGGTGTGCCCACCCTCGCGTGAGCCGATGGCATAGGGGCTGCCCGGCTCGCCCGCTGCAGCCACGACCGCGTTGTTGCGCCCCTTGCGATTGACCTCGCCGATCGGATGAATGGGCACGAAATAAAGCACGTCGAAGCCCATGTCGCGCACCTCGGGGAGCCGACGGATGCAGTCGTCGAAGTTGGAGCCCCGTCCGGGATCGCTTGCCTGCGAGCGCGGAAACATCTCGTACCAGGCTGCGAAGCGCGCGGCGGGGCGGTCGACGTAGAGCTCGAGTGTCCGGTGATAGAGCGTCTCGTCGGCGCGCGCGCCGATGCGGCCCATCAGCTCCCTCGTCGAATCGGAGAGCAGCAGGAGCAGGCGTTGCAGCTCGGCGGCGGCGTTGTCGACCTGGACCAGCAACTGGTGCGCCGCACCTGGGTCCTGGCGGGCAGCCTGGGCAGCCTTGTCGATCAGCGCGCGGCCCTCGCGAAGCTCCAGCGAGACGTCTTGGCCCGCGTCGCGCTTCTTGATCACGTCCTGACGCCAGGTCTGGAACGGGTCGGTCCACGCCCTGATGCGATAGAGATATCGCCCGATCACGCCGGGCGTGAAGCGGCCGACCCAGCGGTCGTTGTCGGCATGCGCCATCGGGGCGCGCCGCCATTGATCTTCCCCCGGCGCCAGGAATTCGAGTGCGGCGCCCAGCACGTCATGGCCGTCGCGAAAGATGTCCGCCGCCACCTCGAACTCGTCGCCGAGCACGCGCTTGACCGCATAGCGGCCGCCGTCGATCTCGGGGCTGACGCTTTCGATGACGACGCGGCTGAGCGCATCCCAGGCGGGATTGTGCTCTGGACGCAAGGTTTCGAGGTTTTCGTCTGCCGCGATTTCCGCGGCTCGCCGGTTTTTCCCCGAACGGGGTGCCATGGGGATGCTCCGCACGCCGGTCTGTCGAGCATATAAGGCCGGACGGGCCGCTTCGTTCCCTGCGAACGAGGCCAGGGGCAGCCAAGCCACGACAAGGCAGCCCGTCGGATACGATCCCCCGCGCGATTCGCGCGATTTCCCCTGAGCCGGATTCGAACGCACCAATCTGGCGACATTGTGGCGCCGGCTGCACGCGACGGTGATCGGGCGCCGGCCCCGGCCGCGACATTTGTGGGCGAAATAAATGACAAATCGAGGGCACGAATTTGCGGAGCCTGCGTTGGGAGGTCGGGTTTCGCGCTGCGAGCGCGCGCTCTGGGAGAAATGCGAGGAGGCCCTCGATGTCGAGACGGCGCGTGCTGATGGTTGCGTCCGAGGCCTATCCGCTGGCCAAGGCCGGCGGGCTGGCCGACTATGTCTCCGGCCTCGCCAAGGCACTGTTTCGCGAAGGCTGCGACGTCAAGATCCTGCTGCCCGCCTATCCAAGCGCGCTGGCCGCCATCAAGGGGCCGATCAGCCGGTTCCGCGTCGATGGCCTCGACGAATTCGGGGCGGTGTCGCTGATTGCCGGGCGGACGCCCGGCGATGTCGGGGCGTGGCTGGTCGACTGCCCTTCGCTCTATGCGCGCGACGGCGATCCCTACCAGGATGCGGACGGCAAGGACTGGCCAGACAATGCCCGCCGCTTTGCCCTCCTCAACCGCGTCGGCGCGCTGCTGGCGACCGGGAACGGTCCGCTCTCGTGGCGTCCGGATCTCGTCCATCTGAACGATTGGCCGACCGGACCGCTGGCCGCCATGCTGAAGCTGGCCAATGCGCCGGTGCCGCGCACCGTGTTCGTCATCCACAACATGGCATTTCTCGGCTTGTGCGCGGCCGACGTGCTTCCGCTGCTCGGCCTGCCGGGCGAGGTTCTCGGGGAATCCGGCCTGGAGTTCTACGGCCACGTCTCGTTCCTCAAGGCCGGGCTGAGCTATGCGGACCGCGTGGTCACGGTCAGCGAGTCCTATGCCCAGGAAATCCTCGCACCGGAATTCGGCTGCGGCCTCGACGGTGCGCTGCGCGCGCGCGGCGATCGCATCATCGGCATCCGCAACGGCGTCGACTACGATGAATGGGATTCCCGCGTCGACAACCGGATCGCGGCCGGCTATGGCGCGCACGACCTGGCGGGCAAGGCGCTTTGCCGCGCCGAGCTCGAGCAGCATTTCGGGTTACGGCCGCGCCGCGACGTGCCGATCTTCGCCTATATCAGCCGCCTGACCCACCAGAAGATGGCCGACGTGCTCGTCGCGGCGGCGCCGGAGATCGTGCGCCAAGGCGCGCAGCTCGCCATCCTCGGCCGCGGTGACCGCGACATCGAACGCGCGCTGTGCGAGCTCAGCCGCCAGTTTGACGACGAGGTGATCGTCCGTCCGGGCTACGACGAGTCCGCCGCGCATCGGCTGCTCGCCGGCGCCGACGCCCTTCTTGCCCCTGCCCGGTTCGAGCCGTGCGGTCTGATCCAGATCTACGCCCTGCGCTACGGCACCTTGCCGATCGTGTCGCGCGTCGGCGGATTGAAGGAGACCGTGGTCGACGCCGATCCCGAGACGCTGGCGGCCGGCACCGCCACCGGCTTCATGTTCGACGACCGATGCCTCGCCGGCTTGCTCGGCGCGGTGGAACGCGCCCTGGCCGTCTATCGCGATCGCAAGCGCTGGCGCGCCATGATGAGAAACGCGATCGGCCGGGACTTCTCATGGCAGCGCGCGGTGACGCGATATCTCGAGCTCTACGATGACATGGCGCCGGTCGCGGCCGAGCGCAGAGTGAGCGCACCCGTGACCAAAGTCGGCGACGACGCCAACGTCGTCTATCTCGGCAACCTGGCCGCCGCGAGCGATTAGATTGGACGTTGCCACTCCCTCCCCTCGCGCGAAGCGCGGAGGAGTTCGGACCGCGTTCCGGTTCGAACGGGTGGGCGCCCTTGCGGTCGGGCGTTTCCACCCCTTCGGGCCCCCTCCTCG
>VGDO01000077.1 GCA_016869645.1 Alphaproteobacteria bacterium
TACATGTGCAGCTTGAATCACGGCACAACCAGCCTGTCAAGCCCCTCAAACAAATTACATGACTACCGTCAAAGCCAAAATCCCCGCACTTTCAATTGCTTAGCTCGAAAATGGGGCAAAGTTCAGGCTAGAAGGCGAGAGACTTTTCGATCAGCTCAGCCGAAGTTCATGTATTCGGCGCGGGCGTTCATGAAGCCCTGGACGCCGATCTTGGCCCAACCGACCGCCTTCTTGGCGAAGGCGCGGTAGCTGTCCCAGACCTTCCTTGCATCGGGATCGGCAGCCGCTTGCTCGTTGACCACTTCCGCCGAGCGCTTGGCAATCTCGCGCACGATCTCGCCGGAGAATTGACGAAGCTGCACCTTGTGCTGGTTCAGCAACGTGTCGAGCGCGTCCGGGTTGCCGGCGTCGTATTCGGAGCTCTGGATGTGCGCTTCGGACTCGAAGGCCATCTTGAGCAGCTCTTTCTGGTCGTTCGGCAGGCTCTGCCAGACCTTGAGGTTGACACCGTAGCTGGTCACCGAGCTCGGCTCGTGGAAGCCTGGCCAGTAGTAGAACTTGGCGATCTTGTAGAAACCGAAGGCGAGATCGTGCCACGGGCCGATCCACTCGGTGGCGTCGATCGCGCCGGACTGCAGCGCCTGGTAGATTTCCGGCGGCGGCAACGTCACGACCGCGGCCCCCATGCGGCGCAGCACCTCGCCGCCCAGGCCCGGCATGCGGAACTTCAGCCCCTTGAAGTCGTCGAGGCTCTTGATCTCCTTGTTGAACCAGCCGCCCATCTGCACGCCCGTGTTGGACGAGACGAAGGGCTTGAGATTGAAGCGTGCCGACAACTCGTCCCACAGCTGCTGTCCGCCGCCGTAGTAGAGCCAGGCATAGTACTCGTCCATGGTGAGCCCGAACGGCACGGCGCCGAAGAAGCCGAAGGCCTTGGACTTGCCGAGGTAGTAGTACTCGGAGGAGAAATAGATTTCGGCATCGCCTTTGGAGACGACGTCGAACACCTCGAGCGGCCCGACCAGCTCGTTGGCGTTTTAGAGACGGATGCGCAGCTTGCCGTCGCTCGCGCGCTGGATACGTTCGACCAGCCGATTGGCCGAGGTGCCAAGCCCGGGAAAATTCTTGACGAAAGTCGAGACCATCTTGAGCTCGCGGATGCCCTGCGCGATCGCCGGCGCCGGAAACGCCGCACCCATCGCGAGTGCCGCGCCCGCGCCACCCGTGGCTTTGATGAAATTACGCCGCCGCATTGGAACCTCCCAGCATTTGGCGAGGCGCCACGCCCCCGATGTTTGCCTCGCAGGATAAATCGAACAAGTGCAGCCGGGGGCCCGGCGCCGACTCTAGCCGGCGCGCACGGGTTGCGGAAGTGGCGGTCGGCGACCCGCCCGGCCCGGGATTTTGTGCTATTGCATCATCGCATCAGGTCCAGGTCGCCGCTCATGACCGTCGTTAATGGATTGGCGATATTGATCTAAACTGATGGCCGGATCGCCGACGGATGGCGCATGACCGCGGACACGAAACCAGTTGAGGCAGGCAAGCCTGCTGCGGCGGACGCCGCCGCGCCGCGGGCTTGGACAGACGGACTCTCGCGCGCACATCTGGCACAGCTGACGATCGCTGCGGTGTTCGTCGTCGCCTATGTTGCGCTGGAGCGGATCAGCTTCATCCACGAGTACCGCGGCCTGCCGGTGACGCCGTGGAATCCAGGCCTCGGCGTCGCTCTGGCACTCATGATCGTCGGCGGCGCGCGCTACGGCCTGGCGCTCTTCGCGGGCATCACGGCGGCCGAGATCGTTCTTCTCCAGACCCACCTCGATTGGCCGGTGATCCTCGGCATCGGCGCCATCATATCGTCCGGCTATGCGCTCGCTGCGCGCATGGCCCATCAGACGTTGCGGCTGAACGTCGCCTTGCCGCACCTGCGCGACATTCTCGTGCTGCTTGCCGTCGGCATCGGCGGAGCCGCCTTGGTCTCGCTGCTGCTCGGCGCCATCCTTCTGGCGATCGGCCATCTGCAGATTGCCGACTTCCTGCTCGCATCGGGCACGCTCTTCCTGGGCGACGTGATCGGCATCGCCGTGATCACGCCGCCGCTCCTGCGCTTCTGGGCGCGCTGGCGCGAGCGCACGGTTCGCCAGCTCCTGCCACCTGCGGTCGAGCTGATGGTGCTGGGGGCAATGATCGCGGCGGCGCTCTGGGCGATCGGTGGCCAGGCCGACTCGGACGGCTTCAAGCTGTTCTACGTGCTGTTCTTGCCCGTCGTCGTCGCGGCAGTCCGCCACGGGCTCGATGGGGCCTGCATCAGCCTCGCCGCCACCCAGCTCGGTCTCGTCGGACTGCTGCACCTTCATGAGTATGACGCGCGCATCTTCGCCGAATTCCAGATCCTCATGTTCGTTCTCACGGCAACCGGCCTGATCGTCGGCGTCATCGTCACTGAACGGCGCGCTTCGGAGCAGGCCGCGCGAGAGGCCGAGGCGCAGCTCAAGGAAAAGCAGGCTGAGGCCGCCCATACGGCACGGTTTTCTCTGGTCAGCAGCATGACGTCTGCGCTTGCCCATGAAATCAACCAGCCGATGACCGCGGCGCGCGCGCTCGCGCGATCCGTGCAGCACATACTGCGCGGACCTGTCGCAGATCTTGAGCGCGCTGATCGCAATGTCACGACCCTGATCGCACACATCGACCGCGTCGGCGGTATTGTCAGCCATATGCGCGACTTCCTGCGCCGCGGACGGCCGCATTTCAGCACCATCCTGATCCCGCAGATGCTCGGCGAGACCATCAGCCTTGCGAGCACCGATGCAGCCAGCCACGGCGTGCGGCTCGAGCTCGACGTCCCCTCCAACCTCCCTCCAATCCACGGCGATCGCATCCAATTGGAGCAGGTGCTGCTCAATCTGGTGCGCAATGCGATCGAGGCGATCGCCACCCAGCGTCGCACCGATGGCGTCGTGCGCATCGTAGCGCGCCAGCACGACGCACCCGCGCGGGTCGAGTTCGCAGTCATCGACAACGGTCCCGGCATTGCGAGCGAGCTTGCGGGGCGGCTTTTCGAACCCTTTACGACGTCCAAACGCGAGGGACTCGGCCTCGGTCTGTCGATCTGCGCATCGATCGTCGAATCGCATGGCGGCCGCATCTGGCTGCAAGGTTCAATTGCCAGCGCCACGGAATTCCGGTTCTCTCTGCCGCTCGACTACAATCCCTCCGCCTGATCCATGCACGAGACGACGATCTTCATCATCGATGACCAGGAATCGGTCCGTCACGGGCTTGGCGAAATGCTGAGCGTGTTCGGGTTCGCAGTGGAGACCTATGCCTCTGCCGACAGCTTTCTCGAGAGCTTCAACAACAGCCGACTGGGCTGCGTCGTGGCCGATGTCCGGATGCCGGGAACCGACGGCATCGAGCTCGTCCGCGAGCTGGTCCGGCGCAAGATCGCTTTGCCGGTCGTGTTGATCTCGGGCCATGCCGACGTTCCAATGGCGGTCGCGGCGATCAAGGCGGGGGCGGAAGACTTCATCGAGAAGCCAGTCGACGACACCCAGCTCGTCGCCGCGATCAATCGAGGCCTGGCGCGCAGCGTCGCCCAACTGGATGCCCATCGCACGCAGGAGTCGCTCGCGGCGAACTTCGCTCGTCTCACGCCGCGGCAGGTCGGAATCTTCGATCTGGTCGTCGCTGGATTCACCAGCCAGGGCATAGCCACCAAACTGGAGATCAGCACGCGCACGGTCGAGAGCTATCGCGCCGACATCATGCAGAAGATGCAGGCCGAGAGCGTCGCTGTTCTGGTCCGCCAGGCGATCCGGCTCGGGCGCATACTGCCGTAGAATTACACCCCGTATAATTACGGCCCAACCGGTGCGGATAGCGGCTGCTCGGCGCCATTGATAGCGTGCCGGCCCGATGCACGGGTTGCCGCACGGCTGGACGCAGCAGGCGCCGGATCCACCCTCGTTCCGGTGGAAGCTGGCGCGCGGCCATGCGCGCCCTGACGTCGGACCGTCCGACGGGACCAGCTCAACGTTCAGCCTGAGCCTTGTGGCCGGGTTGACCCTGCTCATCGCGATCACATCCTTCGTCTCAAACGGGATGCTGCTCGCCGCCATGAGCTTCATCTCGCTTGCCGCCGCCGGCCTTCTTGGCGTGGTGGCCTATCGCAAGCGCATCCGACGGGAGTCGAAGCACATCACCATGTGGGACGTCGCCGGGGGCCTGGCGCTCTTCGGCTTCGTAGCCGGCACGCTCTGCGGGCCGGAACATGTGCTTCAGATTTTCGAACTTGCCCAGACGTCTCGATAGCCCAACCGACCAGGCCGGGCCCCGCTGGCAGCTCCGTTCGCGGAGTTGCGATGTCGGACTGGATAGCCAGTGGAGCTGCCTGATTGCGCCCCTCGGATCCTGGTGCGCCACGCTCTGAGCGTGCGCTAACCCGCCTGGCTTGCTGGCGCGCGCCGATCGGCGCGGCGCAGACAATGCCGCCAACCCGCACCGCACGACGGTCCAACGGACTGACGACGTCCGCGTGGCCGTCCCTGCGCGCCCATTCGCCACCGACCTTTCGAACAGTGAGGACAGCGTTGTGAACGAACATACCGGCTTCTTGCCCGAGAACCAGACGGTCCATCCTTCTGCCGCTCCAAGTGCAGTCGCGCCCTATCGCGAGCCGGCAGCGATGGTCGTAGGCGCACTCAATTCCAATGCCGTGGACGGTCTCGCCGAGGCCGAAGCGAAGCGGAGGCTCGATATCCATGGGCCGAACCGCCTCAAGAGCGCGCCGGAAACGCCGTGGTGGCGACGGCTGCTCGAGCAGTTCGAGAATCTGCTGGTGATCATCCTGCTGGCCGCCACGGTCATCTCGGTCGTCGAATGGCTGCTGCAGGATCCGCGCGAGACGGCGCTGCCCTATGAGGCCATCGTCATTCTCGCCATCGTTGTTCTGAATGCGCTGCTCGGCTTCTTCCAAGAATCGCGCGCCGAAAAATCGGTGCGTGCGCTGATGGCGCTCGCCGCGCCCGAATCTACGGTCATTCGTGACGGCGAACGCCGGCGCGTTCCCTCGCACGACATCGTCCCCGGCGACATCGTCCTGGTCGAGGCGGGCGACAAGATCCCGGCCGACGCGCGTCTCATTGAGGTCGCCAACCTGCAGACCGACGAGGCGCCGCTCACCGGCGAGAGCCTGCCGGTGACCAAGGAGATCCGGCCGATCGACGCGGAGGTCGTGCTGGGCGACCGCCGCAACATGCTCTATGCCGGAACGGTTGCCACCTACGGCCGCGGTCGGGCGGTCGTGGTCAGTACCGGCATGGAAACAGAGGTCGGCCGGATCGCCGGGCTGCTGGAGGCGGCCGAGAAGGAACCGACGCCGCTACAGCAAGAGCTCGACCGCACCGGACGCCGACTCACCGTGATCATGCTCGGAATCTGCGCGGTCGTCTTCGCGACCGGACTGCTGAGCAGCCCGGTCACCAATCTCAATGCCGTGCTCAGCCTGTTCCTCTTCGCGGTTGCGCTGGCGGTCGCCGCCATCCCGGAGGCGCTCCCGGCCATCGTCACGGTCGGCCTGAGCCTCGGCGTGCGCCGCATGGCCGCGGCGAACGCCATCGTGCGCAAGCTGCAGGCGGTCGAGACGCTCGGTGCCGCGACCGTCATCTGCTCGGACAAGACCGGCACGCTCACGCGCAACGAAATGACCTTGCGCGCGATCGTCACCGCCGACGCTTCGGTCGAGATCGGCGGCAGCGGCTACATGCCTGAGGGCGCGTTCACCCTGAAGGGAGCGCCGCTCGACAAGGCCTCACCGACGGGCGAATCCGTGGCGCACACCTTGCGCGCCGCGGCACTGGCCAACGATGCGGCACTGGTGCAAAACGACGGACATTGGCGGGTGCAGGGCGACCCGACCGAAGGCGCGCTGATCGTCGCTGCGCGAAAGTTCGGAATCACGGAAGCCGACCTGGCGTCGTTTCCGCGCATCGCCGAGATTCCGTTCACCTCCGAACGCAAACGCCACGCAACCGTCCATATCGATCGCGACAATCCCAGCGAACTTCGCGTCTACGTCAAAGGCGCACCGGAAGTTCTGCTGACGCGCAGCCGCTATGTCTGGGACGGCGGCAAGATCGTTCCGCTGACCGAGGACAAGCGGGCAGAAATCGTCCGGCGCGGCGAATCGCTGGCGAGCCAGGCATTGCGCACGCTCGCGATCGCCACGCGCACGGTGATGGCGTCCTCTCTTGGTGTCGATACGGCCGGGGCCAGATCCGGCCTCGAGATCAATCTGCCGGAGAGCGTCGAGGATGACCTCGTGCTGCTCGGCCTGGTCGGAATGATCGATCCACCGCGCGCCGAGGCGAAGGCGGCGGTCGCCACCGCCAAGCGGGCGCATATCCGCTCGGTGATGATCACCGGCGACCACCCCGTTACGGCGCAAGCGATCGCGCGCGAACTCGACATCTTCGAGCCGGGCACGCGGCTGGTGACCGGCATGGAATTGCGCACCATGGACGACGCCGCCCTCGATGCGATCGTCGAGGACGTGCGTGTGTTCGCCCGGGTCGATCCCGAGCACAAGCTGCGCATCGTCGAGTCGCTGCAGCGCAAGGGCCACGTCGTCGCCATGACGGGCGACGGCATCAACGATGCACCGGCGCTCAAGACCGCCAACATCGGCGTCGCGATGGGCATCACCGGCACCGATGTCTCCAAGGAAGCCGCCGACATGGTGCTGACCGACGACAATTTCGCCAGCATCGTGAAGGCGATCGAGGAGGGTCGCGCGGTTTACGACAACATCCAGAAATACCTGATCTATCTTCTGTCGACGAACTCGGGCGAGCTGCTCACCATGTTCGCGGGCGTGATGTTCGCGAGCGCGCTCGGGCTCATCTCGGGTGATCTCGGCCTGTTCCTGCCGTTGCTCGCCGTGCAGATCCTGTGGATCAACTTGATCACCGACGGGCCGCCGGCGCTGGCGCTTGGTGTCGATCCGAAGGATCGCGAGGTCATGAACCGGCGGCCGCGGCCGCGCGGCGCAGGGCTACTGCTGACCGAGGACTGGATCCGCCTGGCATGCGTCGGCCTGCTCATGATGGTCGGCACGGCCGGCGTGCTCGACGCCTACTATCCCGGCGGCTTCATCACCCTGTTCGCCAGCGGGACCGGACCGAACGCGGTTGATGAGAGCTATGCGCGAACCATGGCGTTCACCACGCTGATGATGTTCCAGCTGTTCGACGTCTACAACTGCCGCTCGCGACGGCGCAGCGCGTTCCGTGGCTTCTTCGAGAACAAGTGGCTGATCGTCGCGGTATTCATATCGCTTTCCACGCATGTTGCGGTCGTCTATGTGCCGGCGATGCAGTCCGCGTTCCACACCGTGCCGCTGTCGCTGGGCGACTGGCTGGTGGCGACCGGCGTGGCCTCGAGCCTGCTGCTGGGCATGGAGGTGTTCAAGCTGATCATGCGCTCGAAGCAGCGCACGGCGGCCAGGCGCGAGCTGGCGCACGCGTAGACCGCGATCGCTCCCGATCAAGGCGATCCGGAGCGATCACGGTCGTTCGATCTGGACTCGACCGCGCCCCGCCGTCGGCGCTCCCGCATCCGGACGTGCGGGACCGCGGCTCCCGGATGGCGGCGGCGCGGTTCTTCTATGGCTGCGTCCGGCGCCGCGTGGGCGGTCGGGCGCGCATCAGGGCAGGAGCGCATCCTCGAGGGGCGCGCGCGAGAAGGGCACCGCGCCCTTGGCCGTGATCAGCACCTGCTGCTCGAGCTTGATGCCCTCGCGTCCGCCGCGCGCGCCGATATAGCTCTCGACGGAGACGACCATGTTCTCCTCGAAGCGTCCGTCATAGCCCCAGGCGGGAAAGTCCTCCACATAGGCGAGGCTTGGATACTCGTCGACCAACCCGACGCCATGCACCATCATCATGTAGCGGTTCGGCACGTATTCCTCGGGCACCGGCCAGCAGCGCTCGGAGAATTCGCGGAAGCCCAGGCCGGGCTTGAGCAGCGCCATGTTGTGCAGCACCTGAGATTGGGCAAGGCCGTAGAGCCGGCGCTGCTCGTCGCTCGGCGGCCGGCCCGGACAGACATAGCTGCGCGAGATATCCGCCAGGTAGCCGCACGGGCCGACCATATCGGTGTCGAAGGACACGAGCTCGCCGGCCTTGATCACGCGGTTGCCGCATTCCTGGAACCAGGGATTGGTGCGCGGCCCCGATGACAGCAGGCGGCATTCGACCCATTCGCCATCGTGGGCGATGTTGGTGTCGTGCAGCACGGCCCAGAGCTGGTTCTCGGTCAGGCCGGGCCGAATCTCCTGGCGGATGCGATCGATCGCGATGTCGCACACATCCATCGAAAGCTGCAGCGCGGCGATCTCCTCGGTCGACTTGATGGCGCCGGCGAGCTCGATCGCCTCCTGGGCGTCGAACAGCTCGATGCCGCGCGCGACGAGGCGCGCGGAGCCCATGGGCTCGCACCGGTCGATCGCGAGGCGGCGGTTGCCGCCGCCATGGCGCTCGACCAGGCTCGCGACCTCCTCGGCCCAGAGCCCGGCCTTCTCGGCCGAGCGTGGGCCGGCAAGAAAATAGAACCACGGCGTGCTCGGCCTGATGTCCGTGAGCGTCTCGAGGCCGTCGCTCAGATGGCGGCTGCTGGTGAACTCGAACAGGACGACCGGCCCGTCGGTTGCGACGAAGGCGTAGCGGCCCGGCGCGTGCAGCGTCCAGACCGCCATGTTGCGCGAGCCGGTGGCGTAGCGGATGTTGATCGGGTCCGACAGCAGTGCGCCGGCATAGTCGCGCCGCGCGAGCTCGGCGCGCAACCGGCCGAGCCGATAGGCGCGCAAGGCGTGCTGATCGATTGCCTCGAGACGAGTGGCGATGTCGAGGCCGAGCGGCCTGATGGAAGAGGCGCCGGAACGCGCTTCGGTTGCTGCCATGGTCTGCTACACCGGGATCGGGGCCGCGCAGGCGGGCCCTGCGGCGACAATTCTAGCAGCAGATGGGACCGGCCGCGGAGGTTGCCCGATGATCCGAAGCCAAACCATTGATGCTCCTCGACTATGAATAGGACGCGTCGGCGAATTGGACGACGGTCCTGGGCCAATGCAGAATCCAGCGCCCCACTGGATTCTTGACGCTGTGAGACGCCATGAACCGTCCGCGATTGATCGACCCTGTCAGCCTCGAAGTGGTCCGCGGAAGAACGCAGACCATCTCCGACGAGATGCTGAACGGCCTCGTTCGCAGCAGCTTTTCCGCGGTCATCAAAGAGAACGCCGATGCCTCGACCGCGATCTTCGATGCACGCGGTCAGTGCATCGTGCAGTCCGGCATTCCCATCCTGCTCGGCACGCTCTTCGCGGCGGTCAACGAAGTCCTGGCGGATTTTCCGGTCGCCAAGATGGTCGCCGGCGACATCTACGCGACCAATGATCCCTATCGCGGCGGCACGCACATTCCGGACTTGATTCTCTTCTCGCCGATCTTCGTCAAAGATCGGGTTGTCGCGCTCAGCGTCACGATTGCCCATCATCGCGATGTGGGTGGGCGTGTGCCCGGCAGCGCACCGGTGGATTCGACGGAGATTTTCCAGGAAGGCGTGCGCATTCCACCCATCCGCCTCTTCGAGGCCGGGCGGCCGAACGACGCGATTCTGACGGTGATGCGGGCCAACAGCCGGCTGCCCGACATGATCTCGGGCGACGTCGACGCTCAGATCGGCGCTTGCCTGATCGGAGAGCGGCGGATCCGCGAAATGGTCGAGGAGTTCGGGGTCGACGAGACGCTGGACATGTTCGACGAGCTGCTCGACCGGTCGGAACGCTTGACGCGGGGCCGACTGTCGGCGCTTCCGCCCGGGCGCTACGAATTCGAGGATTACCTCGACAATGATGGCGTCGATCTCGACCGGATGATCCCCATCAAGGTGGCAGTCACGATCGGAGATGGCGAGGTCGTCGTGGATTTCACCGGGTCGAGCCCTCAGGTTCGCGGGCCGGTCAACGCGCCGTCATCGGTATCCCTCGCGGCAGCATTCTTTGTCGTGCGCTGTGTCACCGATTCGTCCATTTCGAGCAATTCCGGCTGCCTGCGCCCGATCAAGGTCATCACGCCGCCGGGCTCGGTCGTCAATCCGCAGTTTCCCGCACCGGTCAACGCCCGCTCCATCATGTTCTGCTTGCTCGTCGACGCGATCTTCGGCGCCTTCGCGAAGGCGGCGCCGGGGAAGGTTCCCGCATGCGGCTACGACTTTCCATTGGTTCATTTCGGCGGGCTGGATCGTCATAAGAAGCCGTTCGTCTTTTCCGAGATCGGCACCGGCGGTTACGGTGCGCGGTCTCATCGCGATGGCATCGACGTCTACCGATCGAAGAATGGCAATGCCCTCTCGATGCCGACCGAGACCACCGAGATGGACTTCCCGGTCAGGATCTCCACGGTCTGCATACGCAAGGATTCCGGCGGCGCCGGGCGTTTCCGCGGCGGGCTCGGCTACACCAAGATCTATCAGGCCCTGACCGATGGGGTGACGGTTTCGATGCGCGGCGACCGTCACCGGACGGGGCCGTGGGGGTTGGACGACGGAAAGCCTGGCGAGCCCAGCTTGACCGAGGTCATCCGCCGGGACGGGACGCGATTCAACATACCGTCCAAACAGGTGTTCAGGATGAACACCGGGGATTCTCTCGTCATTCATTCCGCGGGCGGCGGTGGCTATGGCTCTCCCCTCGAGCGGCCCGTGACGGCTGTCGTTGCCGACGTGCTCGATCACAAGATCTCGCGCGAGAGCGCCGCGACGAAATACGGCGTGATCATCGACGAGGGCAATCACGTCGTGAACGAAGCAGACTCATCAAGGGATCGCGCGCGGTGCGCACAGGAAATGTCGGCGGAAGGCAAACGATGATCTCGGTTGGCGTTGATGTTGGTGGCACCTTTACGGACTGCATCGCGGTGGCCGAGGGTCGTGTGGCGACGGCAAAGGTCGTGTCGACGCCGGCCAATCCGACTCTTGCGGTGCTCGATGGTCTTCGAATCCTGCTCGAGTCCCTCAACCGCCCCGCGGCGGGCCTCGCGCGGTTTCTGCATGGCACGACCGTTGCCACCAATGCGGCGCTGCAGCGCAAGGGTGCGCGCATCGGCTTCATCACCACCAAGGGGTTCGAGGACGCGCTGGAAATCGGCCGCATGAGCCGGTCCGATGCGTTTGACGTCAACGGGGGCGCTGAAACGCCCGTGTTTCTGGCGCCGCGACGCATGCGAATCGGCGTGGATGAGCGCTTGGATTCGCAAGGCTCGGTCGTCACGGCACTGGACGAAGACCAGGTTCGCGCCGCGGCCAAGCTGCTCGTCGAGACGCACAAGGCCGAAATCATCGCGATCGGGTTCCTGTTCTCGTTCTTGAACCCCGCTCACGAGAAACGCGCGCGCGAGGTCATCGGTCAGATGTATCCGAAGCTTGAGGTCGTCATCTCCGCCGATGTCGATCCGGGCTTCCGGGAGTACGAACGATTCACGACGACCCTCTTCGACGCCTACCTGCGCTCGGTCGTGTCGCACTACGTGACCGACCTTGCCGGCCGCGTGACCGCGGCAAGCAGCGCGTGCAAGGTCATGATCATGAAATCGAGCGGCGGTCTCTGCGCGCCGGCGCGCGCGACCGAGCAACCGCTGCACCTCTTGAAATCGGGACTGGCGGGTGGCGTGAAAGGCGCCTGCGCCGTGTCGACGCGCGCCGGGTTCCAGGACATCATTTCGATCGACATCGGCGGCACGAGCTGCGACGTGGCATTAGTCCGCGGCGGTGCGCCCGTGGTCAACGCGGAATGTCGCCTCGATACCTATCCGATCCGCGTGCCCATGGTGGACGTCAACACGATTGGCGCTGGCGGCGGCAGCATCGCCTGGATCGATGACGCGGGAAGCCTTCACGTGGGTCCCCAAAGTGCAGGCTCGGAGCCGGGGCCTGCCTGTTATGGCCGCGGCGGCGTCGACGCGACGATCACGGACGCCAGCGCCGTCCTCGGTTTTCTGAGCCCGGAGAATTTCGCTGGCGGACTCAGGCTCGATGTCGCGCGGAGCGTCGCAGCCGTGCAGCGCATCGCAAATCGGCTGGGGATCGGCCTCGTGGAGGCGGCATCGGGCATTCACCGCATCCTCAACGAAACCATGGCCAATGAAATTCGCAAGGTCTCGATCAACCGCGGCCTCGATGTGCGCAAATTCGCACTCGTGGCGTTGGGTGGCGGCGGTCCCGTGCACGCCTGCGAACTGGCGCGCATCACCAAGATGAATACGATCATCGTGCCGGAATATCCGGGCCTCTTGTGTGCCTACGGATTGCTGATCTCCGATGTCACGCACGAAGAAGTGGCACCCGTCCATTGCCTGGTCGAGCCCGGCTGCGCCGGTCAGGTCGCCGAACGTTGCGCAACGCTCACCGAACGGTGCCTCGAGAAGCTGGAGCACGACGGCGCGCGGCGCGACGAGGTGCAGACGGAATACACCGCTCAACTGCGCTATCTGGGCCAATCTTTCCAGGTCAGCACGCCGTTGTCCCTCGACGCTCAGGACTGGACCGACCGAATGGTCGACCTGTTTCACAATGAGCACAAGCGGCTCTACGGTGTCGAAAACAGGAGTCGCAAAGTCGAGCTGGTGCAAATCCGGGCCACGTCAACTTGGCCGCAAACGAAAGCAGAGATGATCTCGACGGCAGCGCCGAAGCAGCGCGCCGAGGCGCCGCGCACACGCAAGGTGTACGACAGCGGCCGACGCGAGTTTCAGAAGGCCCAGATTCTGAGACGCGAAATGCTCCCGGTCGGAACGAAGATCCAGGGACCGGCGATCATCGAGCAGTTCGATACGACCACGGTTCTGCCCTCCGATGCGCGCGCCGAGGTGGGTCCCACGGGCGACCTCATCATCAGGATGTAGCTTGGCAGATCCGGCCGCGCCAGTCGCGCGCAGCCCAGATTGCGACCGGCAGGGCTCCGGCCTCGTGCATGCAAGCACTTCGAGCCGGGCTCAGGCCTTTGCCTTGACCTGCGCGGAGTCCTGCCTGGCCAGTGTGTAGCGGTTGGGCGGCACCTTGAGACCCAATGTCTCGCGCAGCGTACGCCCAGGGTATTCCGACCGGAACAGCCCGCGCCGGCGCAGCTCGGGCAGCAGCAGGTCGATCGTGTCGTCGAAGGCCTCGGGGAAGTGCGCCGGCATGAGCATGAAGCCGTCGCACGCATCCTCCGTGACCCAGGCCCCCATGTCGTTGGCGACACTCTCGATGCTGCCGCACGAGACGAAATAGCCGCGCGCGACCGCCATGTTGTTGTAGAGATCGCGCAGCGTGTAGTTCTTGCGCTTCGCCTCGGCGACCAGGACCTTGACGTAGCTCTGGATGCGGCCGGTCATCGTCAGCTCCGGCACCGGCCCGTCGAGCGGAAACTGCGACATGTCGGTACCGAAGCGCTCGGTCATGGTCTTCAGGGCGCTCGTCGAGTCGACATACTTCATCAGTTGGGCGAGCTTCTGCCGCGCCTCCTCGTCCGTGCGGCCGACGATCGGGTTGAATCCGACCAGGATCTTGCATTCATCGGGGCCGCGGCCGATCTCGGCCATCTGACGCTTCATGCCGCGGTAGAACTCCTTTGACTCCTCCTTGTCGTGCTGCACCGTGAACATGACCTCGGCGAAGCGCGCGGCGAATTGCTGCCCGTCCTTAGACGACCCGGCCTGGACGATCACGGGCCGACCCTGCGGCGTGCGCGAATGGCTGATCGGGCCGCGCACCGAGAAGAATTTTCCCTTGTGATCAAGAACATGGACCTTGCTCTTGTCGATATATTGCCCGGTCTCGCGGTTGGCGATGCGCGCGCCCTCTTCCCAGCCGTCCCACAAGCCGTGGACGATCTCGAGATACTCGGTCGCCATCTCGTAGCGCAGCCCGTGCGCCGGCAGGGCCTTGCCGAAATTCGCCGCCGCCTCCTCGGCCGAGGAGGTCACGACGTTCCAGCCGGCGCGGCCGCCGCTGATGTGGTCGAGCGAGGCGAACTGCCGGGCGATGTTGTAGGGCTCCGTGAAGGTCGAGGACCCGGTGCCGATCAGGCCCAGATGGGTCGTCACCTGCGACAAGGCCGAATGCAGCGTGATCGGCTCGAGTCGCGCGACGGATCCCGGATGGTCGTCGACATTGCACATGACGCCATCGCCGACGAAGATGAAATCGAGCTTGCCGCGCTCGGCCTGCCGGGCAATGAGCTTGAAGGTTTCGATATCCTCGGCGTTGGTCGTGGCGCCGGGGTGACGCCAGCCGGCGATGTGGTTGCCGGTGCCCATGGCATAGACGCCGAGATGCATCTGCTTCTTCGCTGTCATGGGGTCAACTATAGCGGCGCGCTTCGGGTCGGCGGAAGCCTGCAAACGCATATCGCACTCCGACATGATCTCGCTTGCCATTTAATGCGACGATGGCGGCGAGCGGATTTCCGCGGACTGACCTTGTGCAACGCCGAGGATCGAGCGATGGTTGCCAGCCCCGACTTCGCCGAGTTTCTGCGCGAGCAGCTGGCTCCGCTCGGTCCTCTCACCATGCGGCGCATGTTCGGCAAGACCGGCGTGTTCTGCGACGGCGTGATGCTGGGAATTGTCGCGGAGAACACGCTCTACGTCCGCGTCGACGACCAGAACCGCGCGACCTTCAAGGAAGCCGAGGCCGACCCGCCGCTCAACTACGAGAAGCGGGGCAGTACGATCGACCTCGCCTTCTGGCGCGTGCCGGAGCGGCTGATGGATGAGCCCGACGAGCTCGTCGCCTGGGCGCGTGCCGCGCTGGGTGCGGCCTACCGGGCTGCGGCGAAGCGGAAGCGCGTGGCGCCAGACCGACGAACGACGGCCCGCTCGACGTGAAGGCACTCGCGCCACGGCCGCCCCGGCCCGATCCCTCGACCTTGCTTGAGCCGCGTGCGCCGCGGCAACGCTCGCCGTTGCCCAAGCCGGACCCTCGGATGGGAGCGGCAGAGGCAGGTCGGCCGGCTTGACCGCCGACCTGTCGCCTTGCAGGTCGACGCACCAGGACTTCGGGTCGAAGCGCTTTGCCCCGGCGTGGCCGTAGGCCCGCGCGGACAATGTCGGGATAGCCGCAACGGCAGGCCATGCGGCCGCTCTGCCCTGTGGAAATGCTCGAGCGCGCGAGATTGACCGATCTCCGGCTTCCGGCTCGAGCGACAGCGGCGAATGCAATGGGCCAAAGCTATCGGAACGATAGCTAAACGGTATTTCAGTTCGCGGCGGTCATTTTCCAATAATCGGCGCCAACGCCACAGTCATTCCGACCGTGGCAAATACATGACCTGAGGAGACCAAAACCATGTTCAGCAACCGTACGCGCGGCCTGCCGGTCGCGGGTCTGTTCGCGGGCGCAATGATCGTTGCCTCCGCGGCAGCCTTCGCTGGCTCGTGCCCGGCCGACAAGATGGGCGTGGACGTCACCAAGCCCTCCACGATGGCCGCCAAGGACGTGACCGACAATGTGCTTGGCATGATCGACCTGTCGAAGGAGAAGATCGGCGTCGACCGCAAGTTCCGCCTGCGCAAGCTGGTGGTGCAGCCGGGCGGCGTGGTGCCCTGGCACAGCCACGGCGACCGTCCCGCGCTGATCTACATCGTCTCGGGCGAGATCATCGAATATGCCAGCAACTGCGCGGTGCCGATCGTGCACAAGGCCGGCGACGTGGCCCCGGAGACCAAGGCGACGTCGCATTGGTGGAAGAACACCGGCAAAGAGCCGGTGGTGCTGCTGTCGGCCGATCTGCTGATGGATGACAAGGACCACATGATGTAAATCGCCGTCCCCCGGCGATTGCCCGCGGACGCGGCGCCCTCTCCCCCGGGGGCGCCGCGCCCGTTCCTCCCGACACCAAGGAGCGACAGCCATGACCTCGGCTGGTTCCAGTCACGCGGCGGGTATCCCGCGCGCGGCGGCGTCGAGCGCCGGCGCGGCCCTGGTGCGCACTTTGGTGATCGGCCTCACCGCGTTCCTGACGGTCGTGGATCTGTTCGCCACTCAGTCGATCCTGCCGTCCCTGACTGTAGCCTATGGCGTAACCCCGGCGGAGATGGGTACGGCGGTCAACGCCAGCACCATGGGCATGGCGGTGGCGGGCCTGGCGGTCGCCTTCTTCAGCCGCCGAATCGACCGACGAACAGGGATACTGTTCAGCCTGATGGCATTGTCGGTTCCGACCGCTCTGCTGGCCGTGGCGCCAGGCTTGCTCAGCTTCACGATCCTGCGCGTGACGCAGGGACTTTTCATGGCTTCGGCCTTTGCGCTGACCCTGGCCTATCTGGGTGAACAATGCAGCGCCAAGGATGCGGCCGGCGCCTTCGCGGCATACATAACCGGGAACGTCGCCAGCAATCTGGTCGGCCGGCTGGTGTCGGCAGCGCTGGCCGATCAATTCGGGCTGGCATGGAACTTCTACGCATTCGCGGCGCTGAACCTGGCGGGCGCTGTGCTGGTCTATTTTACGATTGCCCGCAGCGCGCCCATGCAGCCCGGCGCGGCGAGCGTCCGTGGGCCGCTGCAGATTTGGGCGCAGCATCTGGCCAACAAGCCGCTACGCGCGGCTTTCGCGATCGGCTTCTGCATCCTGTTCGCGTTCATCGGCACCTTCACCTATGTAAATTTCGTGCTGGTGAGGCCGCCCGTGTCCGTTGGCATGATGCAGTTGGGTTTCGTCTACTTCGTATTTCTACCCTCGGTCCTGACCACGCCGCTGGCCGGCCGCGCCGCAAACCGGTTCGGCACCCGCAGGACGCTCTGGGCATCCCTGGCGGTGGCGGGCATCGGTTTGCCGCTGATGCTTGCTCCCGACCTGTACGCGATCATGGCCGGTTTGACGTTGGTGGGCGTGGGCACGTTCTTCGCCCAGGCGACTGCGACAGGGTTCGTCGGCCGCGCGGCCACGGCCGACCGCGGCTCGGCCAGCGGCATATACCTTGCCTGCTACTTCTTTGGTGGGCTCGTCGGGAGCGCGGTGCTGGGCCAGCTGTTTGACGGGCTGGGCTGGGCGGCCTGCGTTGCGGGCATTGGTGCGTCGCTCGCGGCGGCCGCATTGCTCGCAATCCTTCTCAAGAAGCATCCGCTCCAGACCGCGCAGGCGGGCTAGGGCGATGGCGCATTCCAAGGCGAGCAATCGCTGCCCTCGGCCATCCTTCCTCGAATTCAGTCGAAGAAAAATTCCTCTGGGCACGCGTCGGGAAATCCAACACGGCGACGGGCGGCGACGAGAACATCGGTTCGCCAGCGCCCTATCGCCCTGGCGCGATACGGCGATAACTGAGCGCCTCGGCGACGTGCAGGCGCTGGACGCGCTCCGCGCCGGCGAGGTCGGCCAGCGTGCGCGCGACGCGCAGCACGCGGTGATAGCCGCGCGCGCTGAGCTTCAGGCGCTCGGCGGCATCGGTCAGCAGCGCGCGGCCGGCCGTGTCGGGTGCGGCATGCGCCTCGAGCGCTTCGCCGTCGAGCTCGGCATTGCTGCGCGGCCGGCGCCCGGGCGGCATGGCGGCGAAGCGCCGGGTCTGCACTTCGCGCGCGGCGGCGACGCGCGCAGCGACCTCTGCCGAGCCCTCGGCCGGCGGCGGCAGCGACAGATCGGCGGGCCTCACCGCGGGCACATCGACGTGGAGATCGATGCGGTCGAACAGCGGGCCCGAGATCTTGGCCTGATATTCCTGCGCGCATTTCGGCGCGCGGCCGCAGCCCTGGGCCGGGTCGTCGAGATAGCCGCAGCGGCAGGGGTTCATCGCGGCAACGAGCTGGAAGCGCGACGGATAAGTCACATGCGCATTGGCGCGTGCCACCACGGCGCGGCCGCTCTCGAGCGGCTGCCGCAACGCTTCGAGCGTCGGGCGCTGGCATTCCGGCAGCTCGTCAAGGAACAGCACGCCCATATGCGCGAGCGAGATTTCTCCCGGCTTGGCGCGCTGGCCGCCGCCGACCAGCGCCGGCAGAGAGGCCGAGTGATGCGGATCGCGGAACGGCCGTCGCCGCATCAAGCGGCCGCCGGCGAGCGTGCCCGCGACCGAATGGATCATGCTGACCTCGAGCGCCTCGTCGGGCGCCATGGGCGGCAGCAGGCCGGGCAGGCGCTGCGCCAGCATCGACTTGCCCGCACCCGGCGGGCCGATCATCAGCAGGTTGTGGCTGCCCGCCGCGGCGACTTCGAGCGCGCGCTTGGCCGTCTCCTGGCCCTTGATGTCGCGCAGGTCGAGCGGCGTCGCCTTGTCGTCCTCGGCGAGCTTGGGCTCGGGCGGCGACAGCACCTGGGTCCCTTTGAAGTGGTTGATGAGCTGCAGCAGGCTCGCCGGCGCCAGCACCTCCGGCCCGTTGGCCCAGGCGGCTTCGCCGCCGGTTGCTGCCGGGCAGATGATGCCGCGTCCTTTGGCCGCCGCGCCGAGGGCGGCCGGCAGCACGCCCGCAACCGGCATCAAGGATCCGTCGAGCGCCAGTTCGCCGAGCGCGGCAAACCCGGCGATCGCGTCGGCCGGCAGCACCTCCATGGCGACCAGCATGCCGATCGCGATCGGCAGGTCGAAGTGGCTGCCCTCCTTGACGAGGTCGGCCGGCGCCAGGTTGACCGTGATGCGCCGCGGCGGCAGCGCCAGCCCGAGCGCGCTCAGCGCGGCGCGCACGCGCTCGCGGCTCTCGGCCACCGCCTTGTCGGGCAGACCGACCACGGCGAAGGCCGGCAGACCGCCGGAAATCTGCACCTGCACGTCGACGTCGAGCACGTCGATGCCTTGAAACGCGACGGTATTGACGCGCGCGACCATGATGCTCCGTGGGCTGGACCCGGAACGAGTGTAGAAGAGCGCAGAAGCTCGCGCCACGGGCGCGGTAGGCAGCCCCCAAACGAACCATGCACCCGGCTGCTAGGCGGCCGCTTGCACTTCCGCTGCTACTCTTGCGCCTTGTTCGCGCTCGGCGACGGCCAGGTCACAGCGGGTCTGCAACGCAAGCCAGAACCGAGCGCCATTGGCGAAATAGCGGCCGAGCCGCAAGGCCGTCTCTGCGCTGATTGCACGCTTTCCATTGAGGATATTGATGACGCGCCCGGGCAGTACGCGCAAAGCGCGAGCCAGTGCGTTCGCCGAAAGGTCACGTGCGGCGAGCTCGCGACGCAGCAGGCGATTGGGATGAACGGGGACCATCACGCGACTCCCTCAATGATAGTCGACAATCTCAACCTCGTAGGTATCACCATCCGAAAAGCGAAAGCGGATGCGTCAAGGTCCGTTGACTGTCATGGCCCATTGCCCGTGCCGATTGCCCTTGAGCTTGTGTAGGCCGACGCTCTTGAGCGGGCTCGCTTCGCTGGGCGAGATGGCTTCGTCCAGCGCGCCGAGCAACTCAACGGCCGCTTCATGATCGAGGCCGCCAAAACGCGATCTGCCGGTATCGTAGAGGCGACGGCTCGCACCGTTCGCCCGCGTCTTGATCACGTTCGAAGGACAGTACGTGCAGCATAGCATGTAAAGCAGACTAGGACCGAAACGCCCCGACTGGGTCGTGCGATGGCACTTTCAGTGGCAGCGCATCTGTGTCAGGAATTCTCCGACGATCAAGAAAACTGGGCTCGATGATGAAAAACGCGAATCACACGCCGCCCCCCGATGCCGCCGCGCGCCGCGCGACGCCCGCGGTCGTGGCCTATGCCACTGAGCGGCTGCCGCCCTATGACCGCGCCTTCTACGAGAACGTGCGGCAGGGCATGAGCAAGATCGGCGAGGTGATCGTGCCGCCGCGCGACGGAGGCACCTTCGAGGTGCCGGCTGGGCATCTGTTCCGCATCGTCAGCGTCGAGGGGCCGCAGGTCGGCGATCTCAACCTGTGGAACGCGCACGACCTGACCGAGCGCTTCTTCAGCGGCAAGACCCGCCAGCTCCACGCAACCCATGTCAGCACGGGCGATCGATTGTGGAGCTCGTTGCCGAACATGCGGCCGCTCGCGACCATCACGCACGACACGCTCGACTGGTATGGCTGGGACGCCGACGGCGGCGGCATTCACGACGTCATCGGCACGCGCTGCGATCCCTACACCAATGCCCTGCTGCAGGGCGGCGAGTACCATCACTGCTGCCATTCCAACCTGACGCGCGCGCTCGCCGCGGCGCGCCGCCTTCCGCTCGCCGAAGCCGAGCCGCACGTGCATGACGTGATGAACGTCTTCATGTGCACGGGCTTCACGCATGACACGCACCAGTACTTCATGAAGGCGAGCCCGGTGCGCCCCGGCGACTTCATCGAATTCTTCGCGGAGATCGATCTGCTCGGTGGGCTGTCGGCCTGTCCCGGCGGGGACTGCAGCGAGCGGCACTCAAGCGATGCCGCCAAGTGCTACCCGCTCAAGGTCGAGATCTACAAACCGCGCGACGGCGCGCTCGCCGGCTGGAAATCGCCTTCACGCAGCGGCTATTCGCGCGCGCACGGTCCCTGAGCCGGCGTAGATTCCCGCAGGGACGGAGGCGACAGCCATGGCCTGGCAGAAATCATCGCCTGAGGTGATCGCTCAGTTTGACGGGGCCGTGCCGAGCGACAGCCGTGTCGAGCGTCGCAAGATGTTCGGCTACCCGGCCGCCTTCGTCGGCGGCCGGCTGTTTGCCAGCCTGTATCGAGACGGCATCGTTCTCAAGCTGCCAGCGGCAGACCGCGAAAGCTTGAGCCGCGAACATGGTGCGAAGGCCTTCGAGCCGGTGCCGGGTCGATCCATGGGTGAGTTCCTGGTGCTGCCCAAGGCACTGGTCGACGATCCGGCGGTCCTCCGCAAATGGCTGGTGCGCGCGCTCGACCATGTCGCGTCGTTGGCGGGCGTCAAAGACGGAACGGCCCGGCGGAAAGCGGGCAAGTCGAAGTCGCCGGCGCGGCAGAAGATTCGACGCCGGCCTGCGCGTCCCGGCTGACCAGCCCCCATTCGCCGCGCTTCCTCATGTGCTAGTGTGCCATCGTTTGTTGGTCAAAAGACGCCGCATGCCCGATCTCGACTCTGCATCCCTCGCGCCCTATCTCGACCGCGTCATCGCCGATGCGACGATCCCGGAGCTGCCCAACCACTACCGCGGCAAGGTGCGCGACAATTATGACCTGCCTGATGGGCGGCGCATCCTGGTCGCGACCGACCGCCTCAGCGCCTTCGATCGCATCCTGACCGTCGTGCCGCTCAAGGGCCAGGTGCTGACCCAGACGGCGCGGCACTGGTTCGAGGCGACGCGCGACGTCTGCCGCAATCACGTGCTCGAATATCCCGATCCCAACGTCGTGGTCTGCCGACGGCTCCGCATCATGCCGGTCGAAATCGTCGTGCGGGACTACCTGGCCGGCAGCACCGGCACCTCGATCTGGCCGATGTACAAATCGGGCCGGCGCGACATGTACGGCCACCGCTTCGGCGATGGGATGCGCGAGAACCAGAAGCTGCCGCAGACCATCATCACGCCGACGACCAAGGCGGCCGACGGCCAGCACGATCTGCCGCTGACCGGGAAGGAGATCGTCGAGCAGCGCCTTCTGACCGACGCGCAGTGGCAGGAGGTATCGGCCCTGGCCCTCGCCCTCTTCGCGCGCGGACGCGAGATGGCGCGCGCGCGCGGCTTGATCCTGGTCGACACCAAATACGAGTTCGGCTTCGACGCAGCGGGCGCCATCGTGCTCGCCGACGAGATCCACACGCCCGACAGCAGCCGCTATTGGTACCTCGCCAGCTATCCCCAGCGCTTCGAAGCGGGGCAGAAACCGGAAAGCTTCGACAAGGACTTCGTGCGCAACTGGGTCAACGCGCGCTGCGACCCCTATAAGGACCCGATCCCCGAAATTCCGCGCGACATCGTGCTCGACGCCGCGCGCACCTATCTCAAGGTGTTCGAGACGATCACCGGCAAGGCGCTCGATCTGCCCGATCCGATGATCGCCCCGCTCGACCGCATCCGCGCCAATCTCAAGCGCTATTTTTGAGCGTAGCGCTCACAGGTATTTCGCGCGGATGTCGATGGTCGAGGCTTCGCCGATGCGGTCGAAGTTTTCGGCGAGCCACCGATCGGCCTGGGCGCGGCCCATGTCGCGCAGATGCGTCAGGAACTCCCAATCGGCGTTGAGCTTCCTGGCGACGCCCAGAGATTTCATGAAGTCGTCGGCATCGATACTGTGCATCAGGACACGGCGCAGCCTGCCAGAGCACACCTCGCCATCGTCGATCAGCTTGCTGACGAAGGCGATGGCGCGCATCTCGCGCATCAGGCTCGAGTTGAAGCTGATCTCGTTCAGCCGGTTGAGAATTTCAGTGGCCGTGCGCGGCACCGTGTCGCGCTCGATCGGATTGATGTGCACGACCACGACGTCCCGGCTGTCGCAAGAATAAATCAGCGGGTAAATGGCCGGATTGCCCATATAGCCGCCGTCCCAGTAGGACTCGCCGTCGATTTCGACTGCCTGGAAGAGGAAGGGCAGGCAGCCCGAGGCCAGCACGGCCGATGGCGTCAGCTCGCGGTTCTCGAAGATCTTCACCTTGCCGGTCCGCACATTGGTGGCGCAGATGAAAAGCTTCACCAAGTTGCAGCGACGCAACGCATCGAAATCGACGCTGTCCTCGAGAACGTCGCGCAACGGATTGTGATTGAGCGGATTGAACTGATAGGGCGAGAGCAGCCTGGTCATCAGGTCGAAAAAGACAAAGGCCGGCGACGCCTCCATCGCGTGGTTGTGGGCGATGCGGTCAAAAAAGGAAGGCTGGAGCGGGCTCAGCAGCGCGGCCTGGCTGATGCGCCGCCAGAAATCTTCCAGCGCCTCGCGTGCGCCTAGGCGTCCGCCCAGCGTCAGTCCATGCGCCGTCACCACCGCGTTCATGGCCCCGGCACTGGTGGCGCTGATGCCGTCAAAGACGATGCGCTCGTCCTCGAGCAGCCGGTCCAGCACACCCCAGGCGAAGGCGCCATGTGCGCCCCCCCCTGGAGGGCAAGATTGATCGATTTCGCCTGTAGGGTACGGCTGGTACGCGGACGGGATCGAGTTGCCGCAAGGTCATCCATGGTTCGCTCGCGTGGTTTGAGGCCGTCGCCGACCGGATGGCCGGATCCTCGCTGCATTCGCGGTTGAGCGGAAATGCCGGAACAGTATTATTTCGATAGGCGGCGGCTATGGCCGCCGAGGGGACTGCGTATTCCATGGAAATGCATCAGGTTCGATATTTTCTCGCCGTCTGCGAGACGCTGAATTTCACGCGCGCCGCCGACAGATGCAGCGTGTCCCAGCCTGCGATGACGCGGGCGATCAAGAATCTCGAGGACGAACTCGGCGGACCGCTGTTTCACCGCGAGCGGGCGAACACGCATCTAACCGAGCTCGGCCGGATGATGCAGCCCTATCTGTCCGAGGTCCTGGCGCAATCGGAATCCGCCAAGACGCGGGCGCGCGACTTCCAGAAGCTGCGGGAGGCGCCGCTCAGCGTCGGCATCATGTGCACGATCGGTCCGAGCAAGCTGCTCGACCTGATGGGCGGCTTTCATCGCCGCTATCCCGACGTCAACATCAATCTGCGCGAAGCCACGGCCCAGGCGCTGCAAGACATGCTCGCCGCCGGCGAGATCGACGTCGCCGTCTTCGGCCTGCCGGACGGCATCGACCAGGAGCGGTTCCATACGCTCAAGCTGTTCAGCGAGCGCGTGCTGATCGCCATCCCGGCGGGCCATCGGCTGGAAAAGCAGCCGGGCATCCAGCTCGACGACATCTCGAACGAGCGCTACCTGTTTCGCGCCAATTGCGAGTTCGCCGATCAGATCCGCGAGCAGTGCCAGGCGCGCGGCTTCCGCCTGAGCGTCGCTTACCGCAGCGAGCGCGATGACTGGATTCAGACCATGGTCAAGGCCGGACTCGGCGTGACCCTGATACCCGAATTCGCCGTCACGGTCTCCGGCCTGACGACCCGGCCGGTAATCAACCCGGGCATCGAGCGAACGGTCCACCTCGTGACCGTTCGCGGCCGGCCGCATTCGCCCGCGGTCGGCGCCTTCGTGCGCGAGGCAATGGCCTTCGATTGGCTGGCGTGATCTTCCTTAGCCCTTCTGACCGGTGATGAGCCGCGCGCCACGCTGGAAGGTCAGATAGGCCCAGAGCCAGTTCAACGACACGACGACACGGTTGCGAAAGCCGATCAGAAAATAGATGTGG
>VGDO01000078.1 GCA_016869645.1 Alphaproteobacteria bacterium
GACTTGGTCACGCCCGCGACGCGAATCGCGATGTCAGAGGACATCGGCGAAACCACGACGCGTCCGTTCGAACCAGTAGAACCCGAGCCAGGCCACCAGCAGCCCGACCAATGCGTAGGCCGCGAGCCCTGTCCAATCAGGCATCTGGCCCCACAGCAGGACCGCGCGCGTCTGATCAATGATGAAGGTCAGTGGATTGAGCTGCAGCCACGGCCGCAGCGCCGGCGGCAGCGCCTCGAGCGGAAAGAAGACCGGACTCAGGAACAGGAGCACGGTCACGACCGGCTGGGTGACCTGGCCGATGTCGCGCAGGTAGACCCCGAGAGAAGCCAGGAACCAGCACAGCCCTAGGATCAACAAGGCAAAGGGCGCCCACACAATCGGCAGCAGGGCAATCGTCAAAGGCGGCATGCCGGCAGTCGCCACGAAGAAAGCGAGCAGCACCACGAGGCTGACGGCGGCATGGAAGAGCGCGGCGGCGAGCGCGACATAGGGCAGGATCTCGAGCGGAAAGACGACGCGCTTGACGTAGTTCGCATTGCCGACGACCAGCCCCGGCGCTCGCGTGACGCACTCCGCGAAGAAGCCGTGAACGATGAGCCCGGCAAAAAGCACCAGCGCGAATCCGATCGGACCGTCGTCGCCACGCTGACCCCAGCGGACCCTGAACACGATGCCGAAGACGAAGGTGTAGACAGCCAGCATCAGCAGCGGATTGACCAGCGACCAGACCAGACCGAGCCACGAGCCCCTATAGCGGCTGACCACTTCGCGGACCGCCAATTGCCGGATCAGGAACCCGCGGGACAAACCGCTGGCGAACAGTTGCGGCAGAGCGGAGAAGAGAGTGGGTCGCGGGGCGACGGAGGTCATGGATCCACATGCAATCACGGGGCACACCGCTGACGCGGACGCGCTGCAGGCGATGGTCCGAGCGTCTTAGTGCATCGACGCGGCCGAGGCAAGGCCGGGTCAGCCGGCGAGCCTGCAGATGCGGCCATCGGCCAGCAGGGCATAGGCGGCGTAGCCGTCGCCCGCCACCGCGCGTGTAAAGCCTCGCCAGCGATGGCGGTGACCGGTTCGTCCGAAGATGGATTCGACAACGGCCAGCCGACGCTGCTGTAGCTTGGCCAGACCGGCGACCGTTCCATTAGGGTCCGTGATCAAGACGAAGGACGGCGGCCGACGCGCATCGAGATCAGCTACCCATCCGGCTATTCGGAAGCCTTGAAGCGGTTCGGCTCCAGCGGATGGTGACGTCGCCGCAGCGGCGACGTCGACAATCGCACCTGTGCACCGTTCGCTCGGCGCCGGGTCGAAAATCTCGCCAATGTCGCGGCCGAGCCAAGCGGCCTCGGAACCGTGGAACGGACCTAGTCGATGCTGCTTCAGATAGTCGGCTTCTGCGAGCACTCGATTGGCGCTCAACGTGTACAGCCGCCGCAAGGCGGCGGCATCCGCCACTCCGACGACCGGCGCCAAACCGGCATAGTCCACCTCTTGCGCCAGTTCGCGAATATTCCGGCCGTGCCGGATGTGCAGCAGGACTACTAAGACGAGGCTGGCGGCAAGGCCGGCGACAAATCCGACCGACGCCGCAGCGCGCCAGTTCGGCCGCGCGCGCGCGAGTCCATCGAGCGCGAGGCCGATGACCGCGAGCCAGAACAGCAATACCGGCGTCGCATAGCGGGACGCCAAAGCCTGATCCTCCGATAACCCGAGACGGCCGAGCCCGGTCAAGAACGCGGTGCCGGCGACGAACAGCGCAAGACCGAGCAGCACCGCGTGAAGCCTCGACGCCCGAAGACCGGCGACGAGGAAGCGAATGGCCAAGGCGGCGAGCGCAACGATGCTGGCCACCCCCACCGCCGACCCCAAGGTCAAATGAAGCACGGCCAAAGGCTGGCCGATGTATGCACCAGCGAAGAGATAAGCTGAACGGGCTGGCCGATCGCCATTACCGGCCGCGTGTGGCCGACTGGGGTCCGATAACCAGCGATGTAGCTCGCCCCGATCACGAGGCCCGTCAGCGCAATCGCCCACAGGGTCCGGGCCGGCAGGCGTCTGCCCACACCCAGGAGAATCAGGACGATCCAGACGACCACGCCGCTCGCCATTGTGTAGGTCGCCAGCGTCGCGAGCACGCCGGCCCATGCCGGCCGCCCGTAAACCAAGGCGACGCACGCTGCCGTCGCCAGCAGCACAACCAATACGAACTGAACCTGGAATCCCCAGAAGAGGTTTTCCATCTGGCCAGCGGACAAGGTCGTGCCGCCCGCCGTCATGGCAAAACCGATCGCCGCCCGTCGATCGATGGCGGGTTCGCACCACACCATCACCCCCAGCAGACCGGCGTGACATACCTGAATCGCAAATATCGACGCGACTAGAGCGGTGTGTCTTTAGCCTGAATCGGAATTGGGATTCCCAAAGGGACCGAGTTCTGATTCAACCTACTGGCTGGGAAGGAGGCCAGTATGGATGGGCAAGCCGTACTCGATTGATCTTCGCGATCGTGTGGTTGAATCGGTCATCAAGGGCGGGCTGTCGTGTCGCCAGGCAGCGTCGCAGTTCAAATTGGGCGTGAGCACGGTGATCAACTGGGTGCGGCGCTGGCGTGAGACGGGAAGCGTTGCGCCGGGCCAGATGGGCGGGCACAAGCCGAAACTGATATCGGGTGCCTGGCGCACATGGTTGCTGGAACGGATCAAGACGGACTTCACGTTGCACGGCCTTGTGGCCGAGCTTGCCGGACGCGGTCTCAAGGTCGACTACCGGACGGTTTGGAGCTTTGTCCACGGCGAGAAACTGAGCTTCAAAAAAAACGGTGGTGGCTGGCGAGCGCGACCGCCCCGACGTGGCCCGGCGACGAGCGCAATGGGTTAAGTATCAGGACAAGATCGCACCCGAGCGCTTGGTCTTCATCGACGAGACCTGGACCAAGACCAACATGGCGCCGTTGCGCGGCTGGGCGCCGAGCGGTCAGCGCCTGGTCGCCAAGGTTCCGCACGGCCACTGGAAAACCACGACCTTCCTGGCTGCGCTGCGCCACGATCGGATCGATGCACCCTGGCTGCTCGACGGTCCGATCGACGGCGAGACCTTCCAAAGCTACGTCGAGATGGTGCTGCTTCCCACACTGCGCCCCGGCGACGTCGTCATCATGGACAACCTCGGCAGCCACAAAGGCGCGACCGTTCGCAGGCTCATCCGCTCCGTCGGCGCCAAGCTGATCTTTCTGCCGAAATACTCGCCGGATTTGAACCCGATCGAGCAGGTCTTCGCCAAACTCAAGCACCTGCTGCGCAAGGAGGCAGCTCGCACCGTCGATGCTGTCTGCGCCGCCATCGGCCGCTTCCTCGGCGCCTTCAATCCCGACGAATGCTCCAACTACTTCCAAAACTCCGGCTATGCCCCAACCTAAATGCACACCGCTCTAATTCGCCCAATCGTCCGGATGGAGACTTGCGTCGTCATCGTGGCCGTAATTTTATTACCATTCGGTATTTTGGTCAAGGATGGGCGCCCGCGCCGCGCCGGCCGCTGTCCCATCGCATCCTCGGGGTGACCGGCCCCGACGCCAATCCGGGCTCAGATCTTGTGGCCCTCGATCTCGATGATCAGCTGCACGTCGTCGCTGAGGCCGGGCAGCCCGTACTTCATTCCCCAATCCGAGCGCTTGATCGTGCCGCGCACGGAGAAACCGCTCGTGAGCACCTGGTTGTAACGGGGCAGGGGATGGGGTGCTGCCTTGTTGAACGTGACGTCCAACGTCACCGGCTTGGTGACGCCGAGCAGCGTCAGGTTGCCGGTGACCTTGCCCGACATCTCGCCGCTCTTCTCGACCCGCGTGCTCACGAAATGCAGCGCGGGAAACTCGGCGGCGTTGAAGAAGTCGGGCGAACGCAGGTGATCGTCGCGCGCCTTCAGATTGGTGTCGATGCTGGCGGACTTGATCGACAGGCGGATCGTGTTGGCCGCGATGTCTGTCTGGCTGAAGCTGAACTCGCCCTCGAACTCGCCGAACCTGCCGAGCACCTGGGCGTATCCGAGATGGCCGATCAGGAAGCCGAAGCTGCTGTGGGTCGGGTCGATCTTGAAGCGGTCGGCCGCTGACGCCGGCAAAGACAGGAGAGCCGTGGCAAGGGCAAGCAAGACATGAAGCGCGCGCATCGCAGGAATCCTCCGCGGCATCTGGTCGTTCATCGCTGCTCACATGGAATCGCGCACGATGTAGTAGGCGATTCCGCCGGCCGCGAGCGCGGGCAAGCCGGCGCATAGGGCGAGGATCGGCGCGCGCAGCGCGCCCGATTTCGGCAGCACGCGGCGAAACAGCAGATCGGCCAGCAGACAGAGCAGCAGCGCGCCGAGCGCCCACCGGTTGGCGCCGGTGAACAATGCCAGAGTGGCCGCGAGCGCAACCGCCGTGCCGCCCGCGCCGAGCACCACGCTTGCGCCGAATGCGAAGCGCGCCCTCGGCCAGTTGAGCAGCAGGAAGCCGCCGAGCGCGGCTGCAAGCGCCAAGGCAAGCTGCGCCAGCGATGCCGAGCGGCCGAACAGCGCGACGGCGCCGAGACCGATGGCGAAGGCAAGGAGCACAATTCCAGCATCGATCTCGCGCCGGGCAGCGTGCTCCAGGCGGCCGAGCGACAGCACCATGGCCGCCCAGATCGGGCCGATCAGATACCACGTCTCGACGGTCGCCTGCGCGAGCCGGTTCTCGGCGAGCCACGCGAGCGCCAGGGTTGGCCAGCCGAGCAACGCCGCCCAGCGAATCCAGCGTCGCGCGTTCCACAGATCGACGAGAGTCCCGACGATCAGCCCGCCCGCGGCGATGTAAACCAGCTTCTGCACCGAGCCGCGCGGCTCCAGGGACGGAGTCCCGATGATCGTCACATAGGCGGCGATGAAGCCGATCGTGATGCCGGCGCCCGCCAGCGCCGCGCCGCGGCCTGGGCCGGCAACGAGCCGAAGCAGAATGGCGACGACCGTCGCGCACAGCAACGGCAGCGCGGCAGTCTGCACGACCGGATCGTTCAGCAAGGTCGGATTGAGCCAGCTCGGCAAGGTTGAGTCGATTTCGGATGGAAGACGGAGACGAAGGATAGGCGAGCGCGGCAACGCTAGCCGATCGTTCCGCGCCGGGCAATCGGGCGGCTCCGGCTACCGGCCGATGCGGCGCTATATCCTCTCCGACAGCCAGATCGCCAGGCGCGAGCCCAGCTTGATCGCCGCGCTGAGCACCTCGTAGCCCTCTGCCTGCTCGGCCCCGCGCGCGAGCGCCATGTCGCGGTGCTCGATCTCTTCGTCGCGGAAGCGCGAAATCGTCTCGACCAGCGGCGTCTCGTCGGCGTCCGCCTGGCTGGTCAGCGTTTCGGCCTGGTGACGGTAATGTTCGTCGATGACCTGCTCGACCGCGACGGTGCAGGCCATGGCAGCGCGTTCGCCCAGCAGCGCGGTGCCAGCGCCGAGCGCAAAACCGGCCAGATGCCAGAGCGGCTGAAGCGCCGTCGGGCGCACGCGACGCTCCGACATCAGCTGCTCGAAGCGCTCGAGATGGCGCCGTTCCTGCGCCGCCATGTGCTGCAGCGCGCCGGCGGACGCCGAGCGGCCGAGCACGGCGAGCTGGCCGGCATAGATGCGCACGGCGCCATATTCGCCGGCGTGGTCGACGCGCAGGATGCGATCGACCAGTTCGCCGTGCGTCAGATCGCCGGGCAGCCGGCCCAGCCGGCCGCGCGATTCGCCGGTCATGATGGATTGTCCTGCCATGTCAATCGCGCGGCCCAGGCGGCATAGCCGCCGAGCAACAGCGAGGCGACGACATTGTAGCCGGCCATGGAAATTCCGAACAGCGACCAGGCGATCTCGTCGCAGCGTACCGGCGCCCGGCCCAGGATCTGGGCGCGCAGCGCCTCGACGGTGCCGGCGGTCTCTGTCATGCCGCATTCGGCCGTTCCCACCCACCAGTGCTGCTCGACGCCGACGTGATAGGCGGCAATCGCGGCGCCGATGCCGAGCGCAACCGCGGAGAGGGCGAGCAGGGCTGCCGGCAAGCGGCCGCCGTCGCGCGCTGCGAACGCCAGCGCAATCGCGGACAACCCGATCACCACGGCATAGGGATACCGCTGATAGATGCACAGCACGCATGGCCGAAGCCCACCCCAGTATTGCGATGCCAGCGCGGTGCCGAGGATGGCGGCGCTGGCGAGGAGCAGGAGCAGTGGCTGGAAAGTCCGACGTGGCATGGGGCCAGTGTTGCCGATGTGCCCGTCGACCGGCAAGAGCATCGACCAAACGGGGTGACGATGGCGGACGCGGTCTCGCCTCTAGACCCGGCCGATGGCACGGGCCAGCACGACATAGGCACGGCCCATGTCAGAGCTGACAAACGTGGCATTCAGCACGTCTCGCATGCCGTGCGTCTGGGCGTTGGCGAGCAGTGCTTCGAAGCCACCGACATAGGCATCGACCTGGATGCGGAACCCGTCGTTCTCCGCGTAGCGGCGCGCGATCTCCGCGGGCAGCCCGGCATCGCGCGGCTGGGCGAGCCGCCGGATGAAAACGCCGCGGTCACCCTGGTTGTGGCGCGCCCAGACCTCATCGGGGATGTCGTCATCGATGCCGCGCCAGACCGCAAGCGCGCGCGTCTCGAGCTCGGCGATCATGTCGGCAGTCTCGCTGAGATAGGTCGATCCGACGATCCCCGTCTCGTCCGGCGCCACACCATCTGCGGGCTGGTCTGTCGACGGCCCGGCGATGGCTGCCGGTGACGTGCCCGCCGCCGCATTCATGCCGGCGAGCGCCGCGTGGGCGACGCGTGCAGTATCGGCCAGCTCCTGGGTTTGTGCGCGCAACGCCTCGATCGCTTCCCTGGTCTCGGTCGCCACCGTCTCGGCGGTACGCCGGAACATCATGCGGCGCTGGGCGGCGGCCAGTTCGAGGGCCTCGCCGTCGTTCTTGGCCTTGCTCGCGGCCTCGTCGACCAGGACGATCTGGCGCGCCAGCGCCTCGACCAGGCCGGCGAACTGGGCTTCCAACCCTTCGGCCAGCGCGCGCAGGGTTGCCATCTGCCTCTCCGCTGCCGTGCCGAGCGAGCCGATGCGCAGCTCCGCCGCGCCGTCGAGTGCGGCCAGCGCATCGTGCTGGGCCTGCAGCTGGCGCGCGATCGCAGTCAGGCGGTCGGCTGCATCGACGCCCAGTCCGTCGAGACCTGCCAGGCGATTGTGCAGGCCGTCGACCCCCTGAGCCATGCGCTCCAGCGCGCTGTCGGCGCTGGTCGAAATACTCTGAGTTTCCTCTGCCATCCGGGCGCCGGCCGCGGCGAGTCTCTCGCCCGCCTGGTCGGCGGCGCGGCGGAGCTGCTCGGTGCGCTCGGCGAGCTCGCCCGTGCGCGCGACGACGCCGGAGGCCAAGCCCTCCATTCCGCCCTGCGCCTTGCTGACCACATCGTTGAGACGGATCGCCATGTCCTGGGTGATGCCGTCGAGCGTCCGGGCATGGCGCTCGAGCAGGGCGCAGATGCCGCGCACGCCGGCCTCGAAACTACCGGCCGCGATGGTCATGCCGCCGGCCTGATCGCGCACCTGCGCGCCGACGCGCTCGACCCGCGCGAGCAGCTCTTGGGAAGCGGCCTCGGCTGCGCCGATCTCCTGGCGCACCGCAGCTCCCGCATCGGCGAGCCGCGCCGCCAGCACGGCGCCGGACTGGTCGAGGTCGGCGCTGGATTGGGTCAGAAGTGCGCTCAGGCGGTCGACGTTGCCGGCGGCGGCCTCGCCCGCCCTGCCGACCTCGGCGACGCGTCCGACCAAGGCATCGAGCGCCCCCGCAAGGCGTTCCGCCTCGGCGTCTCCGGCGCGGCGGACGTCTGCCGCGACCGTCTCGATCCGCGCCGCCAGGGCATCGAGCGTGGTTCCGATGCGCTCGGCCTCGGCATCGCCCGAACGCCGAACTTCCGAGCCGATCGCATCGATGCGCCGGGCGAATTCCGCGATACGCTGCTCGAGGCGTTCGAAAGTCTCCAGCAACGCCGCATGGGCCGCACCCAGCTCCGCCTTGCGCTCGGCGATGAGGGCCGCGGCCACTTCGCTGGTTTCGGCGATGGTGGCGCCTTCGCGACGCAGCACGTCGCCTGCCCGCGCCAGATCCTGCTGTGCGCGCGTGCCGGCACCATCGATACCCTTGGCCTCGGCCGCGAAGGCCTGCCCGGCACGGCCGATCAACCCGATCGCCCGCTCGATCGCCTCCGCGAGGTGGATCGTCTGCTGGCGGAACTGCTGGCCGAACTCGCTGAGCTGGCGGCGCGCGGCTTCGCCGCCGGCATCGAGAGCGGCGATCTCGCGCACGACGATCGCGCCGGCCTCGCCGATACGTGCGACCGCCCGGCCAGATGCCGCGTCGAGCGCCTGTGTCTTCTCGGCGAAGAGCGCGCCCGCCGCGGCGATGTCGCCGCGTGCGCGCGTGGTGGTGGACTCCAGGTTGGCGGCGTGGCGCTCGAGCAGCCGGTCGAGATCGGCAAGCCGGTGTGAGATGTCGTCCCCGAGCGCGGCGAGGTTGCGGCTGCGCTCGTCGAGGGTGCCGCTCGCCTGGGCGAGCCGATCGTTGGCGCGGCCGGCGATCTCGTCGATGTTGCTCGCCTGGACGCTGAGCGCCTGCCCGGACTGGGTCAGGCGCTCGGTGAGCGCGAGTTCGGTGCGAGTCAATCGCTCGAGGTCGCCGAGGACTTCTGAGGTGCGACTTCCCAGGCGATCGATCGTCACGCCGAGGCCGGTGTCGATCGCGCCGAGCCGCGACTGCATCGTCGCCGACAGGTCCGCAAGCTCGGCGCCGCGCGCCACCGTCGCCGCGGAGAGCTGCTCGAGCGCCGCGCTCTGCGCGCCGATCGACTCCTGGCTTTCCGCATTCGCGGCTGTCAGGCGGTGCGCGAGCTGCACCAGATGCTCGGACTCGTGCGCGAGTTCGGCATGGATGCGCTGGCTGCGTTCAGCGATGTCGCGCGTCGCGGTCTCGAGCAGATTGCGCTGCTCGGTCAGATTTCGGGTAACGGCTTCGGTCCAGGCCGCCTGCTTGCTCGCGCTGCCGTCCAGCGTGGCCGTCTGCTGCTCGATTGCTGCGGCGCTCGCGGCGACTGCCTGATTGGTGCTCTCTGCCGCACGGACTGCATGCTGGGCGCGCTCGTCGAGCTGGTCGGTCAGCGCGTTGAGTTGCCGGATCGCGCCGCCGGCGGCGGTGCCGATCTCGCTCGTCACGTCGGCCGCGCGCTGGCTGGCACTCGACAGCGTGGCGACATGGCGTTCGATCGTCGTCGCCAGCAGATTGGCCCGCACCAGGGTCGATTCACCGGCGCGCTCGATCTGCGCCAGCTGCTCGGTGGCTTCCGCACGCAGCCGCTCGAGGCCGCGCTGCGCTCCCGTGGCAGCGACCGACAGGTAGCGGCCGTAGCGGCGCAGTGCCGGACCGACTTCCTGCACGCGCTGATCGGCCGCGGCGGCGGCGGCGTTCAGGGCGTCAGACTCCTGCTGGAGAAAGGTCGCGATCCGATTCGCCTCGGTTCCGGCGCGCTCGGCCGTACCGCTCAGACGTTCGGCCTCGGCCGCGATCACGCTGCCGATCGCGCGAGCCTGTTCGGCCGAATGCTCGGACGCCTGGCGCAGGGCTTCTCCCTGGCGCTCCAGATCGGAGCAGACCGCACGCGTGCGCAGCTCGGCGCGGTCGATCAACTGATCGAGGCCGGTGCGCTGCGTGCGCAGCATCTTCTCGAGTTCCGTGGCCGCGCCCGCGGCGCTCTGGCCGGCACGCTTCATCTCGTCTGTCTGGCGCGACATGGTCTGCAGCATGGCGCGCATGCGGCGATCGACATCGTCGGCGACGCCGCGGATGCGACCATGCTCGGCATTGAAGCGCTCGCCGATGCGGTCGGCCAGCAACGCCGCCTGTTCGGCGGCGGCATTGAACGCGTCGGTCTGGTCCTTGAGCGTGCGCGTGATGGTGCGCACGCGCTCCTCGGCGCGCTCGGCCGGGATGGCAAGCCAGGCGACGTGCTCCATGAGCTGCTCGTTGCGGCGGCTGAGCTTGCGGCCGCGCTCGACAAAGCCGGCCAGCGTCCACGCGATCGCCGGCGGCGCCAGCAGCGCGACGACCAGAACGGCGAGCTCAGGCGCCGGCATTTCCGGCAAGAGGACGAGAGTGCCCGACTTATGCAGGTAGGTGGCCCAAAGGCCGAACCAGGCGAGCGTCGCGAGCGTGCCGAGGAGCGCGGGCCAGATCTGCCGCGCTTCGGCCGCGAAGCTGGGTGCGAGGTTGCCGTCGCCAGAATCGGCACTGACCGGAGCAGCGGGCGGCGCAATGCCGCGCCCATCGCCGGCGCTGGCCGCGTTGGCGTCGTAGGCGATCCGGATCGGTGCGACCTCGCCCGACGGACGGTTTGGCGAATTGTCGGCCATCGCGCAGCCCCCGGCCCGGCGATTGCTTGCTAAGAGCCCAATTGGTCTCGCAGACGGTTCAGTCTAGCAGACCGGCCGCCCGCGCCGGCAAGGCAAAACTCCAGCCGAACGGGGAAAACCGCCGGTTCGGCCGTATTACGTTCCGCGAGGCACCGTGACGCATGCCGGGCCGCGATCAGAAGAGATAGCGCACGACCACGAAGCCGCCGACCAGCAGAATGACGAAAACCGTCGTCACCAGCGTCAGGTGGCGCTCGACGAACAGGCGGATCGGCTCGCCGAACCACCAGAGCAGCGCTGCGACCAGGAAAAACCGCATGCCGCGCGAGATCATCGACGCTACCGCGAAGGCGCCAAGCGGGAAAGCGGCAACGCCGGATGTGATGGTGATGAGCTTGTAGGGGATGGGTGTCGCACCCTTGATCACGATGATCCACCAGCCGTATTCGAGGAAGGCCTGCTGGAAGGCTTCGAACTGGTCCATCATCCGGTAGAATTCGAGCACGGCGCGGCCGACGGTCTCGAACAGGAAATAGCCGATGGCATAGCCCGCGAACCCGCCGGCGACGGAGGCGATCGTGCACACCGTCGCGATCCACCAGGCGCGGCGACGGTCGGCCAGCACCATGGGGATCAGCATGACGTCGGGCGGAATGGGGAAGATCGAGCTTTCCAGGAAGCTGATCACGGCCAGCGCCGGCAGCGCCCGCCGGTGGCGGGCGAGCCCCATCATCCAGTCGTAGAGGCGTTGCAGCACGCGGGCCGCTCCGATTGCGGTTTCACTGGTTTGGGCAGGGGTGAAGCGGTGTAGCAGGGATCGCGGAAGCCGGCAAACCGGATGGCTGCGCGGACGGGGTTGATGCCAGGGGATGGACGGCGCCTCGGCCCGGCTAATTCCATTGCGCCAGGAAACCCACTAACATGTGGTCCAGCAACCCGGGGCGTGAACCCCGGGGCCGGGCTATCGAACAGGAACAGGGAGACGCAGCCATGAAATTGGACACATTGTTGAAACTCGCAGCCGCCGCCGCGATGGCGACGCCCCTGGCGTTTGCCGCGCCGCCGGCCGCTGCGCAGTCGAACACCGTGCGCGCGGTGATGCACTCGGATCTGAAGATCCTCGATCCGATCTGGACGACCGCCTACATCGTGCGCAACCACGGCTACATGAACTACGACACGCTCTTCTCGATGGACGAGAAGCTCAACGTCAAGCCGCAGATGGTCGAGAAGTTCGAGATCTCCGGCAACAATCTCACCTACACCTTCACGCTGCGCGACGGATTGACCTGGCATGACGGCAAGCCGGTGACCTCGGAGGACTGCATCGCCTCGATCAAGCGCTGGGGTGCGCGCGACTCCATGGGCCAGAAGCTGATGACCTTCACGCAGGAGCTGGTCGCGGTCGATGCCAAGACCTTCAGGCTCGTGCTCAAGGAGCCCTATGGCCTCGTGCTGCAGTCGCTGGGCAAGCCGAGTTCGAACGTGCCGTTCATGATGCCCAAGCGAGTGGCCGAAACCAACCCGATGGAGCAGATCTCCGACTTCACCGGCTCCGGTCCGTTCATGTTCAAGCGCGATGAGTGGAAGCCGGGCGAGAAGACGGTCTACGTCAGGAACCCCAACTACAAGCCGCGCAACGAGCCGGCGAGCGGCCTGTCGGGCGGCAAGGTCGCCAAGGTCGACCGCGTCGAATGGCTCGCCATCCCCGACCACCAGACCGCGGTCAACGCGCTGCTCGCCAGCGAGATCGACTACATCGAAGCGCCGCCGCACGACCTGCTGCCCGTGCTCAAGAAAGACCGCAACGTGGCGCTGGTCGACTACAACCCGCTCGGCAACCAGTACACCTTCCGCTTCAACTGGACGCATCCGCCCTTCAACAACGAGAAGGTGCGCCGCGCCGTCATCACCGCCTTCAATCAGGAGGACTTCCTCAAGGCCGTGATCGGCGACGCCGACTACTACAAGACCTGCAAGGCCATGTTCATCTGCGGCTCGCCGCTCGAGTCCAACAAGGGCATGGACGGGTTGCTCGAATCCAAGGTGGACAACGCCAAGGCGCTGCTCAAGGAAGCGGGCTATGACGGCACGCCGGTCGTGCTCATGCAGTCGACCGACCTGATCGTGCTGACCAACCTGGCGCCGGTCGCGGCCGACCTGATGCGCAAGGCCGGCCTCAACGTCGACATGCAGTCGATGGACTGGCAGACCCTGGTGTCGCGCCGGACCAAGAAGGACCTGCCGAACGCCGGCGGCTGGAACGCATTTCTGACCTCGTGGGTCGCAGCCGACATTCTCAACCCCGTCATGGCCGGCTTCCTCAATTCCGGCTGCGACAAGGCGATGTTCGGCTGGCCATGCGACGAGCAGATGGAGAAGCTGCGCGACCAGTTCTCGCGCGAGACCGATGCGGCCAAGCAGAAGGCGCTGGCCGAGGCCGTGCAGGAGCGCGCCATGCAGATCGGCACGCACATCCATCTCGGCCAGTGGTACCAGCCGATCGCCGTGCGCAAGGGCGTGATCGAGGGCATCCCGACCGCGCCGGCGCCGGTGTTCTGGAACATCACGAAGAAGGGGAACTGAAGCCGAACATCATCGCGTAGCGGACGCATCGGCAGCATCCGCAACGTCGATGCTGGCATTCATTGCGCGACGCCTGCTGGCCACCATCCCGGTCCTCGGGATGGTGGCCGTTTTCGTTTTTCTGCTGCTGCGCCTGACGCCGGGCGATCCGGCAGCTGTCATCGCCGGCGACAACGCCAATTCCCAGCAGGTCGAGGAGATTCGCGAGAAGCTCGGCTTGGCGCAGCCGCTGCTGACCCAGTTCGTGATCTGGGCCGGCAAGCTGCTGCAGGGCGATTTCGGCGAATCCTTCTTCTTCAAGAAAACGGTCGCCGAGCTGATCACTCAGCGCATCGAGCCGACGCTGGCGCTCAGCTTCTTCACCATCGTGCTGGCCGTGCTGATCGCCGTACCATTGGGCGTCATCGCCGCCTACAAGCACGACAGCTGGATCGACCGTGGCGTGATGGGCTTCTCCGTCCTGGGATTCTCCGTGCCGGTCTTCGTCATCGGCTATTTGCTGATCTACGTTTTCGCCATCGAATGGGGTGTCCTGCCGGTGCAGGGCTATCGGCGCATCGCCGAAGGATTCTGGCCCTTCATCGAACGGCTGATCCTGCCGTCGGCCACCCTCGCCGTGATCTACATCGCGCTGATCGCGCGCATCACGCGCGCCAGCGTGCTCGAGGTGCTGGGCGAGGACTATATCCGCACCGCACACGCCAAGGGCCTCACCGATCGCGTCGTGCTCATGCGCCACGCGCTGCGCAACGCCGCGGTGCCGATCGTCACCGTGATCGGCATCGGCATTGCGCTCTTGATCGGCGGCGTGGTCGTGACCGAGAGCGTCTACAACATTCCCGGCCTCGGCCGGCTGACGGTCGACGCCGTGCTGGCACGCGACTTCCCGACCATCCAGGCGGTGATACTCCTGTTCTCGGTCGCCTACGTGCTGGTCAATCTGCTGATCGATCTCAGCTACACGCTGCTCGACCCGAGGATCCGCTATTGACCATCGTCGCCGACCGCATCCTCGATCCCGCGGCCGACGCCGCGGCCGCCCGCGTCCGGCCCGGCGCGCTGGCGCGGCTCGCGCGCAGCCCGTCCGTCCTCGTCGGCGCGGTCATCATCTTCTTCATGGTCGCGGTCGCGCTGTTGGCGCCTCTGCTCGGCACCGTCGACCCGGCCCGCATCGACCCGACTTATCGCAACAAGTTGCCGATGAGCGAACGGACGATCACGATGGCGAGCGGCGCCAAGGAGACGCGCACCTACCTGATGGGCACGGACAGCCTCGGGCGCGACGTCTACAGCCGGGTCGTCTATGGCGCGCGCATATCCCTGGTGGTCGGCGTCGGCGTCGCCGCGATCAGCGTGGCGATCGGCCTCGTCATCGGTCTCGTCTCCGGCTACATCCGCTGGCTCGACGGGATCGTGATGCGCTTCATGGATGGCATGATGGCGATCCCCGGCATCCTGCTCGCGATCGCGCTGGTCTCGGTGTGGGGCGCCGGGCTCGCCACCGTCGTCATCGCCATCGTGGTGCCGGAGATCCCGCGCGTGGTGCGCCTGGTGCGCTCGGTCGTGCTGACGATCCGCGAAGAGCCCTATGTCGAGGCGGCGATATCGGTCGGCACGCCGACGCCGCTGATCCTGATCCGCCACGTGCTGCCCAATACGATCGCGCCCTTGATCGTGCAGGGCACCTATATCTGCGCCTTCGCCATCCTGGTCGAAGCGATCCTGAGCTTTCTCGGCATCGGCATCCCGCCCCAGATCCCGACCTGGGGCAACATCATGGCCGAGGGCCGCACGCTGTTCCGCGTCTTCCCGCACAATATCCTTTTCCCGGGCGTGTTCCTGGCGCTGACCGTGCTGGCCGTGAACATGCTGGGCGACGGGCTGCGCGACACGCTCGATCCGCGCATGAGCAAGCGCGTTTAGGCTGATGACAGAGACGCCGGTCCTCGACATCAGCAATCTCACGGTCGATCTGCCGCCGGGTGCCGACCGGCCCAAGGCGGTCGAAGGCGTCGGTTTCGACGTGCGGCCGCACGAGATCGTGTGCCTGGTCGGCGAGTCCGGCTCGGGCAAGTCGGTGATCGCCCAGACCGTCATGGGCCTCCTGCCCAAGACGCTGAAGCCCAGCGCCGGCAAGGTCATGCTCCAAGGCGAGGACGTGCTGACGGCGGGCGCGGCGCGGCTGCGCGAGCTGCGCTGCACGCGCATGTCCATGATCTTCCAGGAGCCGATGACCGCGCTCAATCCGGTCATGACCTGCGGTGACCAGATCGACGAGGTGCTGCGCACGCACACCCAGCACGACGAGGCGGAGCGGCGGCGGCGCATCCGCGCCATCCTCGCGCAGGTGCGCCTGCCTGAGCCCGACCGCATGATCGCCGCTTATCCGCACCAGCTCTCGGGCGGCCAGCGCCAGCGCATCATGATCGCCATGGCCCTCGTGCTCGAGCCCGCGCTGCTGATCGCCGACGAGCCGACGACGGCGCTCGACGTGACGACCCAGGCGCAGATCCTCGAGCTCATCAAGGAGATCCAGCGCAGCCACGCGACCGGCGTGCTGTTCATCACCCACGATTTCGGAGTGGTCGCCGAGATCTCGCACCGGGTCGCGGTCATGCAATGGGGGAGGCTCGTCGAGTTCGGGCCGACCAGGGAGGTGCTGTCGCGCCCGCAGCACGCCTATACCCGCATGCTGATCTCATCGGTGCCGAGCATGACGCCGCGTGTGCGGTCGCGGCGTGCCGATGCCGCACTGGTGCTCGAGACCAAGACGCTGGGCAAGACCTATATCAGCGGCGGCTGGCTCGGCCGGCCGACCACGGTGCGCGCGGCCGAGCAGGTCTCGGTCGAGGTCAGGCGCGGCGAGACCTTGGGCATCGTCGGCGAATCGGGCTCGGGCAAGTCGACGGTGGCGCGCTGCATCGCCAGGCTGATCGAGCCGAGCGACGGCGCGATCCTGCTCGGCGGCAGCGAGATTGCGCATATGGGAACCGGCGCGCTCCGGCCGCACCGAAGGCGCATCCAGATCGTGTTCCAGGACCCCTATCGTTCGCTCAACCCGCGCCGCACGGTCGGCGAGTCGATCATCGAGGGGCCGACCAATTACGGCATGGCCCGCGCGGCCGCCTTCGCGCGGGCGCGCGAGCTGATGCAGCTGGTCAAGCTCGATCCCCTGTCGCTCGACCGCTACCCGCACCAGTTTTCGGGCGGACAGCGCCAGCGCATCTGCATCGCCCGCGCGCTCGCCATGGAGCCGGAGCTGCTGATCGCCGACGAGGCGGTCTCCGCCCTCGACGTCTCGGTGCAGGCCCAGGTGCTGGCGCTGCTCGACGAGATCCGGCGCAAGCTCGAGCTCGCCATGCTGTTCATCACCCACGATCTGCGCGTGGCGGCCCAGGTGTGCGACCGCGTGGCTGTCATGCATCAGGGCCGCGTCGTCGAATACGGCGAGGCGGCCGAGATTTTCACGCGGCCCGGCCACGACTACACGAAGGCACTGCTGGCCGCGGCACCCGGCCGAAGCTGGGAATTCGGCGCCTTCCAGGGGGCGTGACCGAATGCGGCGGCGAAGCCGGTTGACCCGCCACAAGCCGCCGCTATCATGCCGCCGCCGCAGTGCCCCTGTGGCGGAATGGTAGACGCGGCAGACTCAAAATCTGTTGATCGCAAGGTCGTGGGGGTTCAAGTCCCTCCAGGGGCACCACTCGGGCGTATGTGTTCGGGTTCACTCCGCCGCCGCAGGCGCCGGAGCGCCGCGCAGTTGTCCCTTCGTGCTCAGATCCTCGTCCAAATCCTTCCAGTGGATGCCGTAGCCGCCGCCGCAAAGCTCCCGTTGGAGTCGTTGCTCGTGCGTCGCGTCGAGCAGGCGCGGATACCATGCAAGCGGTGGCAGCAATCGTCGGTCCGTCCATCAGATCGACGATGATCCGGTCTGCATCGAAGTTGATCGCACGGACGCGTGCGTCAGCCTTTTACACCGAAGTATCCACGCCACGCCTCCAACAGCTCGGACTCGCGCCGCCAGGGTCGCACAGTTTCAAGCCGCGACGGCGATCTTAGCCGACTGCTTATGGCGCGACGGCGTCACGTTGATTTGGACGTGTTGGCCGAGCGCGGTCAGCGCCTGCAAGAGCCGCTCGAGCGAAATGCCCCTGATCTTGTAGTTTCGGATCGCCGAGATTTTCGGTTGGGGGATGCCCAGCAGCTTGGCGGCCTCTGATTGTGTCAGGCCCCTGTGCGCAAGAATCCCGTTGATCTTCTTCGCCAGAAGGACCTTGGCCGTCAACTCCTCAGCATCGGGAAATCCAAGATCGATGAGCACATTCTCGGTGCCGCGGCTAAGCGCCTTGCGTGGCATCGTTCATCCCCTCGTCAGCCGATATCGTTCCAAGACAACCTTCAATCTGCGCTCAATGAGATCGACATCCGCCTTAGGCGTCTTGGTTCCGGATTTCGATTTCTTCTGAAAAGCGTGCAAGACGTGGACATTGCCAGCAATCCTGAGTGTGTAAACCGCGCGGTAGGTATCACCCCGGTGATCGTCGACGAGCTCGTAGACACCAGGGCCGAGACCCTTCCAGGGCCTCGTTTTTGACGGCGCGCCTCCGACTTGAACCACGAACAGTGCAACGCCGAGTTCCTTTCTGACAGGCAAAGGGAACTCCATGAAGTCCCGCTTTGCGGAGCCCTCCCAGAAGAGCAGCCGGCGCGGCGTCTCGAATCGCGTCACAATTATACCTATATAGATATAAATCTCAATTGCACAACACAGGAGGCGTTTGCATCGAAGAAGCCATCGCTTTCACTATGTCATCTTCACGATAAGATTTTTTCGCGAGTGGCGCGTTCAAACCATGATCTTGAGCCGCGGCGCCTGCCGGAAGCTCACGATCGGGCCATTTGGGGGTATTGGCGACCTCCCACCAGGGGTGCCAGTCGATCAGGCCGCGGCCTGGATCAATCGGTCGCAGCAGGCGCCGGCGCGACGCGCAGCATCCCTCCTGTGCCCAGGCTTCGTCCACATCAAGCCAATAGACGCCGTAGCCGCGGTCGCGCAACTCCTACCGGACGCGTTGGTCTGGCGCTGCGTCCATCAGGCGTGGATACCAAGCGAGCGGTGCGGCAATGGTGCGTCCATCCCTCAGGTCGACGATGATCCGATTTAAATTGAACTGACCGCACGGACGCGTGCGTCAGCCTTTTGCACCGAAGTACCCACGCCTCCCACAGGACGGACAGGTGCTGACGCACCATCCTGGTCAGTTCGCCGGCCGCTTCGGCGCTCGCCGAATATCGAGAATGTCCAGCACGGGGCACTCGGGCACGGTTCCGCCCGAGCATTTCGCGACGGTCCTCGCCAACAGGCGCTCCAGCCTTTTCAAGTCGCCGAGCTTCGCCCGGATGTCCCGCAAGTGTCGCGTGGCGATCTCCCTGACCTCGCGGCAGGACGCCGCGCCCGGCGCCTCCAGGCGCAGCAGTGCGCGGATCTCGTCCAGCGAAAACCCCAGCTCGCGCGCGCGCCGGATGAAGACAAGGAGACGAAGCTCGGCAGTGCCGTAGGTGCGACGACCGCCCGCGGTGCGCGGCGGCGGCGGCAGCATCTTGATCCTCTCGTAGTAGCGGATGGTCTCGATGTTGACCTCGGTCATGCGCGACAGCTCGCCGATCGGCATCCGCTCGGCTCGCGAAGTCGTGATCTCGCCCATGCGATTGCCCCTTGCTCCTGTAGTCGCTACAGGATGCATCGTGCACGGCATGATGATCAACCGTGAAAGTCGACATGGCGCAATGCGCCGGCCCCAGAACGGCGCGACGCGCGGGCGGCACGGGCTGGTGGTCGCCGGCGGCCTCCTGTCGGCGCTCGCCGCCTCGTCCTGCTGCGTCCTCCCCTTGGTGCTGTTCGGCCTTGGCGTGAGCGGCGCCTGGATCGGCACATTTGCCGGGCTCGCGCCGTACCAGCCCTGGTTCGTCGCCGCCGCGATCGGTTTCCTGGCTGGCGGCATCTGGCTGAACCATCGATCCGCGCGCGTCGCCTGCGTCGATGGCGTCTCCTGCGAGCGTCCCGGGCCCGGCCGGCTGTTCAAGGCCGGACTTGTCCTGGCGACGATTCTGACCGTGGCGGCGCTCGCTTTGGACTTGCTGGCGCCAGTCCTTCTGTAGCTGGAGGTTCGTATCATGAGGCTCGCATTGCTGGTCGTTGCGGCCCTTGCCGTGGTCGCCCCCCGCGGCGCATTTGCCGCGGAGCGATCCGTGACGCTGGCGGTCAAGAACATGGATTGCGCGGCCTGTCCGTACACGGTCAGGGCGAGCCTTCAGAAGGTGGCGGGCGTCAAGCAGGTCACGGTGTCCTACAAGGACAAGACCGCTGTCATCACCTATGACGATGCCCGGACCGACGTGGAGGCGCTCGTCGCGGCCACGACGAACGCCGGCTACCCATCCGCGCCCAAGAGCTGAATGCGATGATCCTTGAGTCCGCGATCACCTGCCCGCACTGCGGAATCGTCAAATGCGAGGGCATGCCGACGGATGCTTGTCAGTACTTCTACGAATGCACAGGCTGCGGAGTCATTCTGCGTCCACGAACCGGCGATTGCTGCGTTTTCTGCTCCTACGGCTCGATTCCTTGCCCGCCGATACAATCGGCGGGCCAGGACGAAACACAGCCTGCCGCGTGTTGCGGGGCATAGGGCGACATGCCCAATGAGAGCTTGCAGGCCCGTGATTGGTTGGCAAGCGCTCGTGCCACCGCTTTGGCGTGGTGGATTCCCCAGGCCGCGATTGTAGCGAGCCTGCTTGCGCCGGCAGCTGCCCGGGCGGCGATTTGGATGCTCGCTCTCTTGTGGATGGGGATGGCCTGCATTGCCAATGCCAGGCGCTGTCGCCGCACGCACTGCCGCTACACCGGGCCGTACTACCTGGCCATGATCGTTCCGGTTGCGGCGCTTGCGCTCGGATTTCCACCGGTCGGCATCTATGGGTGGCTGATCCTGGGCTGTATCATCCTGTTGGGCAGCAAAGCGATCTGGTGGGCGACGGAACGTGCCTGGGGAAAGTTTTCCTAATCGGCTTGCCGAGGTCCCAAGGCCGTGGACTTCCAGAGCCTGATCCTTGGCCGCGGCAGCGCCGACCGGTTTACAGCAAGCTTGATTGACTGTATTGCCGTATCCCTCCTGGCGCACCGGCAATACCCCTGGGGGGTGAAATCGTGACAGCTCTCAGCGCATCGGCCGTCGCGGCATACCGCGAGCGCGGCTATCATTTCCCGGTTCCGGTTTTCACCGCAGAGGAGGCCGCTGCGCTTCACGACCGGCTGCGCGCGATCGAGGCGCGGTCGGGCGGCCGTCTCGAGCGGTGGATGAACCGCAAGCCGCACCTGATCTTCCCGTGGCTCGACGCGGTCGTGCGCAATCCGAAAGTGCTCGATGCGGTCGAAGCGGTGCTCGGCCCGAACATCCTGTGCTGGAACTCGCAGTTCTTCGCCAAGCAGCCGGGCGACGGCTCCTTCGTGTCCTGGCACCAGGACGCGACCTATTGGGGATTGTCCGAACCCGATGTGGTCACGGCCTGGATCGCCTTCACGCCGAGCACGCCGGAATCGGGTTGCATGCGCGTCGTGCCTGGCACGCATCGCAGCCAGATCAAGCACACCGACACCTTCGATGAGAAGAACCTGCTGACGCGCGGCCAGGAAGTCGCCGCCAAAGTCGACGATCGCGAGGCCGTCGACGTCATCCTGCGGCCCGGCGAGATGTCGCTGCACCATGTGCTGATCGTGCACGGCTCGAACCCCAACGCCTCGCCGAAGCCGCGCGTCGGCTTCGCGATCCGTTACATCCCGACCTATGTCCGCCAGATCGTCGGCGAGGCGGATTGCGCCTCGCTGGTGCGCGGCGTCGACACCCACGGACATTTCGAGCTCGAGTCGCCGCCGAAGTCGGAGCTCGACCCCGCCGACGTCGAACGCCATCGACGCATGATCGATCGCCAGCAGAAGATTCTTTATACGGGCGCGGCGCGGCCCGGGCGTCGGATTCCGGTCTGAGGCGCGCGAGGCGACGGCGAAGGAGTGCCCGCGTCAGGGCGCCAAACCAAGAGCGCGGGCATGATGGCGCAAGAAATCGCGCCCCATGCGTGTCTTGCCCCCAACGATCGGCCCATTTCCGACAGCGGCGAATTGGCGGTACGAGCGCAATCTCCGCTGGGCCGCCTCATCCCATTCCGTTAGCTCCAGCGGGGCGCCATCGAGCTGATCGATCATCTCTTGCACGACAGCTTCGATCTGCTGTGGCGTGTTAGGAATGTCGTCGAGACCCAGGTCATCCAGTCCTTTCGAGGTCGATCCGCAAGAGGTCGTCACATGACCAAGAATCTCCTCGATCGTGAGCGGCCGGTTGAACAGCCGCGACTGGTAGAGTTTGGGTATGAACAGATCGTGATGAGACAGAGCCTGGCTGCCCAGTTCGACTGCGTTCGTCATAATCGACGGCGTGCCGAATGCGCTCGCTATCTGCGATGGGCCCGAGGTGCAGCCGACGAAGAACCGGCACCCGGCCAACAGGAAGATGTCCTGCCAATCCTTTGCCGGATTTAAACGCTCGAAGTTGATGATGCGCGGGTCTGCCGGAGGATCCTTCGCTCCCATGCAGACGACCCAGCCGCCGGCACTCAGCACGGCTGCAATTGCCTTACCGTAGGTTCTTTCGTCCACGGATTTCAGGTCTTGATGGACTCCAGTGCGGAAATGAAACGTCACAAACCAGGCATCATCGGGCACGCCAAGCTGCGAAAGCCACGTGCGGCCTGCCGCCATCTGACCGGGATTCAGCGAGATCAGAGGTGGGCGCCTGTCCCTCAGCCACTGCTCCTCGACGTCGTAGAACATGCCATGGAAATTTGCCGCGGTGCCGTTCGCGAGCAGGACGGCCACGGTCGATTCCTCCAGCAAGGGCGCATAGCGCGCATATTCACCCAGATAGGATTTGTCGGCAACCACGCACCTCACATAGGGCGCGAAACAGGCCAGTAGCGCCCAGTTTACGGGGGTTCCGCCGTCGCAGCAGACAATGGTATCGCCGGGCTCAAGCCAGTTCAGGACTTTCATCTTGAAATAGGTATCGAGGTGCGCGATCTGGCCGATATTGTTCAACCAAGCGCGACCGATGATGCGGAAGCCGGCCTTGTCGACACCGAAATCCCGGCGGAACTTCTTCTGGAGCTTCACCAAAGCCCTCATTGGCGCTAGTGCCGAACCGGGCCTGGCGGTCGCAGGGTCGATCGCCTCGCGCTTCAACCTGTCAATAGCGGCAATGGCGCCCTCGAGGGTAAGCGCTACACGCTTTCCTGGAATTGCCTCCTTCTGCGTCGGTAACACGCGGATTGACGGATCGGTCGCCGATTGCGGGGCGATTGGGCCATGAGTGAGGGCTGGCGATCCGAGTTCTGAGGGACCCCTGTCTGGCGACGGGACGACGCGGCGCACTGCGCCGAGCGGAGCGAGGGACACCGACACTAGAAACGGCGGCTTGCCTCTATGCACCATGATCGAGCAACCCGTGATGAACGAGTCGTCAGGGTCGGCGATGAAAAATGGGATGAGTGCCTCCGAAACGAGGGTTGGTGCGGCAAGCTCCTCGATTTTGGCAGTGGCCCTGACCTGACGCGCCATCGGTGTGTCGAACGAGTCGTGACACAGCACTTCATTGACCATGATTCGGTGCTGTGCCAATTCGCTGCAAGATGCAAAAAAGAACGACGAGAGGGCGGCTTTCGATGCGATGTAGGAAGCGCATCGCGTCATATTGACCGGGACGTGCTCGCTGCTCGTCCCGATGATGATGATTCGCCCGCCGGCGACCATCCTTGTCGCCAACTGCTGCGCCAAGATGGCGTTGCCCACGAAGTTGTTTCGCAGCAAGCCAACGATGTCACCGGATTCGATGTCTCGAAATTCAGCTGATTGAAACGCGGCTGCATTCAATACAACCGTATCGACGGGCTCGGTCCGCTTTGCAAATGTCGACACTCGCTCAACGTCATTCAAATCCAGATTCGTCCGCGACAGGCGTCCGCTTGCATCGTTGAGAGATGCTAACGCGCCGTCGTCCCGATCGATTGCGAGGACGGTTGCTCCGAGTCCGAGGAGACGGTCGACGATCGCCTTGCCGATGCCGCTGGCGCCGCCCGTCACCACGACGCGGCGCCCGCTCACCGGGGCGAATTGACCTTCTGATTGCTGCAGTAATTCAAATTGCCGTTTCTGGGCGGGGCGATGGATACCAAGGGCCACAGCTTCCCCGAAGCACCGTGCGGCCTCCACCCGGTCTCGCAGGGTCAGGTAATACTCTCCCAGTTCGTACAGCACGACCGCATCGCGTCGCAGTGCGGCGGCCTCAAACAAGAGCTTTCTTGCCGCAGCGTCGTCGGAGTTGTGGCGAAGAATTTCGCGGCAGATCACGTCGACATCCAAAAAGTCCTTCGACCGAAGCCGGGACGCTGCCGCGTCGATTGCGCGTTGCTTTGTTGCGGGGTCAAGCCGCAAGAGATAGTTCGAATGGAGTCCCAGTTCCCGCAGCAGCGACATCTTTGTTGACATCCCAGACTACCTCCTGGCGCAAGAATGGTACCGGTTTTGGGACGGATGCCAAGGCCGGCCGGCCGATTTGCCTGTGGGTCAACTCGGGTTCCTCGAAGGGCGCAAAGTCACCATGGCACTATGCTCGTCGGCAACTCCGGCCACTGCCAGCCGCCTAAGAACTCATCGACGTGGACGACGATCACTCAAGAGAGATCTGCATCAGCTTCGGCGAAGATGCAGCAGATTCAAAGGTTGCGCTTCAGCTCAATATGGAAGTTGACGGCCCCTTGCGCGCGCTTCGGCGTCAATGTGAAGTGCCCGGTCGTCGATTGTTGTTGGGACTTGGTAGGAAGGCCGTCCCAACAACCACCGAACGGGGATGCGGCTGGCGATGTAGGCGCCAGGTGGGGTGGAAAAATCAAGCACCGATGACCCGGATGTCGTCCTCCGGACTGGCTGGCACAGAAATCGGGGTGCCGTCGCGAGGTTGGTAGGAATTGAGAGTGGCGTAGTCTCCGGGGTGTTTCAACCTCGAATCGCCCGGCATTGAAGGGCCGGACTGGAGACCACGCCATGACAAGCATTACCACGAAGCCTG
>VGDO01000079.1 GCA_016869645.1 Alphaproteobacteria bacterium
GATCGACGAACTGCTGCCGTGGAACTGGAAGCAAGAGCGCCAGCAGAAGGTTGCCGCGTAGCCGATCAGGTCACGCTCGGTAGTACGGCGTCAAACACCATCTCCGCGGCCTTTACCGGACGCGTACTGCAGAACCAGCTCCTGGTCCACGAGGCGCTCGATGGCGCGCCGACCAAGGTCACCAAGATCAGGCCGGCCGAGATGGCCGACTATCTGCTGAAGAACGCGCTCGAGTGATCTGCGTCGTCACCCGGCGACGCGCCCGAGCAGGAATTTGCGCCAGAACATCACGACCGCGCCGAACACGTAGTCGATGTTCGCCTTCTTGGTGAAGCCATGGCCCTCGTCGTCGGCCACGAGATACCAGGCCTCGCCGCCATTGCGCCGCACGGCGCGCACGATCTGATCCGATTCGCTCAGCGGCACGCGCGGATCATTGGCGCCGCCCAGCACGAGCAAGGGGCGCCTGATCCGGTCGACATTGGCGAGCGGCGAAATGCTGCCCAGGAACCTGGCCATTTCGGGGTCGCGTTCGTCGCCGTACTCGACGCGCCGCAGATCCTGCCGATACGCCTGCGTGTCGCGCAGCATGGTCAGCCAGCTGGAGATTCCATAGCCCTCGACGGCGGCCCGGACCTTGTCGCCGAAGTGAATCAGGGTGGCGAGCGTCATGTAGCCGCCATAGCTGTTGCCTGTGACGCCGATTCGGCTCCGGTCGATGCCGGGATCGCGTGCCAGCCAGTCGATGATCGCGCCAATGTCGCGCACCGAGTCCTCGCGCCGGAGCAAATTGTCCAGGCTGACATAGGTCTTGCCGTATCCGGTCGAGCCGCGCACATTGGGATAGAACAGCGCGATGCCCAGCTCCTCGAGATAATAGTTCGTTCGGTCCCGGTAGATTGGACGCAGCTGCATCTCCGGCCCGCCGTGGATGTCGATGATGACCGGGCGCGGACCCGGGAAGCGTTTGACATCGGGCCGGTAGAGATAGCCATGGATCTCGAGCCCGTCGAAGCTGCGCAGCCGCAGCGTCTCGGGCTCGACGAACCGGCCGAGCGGCAGGCCGGGATCGTCGGGCGCCAACCAGGTCTCGACCGAGTTGTGCGCGAGATCGACGGCATACACGGCGCTCGGCAGCCGTGCGGCGGACAGGTCGAAGCCGATGCGCTTGCCATCGGCACTGAACTGCGGATGCGTGATCACGCCGCGCGGCAACTCGGGCAGACGCTGCTTCCTGCCGCTCGCGGCCTCGATCAGGTGCAGCACGTTGAATCCCGCCTCGTTCGTGGTCAGCGCGATCAGCCTGCCGTCGGGCGAGAGATCGAATTCTTCAACGCCCCAGGAAATGTCGGCCGTCAGGGTCGTCATCGCGCCGCTGGCAAGCTCCAAGCGGTACAGGACGTCGAACTCTCCGGCGTGGTTGCTGGTGAGAAAGAGGAACCGGCCGTCCGGCGAGGCAACCGGCGCGGATCGAAAGACAGCGCCGCCATGCGCCCCCGTCACCGGCACGAGCGCGCCGGTTGCGACGTCGAGCGCGTGCAGATGGCTCTCCTCGGCCGATACGTAATTGCGTACGAACAGGGTCCGTCCATCGGGCGACCAGGCGCCGGGCGTCCATCCGCCCCCGGCGACTTTCAGCACCATGCGATCGGTCGCCCTATCGCGCGGATCGACCACGTAGATGTCGGTGTCGGCGCCGTTGCGCCGCGTCGAGCTATAGGCCAGCAGCTTGCCGGGGCGCTGCCACTTGAAAGGGGTGTTGCGCGCCGCACCATCGGTCACGCACGGGGCATCGCCGCCCACGATGCCGAGACAATGGATCTGAAAAAACTCATCGCCGCCGCGGTCGCGCTCGAAAACCAGCACGTCGCCGCCGGGTGCCCAGGCCGCGGTCTTGACCAGGTCCTTGTAGTCGGTGAGCTGCCGCGGTTCGGCGCCGGGACCGGCGAGCGCGTAGAGCTGGAGCGTCCCCGTGAAGCGCGTGGCGATCAGCATGTCGCCGCTCGTCGGGTGCCAGCCGACAAAGTGGGACGGGCGCGCGGCGAGATAGGAGGCCGTGCTCGCCATGATCTCGGGCGGCACCTCGGCCATGCCGTCGAGCGCGATGCTGCCCGGCTTGGCGAGTGCGGAGGTTGCGGTCAGCGCGGCGCGATCGTCCATGCGGGTAACTCGGGGCGGCGTCGCCACGGCATCATGCCCGTCGGCCTCGTCACGCGACCTGGTACTTCGTGACGGCCGCTTCATTCCAGGCCATGCCATGGCCGGGCCTGTCGGGAATGATCGCGTGACCGCGCTCGATGCGGATCGGCTCCTGCAGGATCGGCTCGGCCCAGTCCATGTACTCCAGCCAATGACAGGTCGGCGTGACGGCGAGGAGATGCGCGCTGATCTCGGGGAAAAGGTGGCTCGACATGGGCAGGCCATGGGCCTCGGCGAGCGCCGCCGCCTTGAGCCAGCCGCTGACGCCCCAGATCCTCGCCGCGTCGGGCATGACGAAATCGGCCGCACCAGCAGCGATCGCCTTGATCAGATCGGGCGGTCCCCACAGGTTCTCGCCCAGCTGCACCGGCGTCCGAAGTGCTGCAGCGATGGCGGCGTGGCCGACATAGTCATCGGCCCGAACCGGTTCCTCGATCCAGACGAGCCCTTCGGCATCGAGCGCATGGCCGCGCCGGATCGCTTCGGCCACGTCGAGGCACTGGTTGTAGTCAGACATCAATTGGACCGATGGGCCGACCGAAGCGCGCACGGCACGCACGACCGCCACGTCCTCCGCGAGCGACGGATAGCCGAGACGGACCTTGATCGCGGCAAAGCCGCCCGCCAGGAGTTCACGCGCCTCGCGCGCGGCGGACTCGGGACCGATCAGGCCGAGGCCGTTGCTGTTGTAGGCGGGGACCGGCCGGGGCACGCCGCCGAGCAGCCGGACGAGCGGCACGCCATGGGCACGCGCCAGCGCGTCCCAGCACGCCATATCGATGCCGGCGAGCGCCATGCCCGTCATGCCCTGCCGTCCCAGAAGCGTCATTCGACGCAGCAGCTTGTGATGAATATCATGTGGCGCGAGGCGGTCATTCTCGACGACGGCGCCGAGATTTGCGATCAGGGCCGCCATCGGCTGGAGCGCGATGCGGGAATAACAAATCACATATGCGCAGCCGGTGATGCCACCGTCGGTCGCGAGGTCGACGAGCACGAGCGGCACTGCGCCGACCGTGCCGCCGCCGGTCACCAGGGGACGGCGCATCGGCACCTCGACGGCGCGCGCCCGGATGGCGCGAATCGTAAGTTCGGCCCTGCCCGGGCCCGAGGAATTCACGCCGCCCTCTCCGGTGTCATGGGGCGGGCCTGCCGCGGCCGCCTGCCGAGACCGAACATCCAGCGCAGCACGCGCACCCATGGGCTCCACGCGGCCGGCCGCTCCGGCACAACGCCGAGGGCGCGCGCGGAACTGTCGAATGCGTCCTCGATCAGGGCGTCATGAAGCGGGCGCACGATAAGCGGCCAGCGCCAGAGCATGCCCTTGGAGATCGTGCCGCCCAGCTCGTGATGCAGCGCGCATCCATCCGGCACGGCGCGGATCGACAGGACGTGACAGCCTTCGAGTCCCTGCGCCAGCCAATACCTCGGCGTGAACGTGCACTCGACACGCCGGCCGGGCTCGTAGGCGCTGACGCGATAGCTGATCGGGCCATGACCACCCTCTGCGTCGACCGCGAGCGGCCGGTCGAAGGCAATGGCTGGCCAGGCTGCCGGCCAGAACAGATCGTCAGGGCCTGCCAGACCGTCGATCAATCTGGCCGCATCTTCCGGCGCCACGGCCAGGACGCGTTCGTGCACGTTGCGAATCCGCATGGTCGCCAGCATGCCATATCGCGTCGGCACTGTCCCTTGCCCGCGGGCGCTCGTGGAGTCGCGCGCCGGTCTTGATCCGATCGGCATCTTCGTCGTCTTATGCTGCCCAGCCAGGGGGAGTGACGAGATGACGAGCGCGCTTTTCTCGCCGATCACCATCAAGAACCTCACGCTCGAGAATCGTGTCGTCGTGGCGCCCATGTGCCAGTACTCGTGCGTCGAGGGCGCGGCCAACGACTGGCATCTGTCGCACCTGGTGCAGCTCGCCCTTTCGGGTGCGGGCCTGCTCGTGATCGAGGCGACCGCCGTCGAGGCGATCGGCCGCATCACCCACGGTTGCCTGGGTCTCTATGACGACGCGCAGGAAGCGGCCTTGGCCCGTGTCGTCGCCGCCGCCCGGCGCTTCGGCCACGCGCGCATCGGGATCCAGCTCGCGCATGCTGGCCGCAAGGCCTCGGCCAGGGTTCCTTGGCAGGGCGGCGGTCCGCTCGATTCGAGCGAACGCCCTTGGCACCCGGCGGCGCCGTCCGCGATTGCCATGGCCGAGGGTTGGCAGGTCCCCGATGCGCTCGACGAAGCTGGGCTGGCGCGCATCCGCACGGCCTTCGCCGGGACGACGCGGCGCGCGGCACGTCTCGGACTCGACATGGTCGAGCTGCACGCCGCGCACGGCTACCTGCTGCACGAGTTCGTCTCGCCCTTGTCGAACCGACGTACCGACGGCTACGGCGGCAGCCGGGAGAATCGCCTGCGTTTCCCGCTCGAAGTGGCCGATGCGGTGCGCGCTGCATGGCCGGCCGACCGGCCGCTCGGCGCGCGCATCAGCGGAACCGACTGGATTCAGAGTGGGGCCGACATCGAGGACGCCGTGGTCTTCGCGCGCGCGCTGCGTGATCGCGGCTACGACTTCGTCTGCGTGTCGAGCGGCGGCATCTCGCTCGCCCAGCGCATCCCGATCGCGCCCGGTTACATGGTGCCGCTGGCCCAGCGCGTGCGGCAGGCGAGCGGACTTCTCACGCGCGCCGTCGGCATGATCCTGACGCCGCAGCAGGCCGAGGACATTGTCGCGTCGGGCCAGGCGGATCTCGTCGCCCTGGCGCGTGCGCTGCTCGACAATCCGCGCTGGTGCTGGCACGCCGCCGAAGCGCTCGGCGCCAAGGCATGGTACCCGCCGCAATACGAGCGTGTGCGCAACAACCTGTGGCCGGGTGCGGCCGTGCTGCGGCCGCCCCGGCAGATGCGCGCAGCCGACTAGCCGGTTGGCCGCGATCAGCGCCTGGCAAGCAGGTCGCGGATCTCCTCGAGCAGAACTTCCTGGCGCGGCGGCGGTGGCGGCTCGGCCGCTTTCTCGGCCGCTTCCTTGCGCTGCGTGAACTGGATCAGATTGTTGATCTGCTTGACCAGGATGAACACGGCGAAGGCCACGATCACGAACTTGACGATGGCGTTGAGGAACACGCCGACATTGATGGTCACGGCGCCGGCCTTCTGCGCGGCCTCCAGCGTCGGGTAGCTGCCGCCCTTGAGCGTCAGAAAGATGTTGGTGAAATCGATGCCGCCGATCGCGAGACCAAGCGGCGGCATCAGCACGTCCTTGACCATCGAGTCGACGATGGCGGTGAAGGCCGCGCCCATGATGATGCCGACGGCCAAGTCGATGACATTGCCGCGCAGCGCGAATTTCTTGAATTCCTCGAGCATGTCCTGTCTCCCGACGGTGCGGCCGGACGCAGCGTGATGGCGCCGGCGTGGAACCGTCGGGACTCTAGTCGTCGACCGTATTCGTGAAAAGCAACGGCGCGCTGGCCGAGGCTGAGCAGATGGCGGGCCGCGGCATCGGCGATATCGAATTTGCCGGTCTCCATGGCGCTGCGGACCAGAACGTCGTGGTGGGCCGCGGTGGCGGGCGCCAGCACCACGGCGCCATAGCTGGCATTGAGCGCCAGAGCGGGCTGGCCGGCCGCCAGTGCCGTGTCGGCAGTGCTGAGCCAGGCATGCGGCCAGCGCGGCGCGGCCACGACCATCTGGATGCAGGCCGCGGTGGCCTCGGCCAGGCGGCCTGCATCGATCAGGCCCTGGATTCGCGCGGTCATCGCCACCAGCGCATCCATCGTGGCCTGCTGTGCTGGATGAGGGATGTCGGGTTGGGCCATGGTCGGTTTGGCCGGCAGAAGTTCGGCCCAGCGTCAATTTGGCCAGGGTCGGGCCGGCCTGATCTCGCCGACGCGCTTGCCGGCGCGGTTGAGCACGGGCACGACAAGCCGGTGGGCAATGCGCGGGCGCGCCGTGTCGTCGATCACGCCGAGCATGTCCAGGACCGCGCCACAGGCGACCTCGGAGGCACGCCCTGTGCCATCGGCGATCTTGAGCGCCAAGCTGAGGCCAAGCGTGGGCATCGCCGCGCAAAAGACGCCCTCGGCGCCGGTCTTGAGAAAGGCCCGTTCGCCGAGAACCCCCATCATCTCCGAGCAGAAGCGGCCATGGCCGGCGACCATGAGCGGGTGCTTGGCGACGGCGCTGCGGATGCGTGCGATGGCGGCGCGGCGTTCGTCGGCCAGGCCGGCGGGGTCGGCGAGGCGTGCGAAAGCGCGCGCAAGGCCGCTCAGCGAGACGCCGACCACGGGAATGCCGCAGCCGTCGATGCCGGTCGGTGCGCGCGCCAGGTCGAGCCCCGACATCTCCTCCATGACGCGGCGCCAGCGCACCTGCGTCGGATGGTCGGGCGCGATGTAACCGCGCGTCGACTCGCGATGATGGCATGCCAAAGTGAGAAACCCGGAATGCTTGCCCGAACAGTTGTTGTGGACTTGCGTGAAGCTGCCCCCGGCGCGCAGCACCGCATGTGCCGTCGCTTCATGAGACGAAATCTGCGGTCCGCACTCCAGATCCCTCTCGCCGAGCCCGATGCGGCCGAGCCAGCTTCCGACGCAGTCGGTGTGAATGCTCTCGCCGCCGTGCGACGCGCAGGCGAGCGCAAGCTCCGCCTCGGACACGCCGAAGGCATCGGCGGCGCCGGTCTCGACCAAAGGCAGTGCCTGGATCGCCTTGATGGCCGAGCGTGCGAACACCGGCGCATCGATGTCGCCCCAGGCGTGAACGATGCGCCCTGCCGCGTCGACCACGGCGGCGCTGCCGGCATGGCGGCTTTCGACGATCGAACCGCGCGTGACTTCGACGAGAATGGGAAGGGATTGCGCCATCAATTGAACCCAGCCAGGGCCTGACCTTGCTCCAGGGGCGCGCCCCGTGCAAGCCTAGTCCACCATGCGCGGCTATTTCGGCATCGGCGTCCAAGGCATCAGCAAGGCGATGAACCTGGGCAGCGTGTTCCGCACGGCCCATGCCTTCGGCGCGAGCTTCGTGTTCACGATCGGGGCCGCCTACGACCGCAGCGAAGGCGTCTATGCCGACACCTCCGACGCGACCCAGAACATGCCATATTACGAATGGCCCGATCTCAAATCGCTCGTCCTGCCGGCCGATTGCGCGCTGGTTGGCGTCGAGTTGATCGACGGCGCGGCCCTGCTGCCGAGCTTCCGGCATCCGCGCGCGGCCGCCTATGTGCTTGGCGCTGAGCGCTCGAGCCTCAGCCCGGAGCTGCTCGAACTGTGCGATCACACGATCAAGATACCGACGCGGTTCAGCGTCAATCTCGCCATCGCAGGCGCGATCGTCATGTATGACCGATTGCTGAGCACGGGGCGGTTCGCCGAGCGGCCGGTCTCGCCCGGTGGATCGAGCGAGCTGCCGCCGCCCCATATGCACGGACCGCCCGTATGGCAGCGCAAGGAGCGCCGGCGCCGTCGCTCAAAGGCTTGAGGCTGCGCCGGGCTATTCGCCGGCGGCGGCGTCGATCCGTTGCGGAAGATTCTGGTCGCGGAATCCGCCGGACTGGCGCTGCCACAGGCGCGCATAGGCTCCGCCGCTGGCGAGCAGGCGGGCGTGCGAGCCCTCTTCGACGACGCGGCCATGATCGAGCACGATCAGCCGGTCCATGCGCGCAATGGTCGACAGCCGGTGCGCGATGGCGATCACCGTGCGCCCCTTCATCAGCCCGTCGAGCTGCTCCTGAATCGCCGCCTCGACCTCGGAGTCGAGCGCCGACGTCGCCTCATCGAGGACCAGGATCGGCGCGTCCTTGAGGATGACGCGCGCCAGCGCGATACGCTGGCGCTGGCTGCCCGACAGCTTGACGCCACGCTCGCCGACATGGGCGTCGAGGCCGCGCCGTCCCTGCCAATCCTCCAGTGCATCGATGAACTCCAGGGCATGGGCGCGCGCCGCGGCCTCGACGATCTCCTGCTCGCCCGCGCCCGGCTTGCCGTAGCGGATGTTGTCGCGGATCGAGCGGTGCAGCAGCGAGGTGTCCTGCGTCACCATGGCGATGTGGGCGCGCACGCTTTCCTGGGTCGCCGCACTGATGTCCTGCCCGTCGATCAGGATGCGGCCGCCTTCGAGCTCGTGAAACCGGAGCAGGAGGTTGACCAGCGTCGATTTGCCGGAGCCCGAACGTCCGACCAGACCGACGCGCTCGCCCGGCGCAATGGCAAGGTCGATGCCGTGCAGCACGCCACGCGCCGTGCCATAGCCGAAACGCACGGTCTCGAATCGCACTTCGCCGCGCGTGACGCGCAGCGTCGTGGCATCCGGCCGATCCGGCATCTGGCGCGGCACGGCGATCGATCGCATGCCGTCCTGCACCACCCCGATGTTCTCGAAAATCGACGTCACGTTGTGAGCGACCCAGCCCGCAATGTTGGCGATCTGCCAGGTCAGCGGCAGCGCCATGGCAATCGCGCCGATCTCGATTCGCCCCGCGGTCCAAAGCCAGATAGCAGTCGACGCGGTGCTGACCACCATGAGCGCGTTCATCGACGACAGGCACAGGCCGAACTGGGTGATCAGACGAAGCTGTTGCCGGAAAGCTACGGTATGCTCGTCGATCACCGCGCGCACGAACTCGTCCTCGTCGCGCGGCCGCGCGAACAGCTTGACCGTGACGATGTTGGTGTAGCTGTCGACGACGCGGCCCGTCACCGTGGAGCGCACTTCGGACATGTGGCGCGAGCGGTCGCGCAGGCGCGGCACGAAATAGCGCAGCAGCGAGAGGTAGCCGACGAACCACAGCAGCGCCGGGATCGCCAGCGCCAGGTCGTTGGTGGCAAGCAGCGCCACAGCGCTGCCGCCATAGACGAGGATGTACCAGACCGCGTTCGTGCCGGCGACGATGCTTTCGCGCAGTGACGGACCGGTCTGCATCACGCGGTTGGCAAGCCGGCCGGCGAAGTCGTTCTGGAAGAACGACCAGCTCTGCCGTACCAGGTGCCAATGGCTCTGCCAGCGGACGAGATTCGACAGTCCCGGTGCGATCGCCTGGTTGGTGATCAGGTTCTGAAGGCAGAGCACGGAGGGCCGCACCAACAGCAGGACGACGGCCATTCCCACAAGCTGCGGCCAAGCTGCCGCGAAAAGCTGGCCCGGCTCGTGAGTCGAAATCATGCCGACGACGTGGCCGATGAACAGCGGAATGCAGGCGTCGAGCAGCGCGACCGCGAAGCCGACGACGAACAGCGCCGCCAGCAGGCCGCGGGCCTGGCCGGCATAGTGCCAATAAAACGCCACGAGGCCGGCAGGTGGCGGCGTTTCCGGCGTCCGGGCGGTCGGATCGAGGAGTCGTTCGAACAGGCGAAACATGCGCGCGGCTCAACCCCCGGCTCGCGACGATCCGGCCGCCGGAGCGCGGCGGCGCGTTCAGATGTCGGGCGTGGAGGACGCCTTGCTACACCCGCGCGACCGATCTGTCACGGGTCTTCGTCAGCGGAGGCCGAGCCTGTTCAGGTGCGCAGGAAAAGGCCGACGACGCGCCCGATCGGCCCGGTCAACTTGATCGATCCGTCCACCACAGCGAGGCAGATGCAGTCGCCGTCGGCATCGGTCACTGGTGCGTGAGTGATCCCGCGGTCGGCGACCGCAACATCGCCCCGCAGGTAGTGTCCGGTCTGGTCGCTGAAGCCGCCGGTCAGCACCAGCGTCAGTTCGGTACCGCCATGGGTGTGGTGCGGCACCTTCTGCCAGGCCTTGAGTCGAAGCAGCCGCGCGCTGACACCCGGCCGCTCGACCGCGACGGGCACGTCGACCTGGCTGACGCGGCCGAGCGTCTTCCAGTTGATGCGATCCAGGTTCGCACCGATGCGGCGACGCAGTGCTGCCGGCATGACGCGCCGGGTCTCGTCGTCGAAGGGCTCGTCGTCGGCACGGCCGGGTGCGAACTCGGCAGGGATTTCGTCGAGCCGGCTCAGCACCGCCTCGAGTCCCGCCGGGTCGGCGACCGGTTCGATCGCGTCGAGCAAGGCGCCGCCGACCGATTCGAGCCGTCCGACCTCGGCACGGCACGCCGGGCACAGCGAGATATGCGTGGCGACCAGCAGCGCCGCCGCCTCGTGGAGGCTGCCGGCGGCATAGTCGAGCAGCATAAGCTCGCTGGGATGGAAATTGGGCAGGCTGGATCGAGACATCACGCAAAATCCTTCAGATCATGCCGGAGGCGCTGGAGCGCCAGACGGATGCGCGATTTGACCGTGCCGAGCGGCAAGCCGCGCTCGTCGGCGATCGCGCTGTGCGATTTGTCCTGGAAGAAGGCGAGCTGGAGCAGATCGGACTGTTCGGCCGGCAGCCTGCCGATCGCATGGCGCAACCTGTCTTCGGCCTCGCTGGCGGCGATCACGGCATCGGCTGCCGCCGGCGTGTCCGGCACGAGCGCCGGGTCGTTGAGCTCGACCTCGGGATAGCGCTCGCGCCGCAGCCGGTCGATGCGCTTGTTGCGTGCGATCGTGTAGATCCAGGTCGAAACGCCGGCCTTGGCGGGGTCGAAGCTCGCGGCGCGATGCCAAACCGTGAGCATGGCCTCCTGCGTGACGTCTTCGGCGCCGCCCTCGTCGGCACCCTGGCGGATCAGATAGGCCTTGAGGCGCGGCGCGAAATGGCCGTAGAGCCGGGCGAAGGCGGCGCGATCGCGTCGCCCGGCGATGGCCGCCATGAGATCGACCGCGCTCTGCTCGGCACTGCTGCCGTTGGCGGATGGCGCATCGGCGGCCCGGCCCGCGCGTGGCGTGGCGGCCATGGGGGCCGCCGGACGATCCGGGGACGTGTCCGCCGAAACGGGCTTCTGCATGCCTCCATCTACGGCAAGCGTGGCGAGGACGACAAGGCCCGTCACCGAGCCGGCCAGGCTCAGGCCGAACGGATGGGGCAGAGGCTGGGCAAGGCACATGCTCACGACGCAGATACGGGCCGGCGGGATGCGCGGATCACTGCCGCGCCTGGGGCGGCGCCCCTGGCATTGGCCGCGCCGACGGCGGCCGCCGACGGCGGACTGGCGTCATCGCGTGTGATCGACTAAAATCCTATGCATGAGCAAGGCCCTGATTCTCCTCAGTTTCTTTGCTTGCGTTGCCGCTGCCGCTGCCGCGGCGGCGGCACAGGCGGCGCAGCAAGATGGCCCCAAGCCGATCGGCACGTTCGAGCGGTGGACCGCTTACTCCTACGCCGAAAACGGCCAGCCGGTTTGCTATGTCGCCGCGGCACCCGCCAAGTCGGACGGCAAATACACCAAGCGCGGCGACGTGTTCATGCTCATCACACATCGCCCGAGCCAGAAGTCGCTCGACGTCGTCAGCTTCGTCGCCGGCTATCCGTTCAAGCCCGAAAGCCAGGCCGAGCTCACCGTCGGCAAGGACAAGTTCATGCTGTTCGTCAAGGAAGAGCGCGCCTGGGCGCCCGACGACAAGGCAGACAGCACCATCGTGCGCGGCACGTCGTCGCGGGGCACGGCGACGGTCGACCATTTCTCGCTGAAAGGCTTCGCCAGGGCCTACGACGCGATCAACAAGGCGTGCAAGGTCAAGCGCTGACTTCCGCGCGCGCTGGCCTTGCCGTGCGGCAGGGCCTATATATCCGGCCATGACGACGATCCCCGCCGCCGAGAGCGAGCGCAAGAACCTGGTCGGTCTCGACCGTGCCGAGCTCGAAGCCGAGCTCGCCGCGACCGGCCTGCCGAAGTTCCGCGCGCGCCAGATCTGGCACTGGATCTACCACCGCGGCGAGACCGACTTCGCGCGCATGACCACGCTCGCCAAGCCGGTGCGCGCCGAGCTGGCGCAGCGCTTCATGGTCGAGCGCGCCGAAGCGGTGCGCGATCTCGCCTCGATCGACGGCACGCGCAAATGGCTGCTCAAATGGCCGGACAGCCAGGAGATCGAGTGCGTGCACATCCCCGAAGAGGATCGTGGCACGCTGTGCGTATCCTCCCAGGTCGGCTGCACGCTGACCTGCCGATTCTGCCACACCGGCACCCAGCGCCTGGTGCGCAACCTCGCGTCCGCCGAGATCGTCGGCCAGGTGCTGCTGGCGCGCGACAAGCTGGGCGAATGGCCGGCACCGCCCGATGGCAGGCTCATCTCCAACATCGTCATGATGGGCATGGGCGAGCCGCTCTACAATTTCGACAATGTGGCGAAGGCGCTCAAGATCATCATGGACGGCGAGGGAATCGCGATCTCCAAGCGCCGCATCACGCTGTCGACCGCCGGCGTCGTGCCGATGATGCGGCGCTGCGGCGCCGAGCTCGGCGTCAACCTCGCGGTCAGCCTGCACGCGGTGACGGACGAGATTCGCGACCGCATCGTGCCGCTCAACAAGAAATACCCGATCGCCGAGCTGATTCAGGCGTGCCGCGACTATCCCGGCGTCAACAATGCGCGCCGCATTACCTTCGAGTACGTCATGCTCAAGGGCGTCAACGACAGCGCCGCCGACGCGCGCGCCCTGGTCAGGCTGATCCGCGGCATTCCGGCCAAGGTCAATCTGATCCCGTTCAATCCGTGGCCCGGCGCGCCCTTCGAGTGCCCGGATGACGCCGCGATCAAGGCCTTCGGCGACATCGTCTTCGACGCGGGCTATGCCGCACCGGTCCGCACGCCGCGCGGGCGCGACATCCTTGCCGCCTGTGGCCAGCTTCGTTCCGACAGCCAGAAGCTGACGAAGAGCGAGCGGCTGCGCCGCGAGGTCGAGGCGGCCGTGCTCGCCAAGGAGCAGGAGGCGCCAGCCGCCTAGGAAGTCGCTGCCGGCATTGGGAAATTCAATTCTGCCGGCAAATCCATAAAATTGTTGTGGCCATGTCGCTATCCGGTACCTGTTCCATTGAAATGCGTGGTATTTTCCCCAAATAAGGACCCAGTTCTGTTTCAACGGGTCACAACTAACGTACCAAGGGGAGAACGATGACTTACGATCCTGGCACCAAGTGGACCTCCTATGCGCAGCCGGGCGCAGCCGTCAGCCAAGCCGAGATCGACTTGGGCCTGCGCCGGTACATGCTGCAGGTCTACAACTACATGGCCATTGGCCTGGGTCTCACCGGGGCGGTGGCGTTCCTCATCCTGACGAACACGGACATCCTCAGCCTGTTCGCGAACATCCAGGGCAACCGGGTGGTGGGTCTCACCATGCTCGGCTGGATCGCGCTATTCGCGCCGCTGGCCTTCGTGTTCTTCTTCAGCTTCAAGATCCACTCCATGTCGTTCGCGACGGCGCAGATGACGTTCTGGGCTTTCGCGGCGCTCATGGGCGTGTCGCTGGCGCCCACGCTCTTCGTCTACACCGGGGCCAGCGTCGCGCGCGTGTTCTTCATCACGGCCGCCACCTTCGCCGCCATGAGCCTCTACGGCTACACGACGAAGCGCGACCTGTCGGGCATGGGCAGCTTCCTGTTCATGGGCCTGATCGGCATCATCATCGCGTCGATCGTGAACATCTTCATCGCCAGCTCGGCGCTGCAGTTCGCGATCTCCGTGATCGGCGTGCTGATCTTCGTCGGCCTGACCGCATACGACACGCAGCAGATCAAGGAAGTCTATCTCGAGAGCGATGACAGCGAGACCATGGGCAAGAAGGCGATCTACGGATCGCTCCAGCTCTACCTCGACTTCATCAACCTGTTCACGCTCCTCCTGCAGCTCGTCGGCATCAAGAAGGACGAGTAGCGCACCTTACGGTCGCTTGACCGAGAACCGCCCGGGGCATCCCCCCGGGCGGTTTTCTTTGTGCGCCGTGATTGCCCGCTGCGAGCGCGCTCACTAGATTGTGGCGCAGCCCCTCATCGGCCGGAGACGGTGATGCACAAGCTCGAGAAGCTCGTCGAGAACGCGATCTTCGCCAGCCGCTGGCTGCTCGTTCCGATGTTCATCGGCCTGGCGCTGGTCCTGGTCATCTACGTCGTCAAGTTCTTCCAGGACCTGTTCCACATCTTCGCGACGGCGCTGAGCATGGACGACGCCAATCTGCTTCTGGCGGCGCTCACCCTGGTCGACGCCACGCTGGTCGCGAGCCTGCTGGTCATGGTGATCATCAGCGGCTACGAGAATTTCGTCTCCCGCCTCGACGTCGATGTCGGGCGCCATAACATCGCCTGGCTCGGCAAGCTCGACCACGGCAGCCTGAAGATCAAGCTGTCGTCGTCGATCGTGGCGATCTCGGCGATCCATCTGCTCAAGGCGTTCATGAACATCAACCAGATCAGCCAGGAAAAGCTGATGTGGCTGGTGATCATCCACCTGACCTTCGTCGTCTCGACCCTGCTGCTGGCGCTGATCGACCGCATCACCGCCCATGGTGGCGCGACGAAGCAGTCATGAGGCAGACCGGCTCCCGGGCCGCAGACCCAATGGCTCAAGCGAACCAGTCGTCGATGGTGGGGTTGCGCACGACGCGGCCCCATTCTCCGTAGTGATCCTGGCCGGAGGCATTGGTCAGCTGGACGATTTGTCCGGTCGAGATGTTCGTCTTGTAGAGGTCGGCGTGATTGCCGTCCTGATACATCACCCATTGCCCGTCCGGAGACCAGTCGGGCAGCGCGTGCTCGCCGCCGCCACCGATTGAAATGGCATGCGCACCGCTGCCGTCGATATTTGCGATGGATATGCCGGGTATGTCGGCCCAGGCCAGCTTGGTGCCGTCATCAGACACAGCCGGCTGATATTCCTGGTTGCCACCAATGACGCGCGTGGCGCTCCCGGTCACTGGCGACATCTTCCAAATGTCCCACAGGTCCCGATGATCTCGGGTTGACTGGAAGTAGATGTAGCCGTCGGTGCCCCAGTCCGGCATCGTGTCGGTCGTGGCGGTGGATAGCTGTCGCTGGCCACCGCCATCGGCGTTCATGACCCAAATGTGGCCGTTGCCCGCGCGGTAGGAATGGAAGGCAATCTGTGTTCCATCCGGAGACCAGTCCGGCGCCCCCTCCATATTGGATGACGTCAATTGGGTTTCGGCGCCGGTCCGCAAGTCCTTGACCCAAACGTTGGTATAGTCGGTTCCCGCCAAATGTCGCGTGAACGCGACCTTGGTGCCGTCCGGCGAAATTGAAGCATCGAAGTCGTTGTTCGGCCCTAACGTCATTTGACGTGCGCCCGTTCCGTCGGGACGCATGATCCAAAGATCGTCGTTTCCGCTGGCACGCTTCGAGCTGAATACGATCGCCTCGGCCGTCTGCGGCGGTGCGATACCGCTGACGCCCAGCATGGTCACGCTGCCGCCGTCGCTCAGATCGGCGATGGTATCGATCCGGCCGTCGTTGTTTGCGTCCGTTTCGCGATAGCCGGCAATCGTCGCGCCGCCCTGGAGTTCGAGCCGGTCGATGCCGACCTCGAAATCGGTAATCGTGTCGTTGCCGGAACCGCCGACCACGAAGGTGTCGCCGGCGTCGCCGCCGGCGTCGAAAAGATAGGCGCCGCCGCTGCCATGCAAGATCGCGCCCGCGACCACCCGGTTGCCGTCCAACGCGACGCTGTATCCGAAATACTCGGCCGGCTGTCCATTGCCCTGGGTCAGAGTGCTGGTCTGGGACCAGACGCCATTTGCCCGTTCATAGACGATGACTTCGCCGGCGCGATCGGAGCCCTCGGACTCCTGGCCGCCCAGCACGATCCTGTTGCCGTCGATGTCGACGCTGTAGCCGAGCTGGGCCCATTGGTGGGGCGTCGAATCGACCAGCTTCTGGGTCTGGCTCCAATGGCCGCCGCTGTAGTCGAACACATAGGCGGAGCCGGACAGGTTCGGCCCCGCGGCCTCATCCGCATAGGCGCCGACGACGATGGTGCCGTTCGAGACGGCCACGTCGGCGCCGAATCTGTCGTTCGCCGGGTTGCCGTCGCCGCCGGCGACCAGCTTCTGCTCGAACGTCCATCCGCTCGTGCCGTGTCTGTACACATAGACCGCACCGGCATTCGAAGCGAGGGAGTCGTCGCCGTACGAACTGACGACCGCGATGTCGCCGTCTATTGCGACTTTCCCGGCAAACAGGTCGCCGGGCGCGCCGTTGACAAGGCGAGCTTCCTCTACCCAGCCGGCGCCGGTCTTGTGGAAGACATAGGCGGAGCCGCCGTGATACACGCCCTGGGCGTCATTGTCTCCCTTGCCCACGATCATCCAGTCGCCGGACACGGCGACGCTCACGCCGAACCTCGTGTCGTTCGTGCCGTCGGAGGCCGTGATCTGCTGGGTCTGCTGCCAGCCCTGGCCGTCCTTCTGATAGACATAGACCGACCCGGCGTCGGTGCCCTTGGCATTGTCGTCGCCGGGCGAGCCGACGATCAGGGTGCTGCCCTGCACGGCAACGGCGCCCTCTTGGCCGAAATAGTCGCGCGATGCGACGCCGCTCGGCACGATCTGCCGGGCGGACGACCAGGACGTGCCGACCCATTCGTAGGCATAGACCGCCCCGGCTCCGCCGGCCTGATTACTGGCACTGACCACCGCAATATTGCCGTCGATGTCGACCGACGAACCAAAATGTGCCTCCGACGTCAGGCCCTGGGCAGATAGCTCCGTTCGCGTCGTGCGCGTGAAATCGCCGGCGCTTGCGCCACCGGTCAGCAGATCGCCGCCGGCACCGCCGATGATCGTGTCGGCGCCGGCATTGCCGATGATCGTATCGTTGCCGCTGCCTCCGACCAGGCTGTCCTGCCCCGGCGTGCCCTCGATCAGTTTGTCCCGCGTGGCGACGGATACGGCGACTCTTGCCGTATCGCTGCCGCCGTGGCCGTCCGACACGCGGTAGTCGAACGAAGCCGTGCCCGCGAACCCGGTCTCCGGCGTGAAAAGGATTCGTCCGGCGGCATCGATGGCGACATCACCGTGGTCGGCATTGCCGACGCCGGTGACCGTCAGCGGATCGCCGTCGGCGTCGCTGTCATTGCCCAGCAGGTCGCCCGGCGCGAAGGCGATGGTCTCGCCTGAATAGCCGTTCGCCGTGTCATCGCCGGCGACCGGGTCGTCATTGACTGATCCGACATTGACCGCGACGCGCGACGAGCTGGTGAGCCCGCCGGCATCCGCGATCGTGTAGGCGAAGCCTGCGTTGCCGTGAAAATTCGCGTTGGGCGTGAACAGCACGTCGCCGCTGGCGGTCAGCGCAACGGTGCCGTCGGTCGCGTCGCCGACCGACACGATGCGAAGCTGGTCGCCGGCATCCGGATCGCGATCGTTGCCGAGCAAGTCCGCGGCCGAGATGAGTCGCGGCGAATCCTCGTCGCCCGTCACGGCATCGTCGTTGGCGACCGGCGCATCGTTGACCGCAGCCAGATTGACCACGACGTGTCCGGTCGCCTCGCCGCCATGGCCGTCGGACACGCGGTAGTCGAAGCGCGCCGTGCCGCTGAAGTCCTGATCCGGTCGGAAGACGATTCCGCCCGCGGCCAGCGACACCGACCCGCCTTCGGCATTGCCGGCGTCGACGACCGTCAGCATGTCATGGGCATCGGGATCGCGATCGTTCGCCAGGAGCTCGGCAAAGGCGATCGTCACGGGCTGGTCTTCGACGCCGCTCACGGCATCGTCACCGGCTGTCGGTCCATCATTGACGCCGACGACGCGGAAGCTTGCCGTTGCCGTGTCGGTGTCGCCCTGCGGATCGGCAATCCGATAGGTGAAGGTCTGAATTGAGACCTCGCCGGCGCCCAGCGAGCCGAACGAGGCGCCTGGGTCGTAAGAGAACTGTCCGTCGCTGCCCATCGACAGCGTGCCTGCGGACGGCGCGGCGACCACGGTGACACCGGCGATGCCGTCGGGTGCGCCGTCATTGGCGGTGACGTTGCCGGTCAGCTGTTCGCCGACGCGCACCTCGCCGAGCGCATCGTCACGTGCATCGACCAGCTTGTCACCGGGCTGCTTGGCCACGCCATCGACGACGACGGCAAGGCGCTCGACCGAATTGACGCTGACGCCCAGGGTTTGCGAGGTGAACGTGCCGCCGTGACCGGCCGCCGAGTCGGGATTGTCGTGAGAGCCCACGAAGGCGTTGAGCTGCTCGACCGCGCTGCGCACCGAAGCGTCCTGCCATTGCGCAGCGCTCAGCTCGAGCCGCAAGGTGTCGGTGCCCTTGCCGCCGATCGCGGCGTCGCCGCCCTGGCCCGGCCGGTGGATCAGCAGGTCGTCGCCCTGGCCGCCGCTGATGGTGTCGGCGCCGTCGCCGCCGTCGATCGTGTCATTGCCCTGGCCGCCGCGGACGAGGTCGTTGCCGTCGCCGCCCGCAACGCTGTCGGCGCCGGTCCCGGCCTCGATCGTATCATTGCCTGCGCCGCCGTCGAAGACGTTGCCGCCATGGCCGCCGAGCAGGCGGTCCGCTCCGGCACCGCCGATCAGCGTGTCGCGGCCGGAGCCGCCATGGATCGTGTCGTCGCCGTCGCCGCCGTCGAGGCGATCGTGCCCACCACCGCCGCGCAGCAGATCGTTGCCATTCTCGCCGAACAGGCTGTCATTGCCGGCGCCGCCGTGCATCGTATCGTCGCCGTCGCCGCCCCAGTAGCGCCCGGCGCCGTCGTCGCCATGGAGGTGGTCATCGCCCGCGCCGCCGGACAGTTCGTTTGCCCCGTGGCCGCCCCACAGCGTGTCGTCGCCGTCACCGCCCAGCAGCGTGTCGTCGCCGACGCCGCCGTGCAGCCGGTCGTTGCCGCTCCCGCCATCTGCGAGGTCATTGCCCTGGCCGCCATGGATGTCGTCGGAACCATCGAGACCGAACAGGGTGTCGTCGCCCTGGCGGCCCTCGAGATCGTCGCCCCTGGACGTTCCGCTCAACCGGTCGTTGCCGGTCGAACCGCGAACTGTCGCCATTCCCCCGATCCCCCGAGAAACCGGATGCGCCGCAACTATTCGTTCAAATCTCTACTGCCGTTCCGACCATAGAGGTTGCCGATCGCATGCGCAAGCGGGCGCACATGGTTAATTCGGAGGACCAATACTGAAATGTGCTCGCTTTCTACATGACCAGCACTTGCTGTGCCGTCTCGTCAGTCCATTTACAATTGGGCGACGCAATCGTAAATGGAATCCGACGCCATTTCCTTCAGGGCACCAGCACTTGCCGTGCCGTCTTGCCGGCCGCGAGCTCGTCGAAGGCAGCGTTGAGGCCGTCGAAGCCGACGCGGCCGGAAAGCAGCCGGTCGATCGGAAGTCTGCCCCGCCTGTAGAGATTGATGTAGCGCGGCAGGTCGCGCGTCGGCACGCAGGAGCCGATATAGCTGCCCTTGACCGTGCGCTCCTCGGCGACCAGGTTGACGTGCTGGAGCGGCCACATGTGCTGCGGGTTGGAGAGCCCGGCGCTGACCGTCGTGCCGCCGCGCCTGGTGATGCGATAGGCGAGATCCATCGCCTTGACCGAGCCGGCCATCTCGAAGGCCATGTGCACGCCGCCGCCGGTCGCCTGGCGGACGGCCTCGACGCAGCCGGCATCGCCGGCGTTGAAGGCGTCGGTTGCACCCAATTGGCGCGCAAAGGCGAGCTTCTGCTCGCTGAGATCGACGGCGACGACGCGTTCGGCGCCCGACAGCACGGCGGCCAGCAGCGCATTGAGCCCGACGCCGCCGAGGCCGACCACGGCGACCGACTGCCCGGGCTTGACGCTTCCCGTGTTGACCACGGCGCCGACGCCGGTCAGCACCGCGCAGCCGAACAGCGCCGCTTCCTCGAAGGGCAGCGCGCGGTCGATCGGGATGACCGAGTTGCGCGACATAACCGCGTATTCGGCGAAGGCCGAGACGCCGACGTGATGGTTGACCGGCTTGCCCCGGAGCGTGATCCGCCGGCCGCCCGCGATCAGCTCGCCCGCCGTGTTGGCGACCGCACCCGGTTCGCACAGCGCCGGTCGGCCTTCCTGGCAGGGGAGGCAGCGCCCGCAGCTCGGCACGAACACCATGACGACGTGGTCGCCCGGCTTGAGGTCCGTGACCCCCTGGCCCAGCTCGACGATCTCGCCGGCCGCCTCGTGGCCCAACACCATCGGCGTCGGCCTGGGGCGGTCGCCGTTGATGACGGAGAGATCGGAGTGACAGAGCCCGGCCGCGCGTACCCGGACCAGCACCTCGCCTGGGCCGGGCGCAGCGAGCTCGACCTCCTCGATCGTGAGCGGCTTCGACTGCGCATAGGGCGCGGGCCGGCCGATGTCGTGCAGGACGGCGGCTTTGATTTTCATGCGTCACGCTCCTCTCGGCGCGAGGGTCGGATGGAATGTAATCCGTTCGATAGTGCTGACCTGATCTTCCAACACCTGGATCAGATCGATCCCGTCGATCCGGCCGGAAATGGTCAACTTGGTACTGTTGATCTCGTCGCTCAGGCGCCGACACACTTGTTCATCAGTATGACGCGCCACGGTGATGTGGGGTCGAAAGCTCTCGTCCTTATGGCGAACCGCGTCAAGAGGACCGTCTTGGAGACGATCGTAGAGCGCCAGCAGATCGCGACGTCCCTGACCCGGTTCGAGAAAACAATAGGCACCGCCGTCGACGAAGACGGTCGCGTGTCTGAGCTTGAAAGGAAACGGGCGCGCACCTGCGATCTGGTCATGAATGTGCGTGGCAAGCGAGGTTGGATCGCTGAGCTCCAGCGGATAGACCAGGGTGAAGTGCGCCCCGATCAGCCCGGCCTGCGGATCGTGCTTGGCACGGATCGCCTCGATCCACGCGCGATCAGCGTCGCGCAGGTTCGGATAGGCGACGACTGCGAACTTCACGCCGCCGCCGCTCCGTTCACACGCAGCGTCCGCCGTCGATCTCGAAGGCCACGCCGGTGATGAAGTCCGCCTCGTCGGAGGCGAAATAGACCGCGGCATTGGCAATGTCGCGCGGCTGGCTGAAGCGGCCGAGCGGCACGGTGGCGATGAACCTGGCGCGGCGCTCGGGCGTGTCCTCGCCCATGAACTCGGCCAAGAGCGGCGTCTCGCCCGCGACCGGGCAGAGCGCGTTGACGCGGATCTTGTCGGGCGCCAGCTCCACCGCCATCGCCTTCGTCAGCGTGATGGCGGCACCCTTGCTCGAATTGTAGACGGCGAGGCCGGGCCGCGGCCTGAGGCCGGCGGTCGACGCCGTGTTGATGATGCAGCCGCCGCCTTGGCGGCGCATGACCGGCACGCAGTGGCGTGCGGCAAGAAAGATCGATTTGACGTTGACCGCGAAGATCCAGTCGACCTCCTTCTCGGTCACCTCGAGCATGGGCTTGTTGCGGTGGGTCACGCCGGCATTGTTGACCATGATGTCGAGCCGTCCGTATTTCTCGACCGCGGCGTCGACCAGCGCCTTGACCTCGGCGTCGACCGCAACGTCGCATTTGACGAAGGTCGACTGCGCGCCACCCTGGGTCAGGATGTCCGCCACCTTCTTGCCGTTGACGGTGTTGATGTCGCACACGACGACCTTGGCGCCCTCCTCGGCATAGCGGCGCGCGATGCCTTCGCCGAAGCCCGAGCCGCCGCCTGTCACGATCGCAACCTTGTCCTTGAGCCGCATGGTCTTCCCGCTTCCTTGTGTGTGTCCGAATGATCCTACTCCGGCTTGGGCTTCCACTCACGCGCCAGCTTGGCCGCGCGCTCGACCTCGGCCGGCGCCAGGCGCTTGATCAGATCGTTGCGCGCCGCCTCGGCCTGGCCGCGCTCGGTGCCATTGAGGCGCGGCACGGCGAGCGCGAACCATTTCAGCGCTTCGACCGGATTGGCCTTGATGCCGACGCCGTCGGCATAGGCCTGGCCGAGCAGGAACTGCGCCTCGCCGACGTCGCGCTCGGCCGCCTTGCGCAGCCATTTGACGCCCTCGGCTTCGTTCTTGGCGAGACCCATGCCCTCGATCGAATTGAAGCCGAGCAGCGTCATGGCCATGGGATGGTTCTGCTCGGCGGCGCGGCGATACCAGCGCACCGCCTCGGCATCGTCACGCGTCAGTCCCGTGCCGCGCGCATAGAGGATACCCAGGTTGAACTGCGCGTCCGCGTGGCCCTGTTCGGCCGCCTTGCGGTACCAGGTCGCCGCCTGCACGTCGTCGCGTGCAACGCCGAGGCCGAGGCTCAGATGACGCGCGAGCGCCGCCTGCGCGTTGGCATCGCCCTTTTGAGCTGCATCGGCGAACCACTTGCTGGCCTCGGCCGCGTCGGCCCTGATGCCGTCGCCGGTCGCGTAGATGACGCCGAGATTGTTGGCGGCTGCCGCCTCGCCCTCGGATGCCGCCGCCTTGAACAAGGCGATCGCCCGCGTGGTGTCTTTCTGAACACCACGGCCCTGCATGGTCATGACGCCGAGGCTGGTCATCGCCGGGACATGGCCGCGCTCGACCGCACGGCGGAACAGCTCGGCCGCCGTCTTGTCGTTGTGCTTGACGCCGCGCCCGTGCTGATAGAGCAGGCCGAGATAGTGCAGGCCGCGCGGATGGTTCTGCTCAGCGGCGCGCTTGTACCACTCGGCGGCGCGCGCGTAGTCGCGCTTCACGCCGCGGCCGTTCTCGAACATCGCGCCGAGATTGGTTTGCGCTTCGTCGAGACCGCGCTCGGCGCCGGCCTGGTACCACTTGACCGCTTCGGCGGCGCTCTGCTTCACGCCCTGGCCGTTGTCGTAGAGCGCGCCGAGATTGTTCTGCGCCACCGCGTTGCCCTGGTCGGCGGCTCTGCGGTACCAGGAAGCCGCCTGCTGATAGCTCTGCGCCACACCCTGGCCCGATTCGTAGAGCCGCCCGAGATTGCTCTGCGCCAGCGCATGACCCTGCTCCGCCGCCCTGCGGTACCAGCGCGCTGCCTCGGCCGCATTCACCGGCGTGCCTAATCCGACCTGGTGCATGTTGCCGAGGTTGTTCTGCGCCCGCGCATCGCCCTTCTGGGCAAGCGGCGTCCAGATCGTCAGCGCGGATTTGTAGTCGCCTGACTCGAACGCGGCGACGCCGGATTCAAATTGCGCGTGGGCGGGGGAGGCGAGGAACGCCGTTACAAGCAGCAGGACGAACGCAACCGTCACCCAAAATTTTTCTCCCCTCCCCCCTTGCGGGGGAGGGCAGGGTGGGGGGTCAACGAGGCAAAGCTTCAGTGCACCGGATTTGTTTCGAGCAGCGCCACCGCGCTGTTGATAGAAAACTGGGTCTTCAGGAAGTCGTGTGGGTGATTTGGTGGACTTTAGAGCGCCGGCAGCATGCATGTAAGCACCTTGAGACGGAGATATTCCTGGTCGCGCAGGCCGTATGCGCGGCG
>VGDO01000080.1 GCA_016869645.1 Alphaproteobacteria bacterium
CGTCGTAAGCTTGGGAATCAAACGGGGGCTCAAGGGGCTGAATCGGTCAGGGCCGCTGTTTGTCCTCCTGTTTATGTCTTTCTCGTCCTGAGAGACTGGACTTCGGGCTCGTCGCTCCCAGTCGGGGGCGGTGCCTGCTGCGGAGCCTCGACATGGACAAGATGTCGGCGATCGACGCCAGGGTATCGACGTACTCGCGAATCATCTTGAACCAGCCGATCGAACTCCGCGCGGCCGCCCAAAGGATGGCGTGGAGCGCAGATCGAGGCTCATGTGCCGCGCCAGTCGGCTCCTGATCCTCATGATCGATCTCGCCGTCGTCGCGGGCGATCGGCTCGGTGATCTCCGCACCCACGCCGCCCCGGTCCGGCAGATGCCAGATCCGCGCAAGGGCCAATGATATATCAATATGTCTTTTGATCGCCGGCTATGCTATGCGTCACCTGGGCGGGCATGGCGCCCACCGGCCGCCGGGAAATGCGCGCCCGGGGCCCGCGCTTAGAGGGAGGGGGCCAGCATGTGCGCCGTCGCGCTCGGTAGCACTTCGCTGCGTCGGGCCGCTCCGCCGCGAGCCATTTCGGGGCGGATCGACAGCCGCCTGCCGACGCCCCTCTATCATCAGATCTACGTCCTGCTGCGTGAGCAGATCTTGGGCGGCGTCTACGCGGACAACGATCTCGTGCCGACGGAGCAGGAGCTGACGCGCCGCTTTGGCGTGTCGCGCATCACGGCCAAGCGCGCCCTCGACGAGTTGGCGGCGGAAGGGCTGGTGATCCGGCGGCGGGGGCAAGGGACCACGGTCGCCTCGCGGCTGTCCGTGCCGGCGCTCAACGCCAATATCTCGGGGCTTCTCGAGAACCTGCTGATGATGGGGCTCAAGACCAAGGTGAGGATCGTCGACTTCGCCTACGTCCCGGCCTCGGAGGACGTCGCTCGGGCCCTCGCGCTCGAAGTGGGCGCGGAAGTCCAGCGCGCTGTGCGGGTGCGTTCACTCGATGGAGCGCCGCTGTCATTCACGACGAGCTATGTGCCGGGTGCGCTCGGCCTGACCTTCGGCCGCAAGGATCTTGCCACGAAGCCGCTCCTCGAGCTCCTCGAGCGCGCCGGCGTCCTCATCGGCAGCGCCGACCAGTTGATCGGTGCGGTCTTGGCCGACAGCACGGTCGCGCCCCGGCTCGGCGTGCGCGTGGGCTCGCCGCTCTTGTCGGTGACGCGCACGGTATTCGACCAGCATGCCCGGCCCGTGGAGTACATCGCCATTCTCTACCGGCCCGACCGCTACCAGTACCGGATGAAACTAGCCCGGGTTCAGGGCCCGGCCACGAAACTATGGTCCACGACCGACTAGCACGACCACGAGACGACAAACTGCACCAGGGAGAAGGAAGAATGACCAGGATGAACAAATCGCTTTCGCGCCGCCATGTTCTGACGGGGGCGGCGGCCGGTGCGGCGGCCGGCAGCTTCGGATTTCCCGCGATCCTCGGCGCCCAGCCGGCCGCCATCAAGGTCGGCATCCTGCACCCCGTGACCGGCGCCCTCAGCTATTCGGGCACGCAGTCGCGTTTCGGAGCCCAGATGGCCATCGACGAGATCAACGCGGCCGGCGGCATCAAGTCGATGGGAGGGGCCAAGATCGAGGCACTGCTCGCCGACGCCCAGTCGCGCCCGGACGTCGGCGCGGCCGAAATCGAGAAGCTGAACGAGGCCGGCGCCGCCGCCGTTGTCGGTCCCTATGCCAGCGCCATCGCGCTGGCCACGACCCAGGCGGCGGCACGCCACGGCCTTCCGCATGTCGTCGACGTTGCGGTCGTCGATCAGGTGGTCACGCGCGGTCTGATGAATACGTTCCGCTTCGGTCCGGGCGTGAAGAAGACGGTCGACACGGCGATCGAGAACCTGATCAAGATCAACGATGCCGCCGGCAAGCCGGCCAAGACGGTGATGATCGTGCACGAAGAGTCGGCGTTCGGCTCGGGCATGGCGACCACCCTCAACGCCGAACTGCCGAAGCACGGCTTCGAGATCGTGGAGACGATCAAGCACGCCAATCCGACGCGCGACTTCTCGAACATCGTGCTGCGCGTGCAGGCGCGAAAGCCGGACCTGCTGATCCCGTCGAACTACTACAATGAGTACGTCCTCTTCGCCCGCGCTCTGCGCCAGCAGCGGGTCGCGCCGAAGGCGATCTACTCGATCCTCGGGGGCGGCGCGTCGAGCTACAAATTCGTCAAGGAGTTCCCCGACGCTGCCGCGTTCGTGATGGACTGTAACCACTGGTTCGATCCGCGCAAGGCGGCGGCCCTGGCGCTCAAGGAAAAGACCGAGAAGCAGGGGCTGTTCTACACCTACGAGGTGTTCATGAACTACTCGTGTGTCTATCTGCTGGCCGACGCCCTCGAGCGCGCGAAGGGCGCGCAGCGCGACGCTATCATCGCGGCACTCGCCTCGAGCACGTTCGACATGCACGTCATGCCCTATGGGCCGACGCGGTTCGTCAACGGCCAGAACCAGGGCGCGCAACCGGTCACGACGCAGATCTTGGACAAGGACATCAAGGTGATATATCCGCTGGCCTTCGCCTCCGGCAACGTCGTCTACCCGATGCCCGAACGGCGGGCCTGAGGGGGTGTCTGCCGGGCGGGCCCTCGCCCTGCCCGGCATCGTCTGCGATGCTCGATCCGCTCATCCTGCTGCCGGCAGTGATCAACGGCCTCACCATGGGCGCGGTCTATGCCCTCGTGGCGCTCGGGCTGACGCTCATCTACGGCGTGCTGCACATCATCAACTTCGCGCACGGCAGCCTGCTGATGGTCGGCCTCTACGGAGTATTCTTTCTTCACCGCGCTGGGGTGGATCCCTATCTGGCGCTGGTCATCATGGTGCCGGCGCTATTCGTCGTCGGCTATGCGCTGCAGTGGAGCGTGATCGGCAAGGCGAGCCACGGCAGCGACCAGAACGTACTGCTCGTCACGCTGGGCGTCTCGATCGTGATCGAGAACCTGGCGCTCTATTTCTTTACCGCGGACACGCTGACCGTGGACACGCCGTATGTGTTCGAGATGATCGATCTCGGTATCGCGCTCGTCCCTCTGCCGCGGGTCATCGCGTTCCTCTCAGCCTTGGTTCTGGCGGCTCTGCTGTGGCTGCTCATCGCGCGCAGCGACCTCGGCCGGGCGATCCGCGCCGTCGCCAAGGAGCGGCAGGGGGCACGCCTGGTCGGCATCGATGTCGACCACATCTTCGCCATGAGCTTCGGTATCGGCACCGCCTGTCTCGGAGCCGCGGCATGTCTGTTGCTGCCGATGTTCTACGTGTCGCCCCATGTCGGGCACGTCTTTGTGCTGGTGGCCTTCACGGTGGTCGTTCTGGGTGGGATGGGAAGCTTCAGCGGAGCGCTGTTCGGCGGGTTGCTGATCGGAGTCACCGAGTCGGTCGGCGGCTTGCTGCTCGGCGAATCGCTGGGGCAGATCGGCATTTTCCTCATTTTCATCGCCACGCTGATGTTCCGGCCCAGTGGACTGTTCGGGGCTCGGCTCAGTTGAGCGGACGTCTTCCGATCGCAGCCGGGCTTGTGGTCGCGCTCGCGGTGCCGTACGTCCTGCGGTCCGATTTCTGGCTTGGCTTCCTGATCACGGTCCTGCTCTTTGCCGCCCTGGGCATGGCGTGGAACATTCTTGGCGGCTATACTGGCCAGTTCTCCTTCGGACATGCGGCATTCTTTGGCACCGGCGCGTACACGACGGCGGTGCTGCACATCGGTCTCGGGCTCAACCCCTGGCTGGGCCTGGCCACGGCAGCCGCCGCCGGCGGCCTGGTGGCTCTGCTCGTCGGTTATTTGAGCTTTCGCTACGGCCTGCGCGGCTCGTATTTCGCGCTCATCACGCTCGCCTTCGCCGAAGTGCTGCGCATACTGGCCAATTCGGCGGAGTTCACCGGGGGCGGCGTCGGCCTCTATGTGCCGCTCGATCTCGGCATCGCCAACCTCCAGTTCGCCGACAAAGCCGGCTACTACTACGTGGCGCTGGCGTTCGCCGTGCTGTCGCTGGTCGTGGGCTGGATGCTGGAGCGCTCTCGCCTGGGAGCTCAGATGATGGCCATACGCGAGAACGAGGACGCGGCCCAGGCGCTCGGCGTCGATACCTTCGCCTGCAAGCTGAAGGCGATCGTCATCTCCGGGGCGCTGACCGGCATCGGCGGCGCCTTCTACACGCACTACTATCTCTATATCGACCCCGGGATCGCGTACGGGCCCGGGGTATCGGTCGAGATCCTGCTGGTGCCGATCATCGGCGGGCTGGGGACCGTTTTCGGTCCGTTGGCGGGCTCCGCCGTTCTTCATGGCGCCGGGGAGCTGGCGCGCCGTCTGATGGGCGATGCCCCGGGACTGAGCTTGATTTTCTACGGTGTGCTGCTGGTCGTCATGGTTCGCTTCATGCCGGAAGGCCTGATGGGCGTCGTCTGGCGAATTCGCCGCCGGTCGGAGACCCAGGCCGATGCTTGAGGTGAGGGGGCTCAACAAAAGCTTCGGCGGCCTGCTCGCGGTCGCCGACGTGTCGCTGCGCGTGACCGAGGGAGACATCGTAGCGCTGGTCGGCCCGAATGGCGCCGGCAAGACGACCCTGTTCGCGCTCGTCTCGGGATTTCTTCGGCCAGACGGCGGCACGGTGACGTTTGCGGGCCAAGATGTGACCGGACTCGCCCCGCACCTGGTATGCGCGCGTGGACTGGTGCGCACCTTCCAGGTCGTACAGCCCTTCGGCCGCCTTTCGGTGCGCGAGAACATCGCCGTGGGCGCCCATCTTCGATTTGCCGAGCGCGGCGAGGCCATGGCTCGGGCTGCGACCGTCGCGCAGCGGGTCGGCATGAGCCACTTGCTCGATCGTCCGGCCCACGCCCTGACCGTTGCTGCCCGCAAGCGCTTGGAGCTGGCGCGCGCGCTGGCGACCGAGCCGCGGCTGCTCCTGCTGGACGAGGTCATGGCCGGCCTGAATCCGACCGAGATGACCGAAATGATCCGTATCGTGCGTGGCATCCACGACGGCGGCGTGACCGTCTTTCTGATCGAGCATGTCATGCAGGCGGTCGCCAGTCTGGCCGAGCGCGTCCACGTGCTGAATTATGGCCGACTGATCGCCGAAGGCGCGCCGGCGGAGATCGCACGCATGCCGGAGGTGATCGAGGCCTATCTTGGCCATGGCGCCGCCGAACGCATGACGGCGCATGCCGCGGGAGGCTCCCGATGAAGGCCGCGCGCCTCCTCGACGTGCGGGACTTGCGCGCCGGCTACGACGAGGTGCCGGTGCTGCATGGCGTCGATCTGCATGTCGACGCTGGCGAGATCGTCGCGCTCCTGGGCAGCAACGGTGCCGGCAAGTCGACCCTCAACAACAACGTCTCCGGCCTGTTTCATCCCTCGGCGGGCACGGTGCATTTCGAGGGCGAGGACATTACCGGCGCTCCGTCGACACGGATCGTCGCCGGCGGCCTCGTCCAGGTGCCGGAGGGCCGCCGCATCTTTCCGAACCTCACCGTCCGGGAGAACCTCGTGCTGGGCAGCTACCGGCGGGCGCGTCGCCAGTGCGCGCGCAACCTCGATCGCGTGACCGCCATCTTTCCGCGACTGGGCGAACGCATGGCCCAGGTTGCCGGCACCTTGTCGGGCGGCGAGCAGCAGATGCTGGCGATCGGGCGCGGGCTGATGGCCGAGCCGCGGCTGCTGATCCTCGACGAGCCGTCGCTCGGGCTGTCGCCGCGGCTGGTCGAGGAGATGTTTGGGCTCATCCGCCGCTTGCACGACGAAGGTCTGGCGCTGCTGCTGGTCGAGCAGAACGTCGTGCAATCGCTGGAACTCGCCCAGCGCGGCTACGTCCTGGAGAACGGACGCATCGTCTTGTCGGGACCGGCCGCCACCCTGCGTGAGGATCCAGCCCTCCGCCGCGCATACCTGGGAGTCTGATCATGGGCCGCACGCTCGCCGAGAAGATCATCGCCCGCGCCGCGGGCCGTGATTTCGTTCAGCCCGGGCAGATCGTCACCTGCAGGGTCGATCTCGCCATGGTGCACGATTCAAGCGGCCCGCGCCGCCACAAGGCGATGCTGGAGCAGCTCGGCGCCAAGCCGTGGGACGTCAGCCGAATCGTGGTCGTGACCGATCACTACGTGCCGGCGTTCGATGCCGAGAGCGCGGCGATCCTCGATCTGACGCGCCGCTGGGTGCGTGACGAAGGGGTCGCGAATTTCTACGACATGGAGGGCATCTGCCACGTGATCCTGCCGGAGCGCGGCCATCTGCGGCCCGGCATGTTCGCCGTCGGCGGCGATTCCCATTCGCCCACGGCCGGCGCCTGGGGCTGCTTCATGTTCGGCATCGGCGCTACCGAGATGTGCGGCGTGCTCGTGACCGGGGAGATCTGGCTCAAGGTGCCGCCGACGCACCTGGTGCGCTGGAACGGCCGCCTCGGCGAGGGGGTGGCGGCCAAGGACATCATGCTGGCGCTGTGCCGTGATGTCGGTCTTGGCACGGTGAAATACGGCGTCGTCGAGTACACCGGCTCGGCGGTCGCCGCGTCGTCCATGGCCGAACGCATGGTGCTGACCAACATGTCGGCCGAGCTCGGCGCCCAGACCGGCATCATCGCGCCTGACCGGGTGACGGTCGAGGCTTTGGCTGCCGCCGGCGTGTCCGTGCCCGAGGCCGCGTCGTGGCAAGGCGACGCGGATGCGATCTACGCGAAGGTGTGGGAGTTCGACGCGAGCGCGCTGGTGCCGCAGGTGGCGGCACCCCATTCGCCGGCGAACGCGGCGCCGGTCGGCGACCATCGCGGCGTGAAGATCGACCAGTGCTACATCGGCGCCTGCACCGGCGCGAAGCTCGACGACCTGCGCATGGCCGCGTCGATCCTGCGCGGCCGCAAGGTGGCGCGTGGCACGCGGCTGCTCGTCGCGCCGGCCTCGCAGCGGATCACGGCGGCCGCGGCCGCCGACGGCACGCTCGCGGCGCTCGCCGAGGCCGGCGCCATCCTCATGCCGTCCGGCTGCGGCGCCTGCGCCGGGTATGGCGCGGGCGTGCTGGCCGAACGCGAGGTCTGCCTCTCGTCGACGGCGCGCAATTTCAAGGGCCGAATGGGCCACTCCGACTCGCTTGTCTATCTCGGTTCGGCCTATACGGTCGCGGCCTCGGCGGTGACCGGCCGGATCACCGATCCGCGGCCGATGCTGGCGGAGAAGGTGGCGGCATGAACGCCGATCGCCGTCCAGGCCGTGCCTTCGTCTTTGGCGACAACGTCGACACCGACGCGCTGGCGCCCGGGCTCTACATGAAGGGGTCGATCGAAACGCTCGCCCGGCATTGCCTGGAAGCACTCGATTCGGGCTTCGCGGGCGCCGTGCGGCCGGGCGACTTCGTGGTCGGCGGCGAGAACTTCGGCATGGGCTCATCGCGCGAGCAGGCGGCGATGGTGCTGCGCCAGCTCGGCGTCGAAGCGGTGATTGCCAGGTCGTTTGCCGGGCTGTTCTTCCGCAACTGCCTCAATCTCGGCCTGGCGCCCCTGGAGTGCGCCGGCGCGGGCAGCATCCAATCGGGTGACGTGCTGACCGTCGATCCCGTTGCCGGACGGATCATCAACCGCAGCCGGGCTCAGACATATTCGTGTGTACCGATCCCCGATCATCTCCTGGAGATGGTCAAGGATGGCGGGCTGTTGCCCCATCTGGCCAAGAAACTCGAACGGCAGAGGGACGTGTCATGACCGCATTGCGCGAGCTCCTCGCTCGGCCGGACATCGTCGTGGCGCCCGGCGTGTTCGACGGTCTGTCGGCCCGGCTGGTGGCCGAGGCGGGCTTTCCCGCGGCCTACCTGTCGGGTGCCGGGATCTGCTACACGCGATTTGCCGTGCCCGATATCGGCCTCGTATCGATGACCGAGGTTGCCGACACATTGGCGGCGATCCGCGAGCGCGCGACCATTCCGGTGATCGTCGACATCGACACCGGTTTCGGCAACGCGCTCAACGTCCAGCGCACCGTGCGCCTGTTCGAGCAGCGCGGCGCGTCCGCCCTCCAGCTCGAGGATCAAAGCACGCCCAAGCGCTGCGGCCATCTCGCCGGCAAGACGCTCGTGCCCGCCGCGGAGATGGTCGGCAAGATCAAGGCCGCGCTCGACAGCCGGCAGTCGCCCGACACGCTGCTGATCGCTCGCACCGACTCCATCGCGGTGGAGGGCTTCGGCGCGGCCCTCGATCGCGCCGCGGCGTATGCCGAAGCCGGCGCCGACATGCTGTTCGTCGAGGCGCCGACCAGTCGCGAGCAGATGAAGGAGATTGCCGGCCGCTTCGGCTTGAAGGTGCCGGTGATCGCCAACATGGTGGAAGGCGGCAACACGCCGCTGCTGTCGGCATCCGAGCTTCAGGGGCTCGGTTTCAAGCTGGTCATCTTCCCGGGCGGCACCGTGCGGGCCCTGGCGTTTGCCCTGCGCGACTATCTGGCCAGCCTTAAGGCCAACGGCACCACTGCCCCCTACCGCGACCGGATGCTCGATTTCGCCGGGCTCAACGATCTCCTGGGCACGGACGAGTTTCGCACCCGTGGCCGGCGCTACGCCGGCGACTGACAACATGATCGATTCCGTTGTCCTCGCGGTGCTCAAGGGCCGTCTGGAGCAGATCGCCGACGAGATGGACGCGACGCTGTTTCGCACGGCGTTCAACCCGATCATCGCCGAGGCGCACGATGCCTCGCACGGCCTGTACGACGCGATCACGGGCGATACGCTCGTGCAGGGCAAATCGGGCCTGCCGATCTTCGTCGGGGTCATGGCGTTTGCCGTGCGGGCGACGATCGCGCGGGCCGCGCGCGGCGACCTCGCTGATGGCGACGTCTTCATCTTCAACGATCCCTACGACGGCGGCACCCATCTCTCGGATTTCAAGCTGGTCCGCCCCTATTTTTACGACGGACGCGTGTTCTGCTGGCTGGCATCCGTGGGCCACTGGCACGACGTCGGGGGCAATGTGCCCGGCAACTACAATCCGGTCGCCAGCGAAAGCTTCCAGGAGGGAATGCACATTCCGCCGGTCAAGCTGGTGAGCGCCGGCCGGATCAATCCTGACATCGTCGACATCCTGTCCTGCAACTCGCGTCAGCCGATCAGCCTGTACGGCGACCTCAACGGCCAGATCAACGCCCTCGACCTGGGGGCAAGGCGTCTGGGCGAGCTGATCGCCGAATATGGCGCCGGCACGGTTGGCGCAGCCTTCGCCGAGCTGCGCGCAATGGCGGCGCAGCTCATGCGCGCCAACATCGCTGATCTGCCGGACGGCACCTATTCGGCCGAGGACTTCCTCGACAATGACGGGATCGTGGATGAGCCGCTCAAGATCGCTCTCGATCTCACGATCGAGGGCGACCGTCTGGTCATGGACTTCTCGCGCAGCGCCGGACCGTGCTCCGGCCCCGTCAACATCGCCCGGTCGACCGCCGTCGCCAGCTGCTACGTCGCCCTGAAGCACATCTTCCGCGACGTGCCCGCCAACGCGGGCTGCCTCGATCCCGTGGAGTTCATCATCCCCGAGACGTCGATCCTCGCGGCCAGGGCACCCAAGCCGGTGGGCGGCTACACCGAGACCATCCTACGGGTCATCGACGTCGTGTTCCAGGCGCTGGCCCATGCCGCCCCCGGCCGGGTGAACGGCTGCGCCTACGGGACGATCAATGCTCTGTCGCTCGCCGGATATCGGCGTGACGGGCGCCGCTGGGTGATGTTCTCCTTTTTCGGCGGCGGGCTCGGCGGCAACCCGGAGGGCGACGGCCTCAATCACGGCAACGCGCCGATCTCGACCGCCACCATTCCGCCCTTGGAAATCCTGGAGGCCGCGTATCCGGTGAGGTTCACGCGCTGGGCCCTGCGCGCGGATTCCGGCGGGCCCGGGCGCCATCGCGGCGGCCTGGGCGCCATCTACGAGCTGGAGTTGCTGGAGGAGCGCGCCGACGTGTTCCTGTTTGGCGAGCGTGGCCGGTTTGCGCCGCCGGGCGTCGCCGGGGGCAAGGCCGGGGCGCTCAGCCGCTTCTATTACCCTCAGGACGGTTCATGGAAGTCGCCCCCCATGGCCTCGAAGATGGTCGGCATTTCCCTCGTGCGTGGCCAGCGCCTGCGGCTCGAAACGCCGGGTGGCGGCGGTTACGGCGATCCGCGCGAGAGGTCCGCAGAGGCCATCCGCCGCGACGTGCGGTTCGGCTACCTTACGCCCGAAGCGGCGCTTCGCGACTACGGCGTCGACGCGGGCACGCCATGACGCGACCGTCGATCGTGGTGGGCGTCGACGTCGGCGGAACCTTCACCGATCTGTTTTTCTACGACGAAGCCTCCGGGGCGCTCGGCACGCGCAAGGTGCCCTCGACCCGGAGCGACCAGTCGGTCGGCTTCCTCGACGGCATAGCCGCCGGCGGCCATCCGTTCCCGGCCCTTGCGGCCGTCGTTCACGGCACGACGGTCGGCACCAACGCCCTGCTCGAGCGCAAGGGTGCCCGGACCGGTCTGATCACGACCGCCGGATTTGGCGACGTGCTGGAGATGCGTCGCCGCGACCGGCGCCAGACCTGGGGCCTGTGGGGCGAGTTCGTCCCGGTGATCCCGCGCGATCTGCGTCTGGAGGTGCCGGAGCGGACGCTCGCCGATGGCACCGTTCTCGCCGCGGTCGATCCGGTGGAGGTGAAGCGGGCTGCATCCATCCTGCGCGAGCGCGGCGCGGAGTCGGTGGCCGTGTTCTTCATCAACTCCTACGCCAATCCCGCCAACGAGCGGGCGGCCACGGCGGCCCTGCGCGAGGTCTGGCCCAACGGCTACGTCAGCGCGTCGTTCGAGATCCTGCCGGAGATCCGGGAGTTCGAGCGCGCCTCGACGACCGCGCTCAACGCCTACCTCCAGCCCGTCGTGGCCTCCTATCTGGGCGCACTCGACGACCGGCTGAGGGAGCAAGGAAGCGAGGGCCGCCTCCTGATCGTGCAATCGAATGGCGGCGTGATGGCGGTCGATACCGCGGCCCGCCTGCCGGTGCGCACGGCCTTGTCGGGCCCCGCCGCCGGCGTGATCGCCGCCACGCACATCGCAGAGACGGCGGGATTTCCCAACGTCATCACCGGCGACATGGGCGGAACGAGCTTCGATGTCGCGCTCATCGCCGGCGGGCGGTCCGTTCTTGCGGCGCAGGCCACGATCGACTTCGGCCTGGTGGTGCGCACGCCGATGATCGAAATCACCACCATCGGCGCCGGCGGCGGCTCGATCGCGGGCATCGACCGCGGCGGGCTGCTGCGGGTGGGCCCGGAATCCGCCGGCTCCGACCCGGGACCCGCGTGCTACGGCAAAGGCAACCGGCCCACGGTGACCGATGCCAACCTGGTGCTTGGCCGGATCAACGCCGAGCGGCCGATGGGCGGCAAGCTGGTGCGGCTCGATATCTCCGCGGCGAAGGCGGCGATCGATGCGGCGGTCGGGGCGCCGCTCGGCCTGGATACCCCTGCGGCCGCCGAGGCGATCCTCCGCGTCGCCAACTCGCATATGGCAGGGGCCATCCGGCTCGTGTCCATCGAACGCGGGCACGACCCCAAGCGCTTCGCGCTCATGCCGTTCGGCGGCGCCGGCGGACTGCACGCCGGGGCCTTGATCAAGGAGGTGGGTCTGGCTTCGGCGCTGGTGCCGCGCTTTCCCGGCGTCACCTCGGCGCTCGGCTGCGTCATCGCCGACATGCGTCACGACTTCGTCCATACGGTGAACCGCCCCCTGGAAGAGCTGGTCATCGACGGGCTCGAAACTGCGCTGGCCGAAGCGGCGCGCCGCGGCCGTGCCCTGTTGGAGGCCAGCGGCGTGGCGCTCGACGGAATCGAGACCCACGCCGAGCTCGACATGTCCTATGTCGGACAGACGCATACCGTCGCCGCCAGACTGCCCGCCTCGAGTCCGGCGAAGCTGGGCCCGGCGGACATCCGGTCCGCCTTCGAGACCGCCTACCGCCAGGCCTTTGGCCGGCTGCTCGACGGCATCGCGCTCCGTGTCTTGACGTTGCGTCTGGCCCTGATCGGCAGGCGGCCCAAGCTCGACCTGGCGCGACTGCGCCCCGAGGGCGGCTCCGTGCCGGACGCCCAGCACGGCGAGCGCGCGGTATGGTTCCAAGGCAAGCCGCACGCGACTCGCATCTATGATCGCCTCCGCCTGCCGGTCGGTGCCGAGATTGCTGGGCCCGCCATCCTCGAGCAGCCGGACGCGACGACCTGGATCGATCCGGACCTCGTGGGCACGGTGGATGGCTTCGGCAACGTCGTCCTCAGGGGCAAGCCATGAGCCGTCGTTTGAATCCCGTCACCACCGCGCTCGTCCTGGTCGATCTGCAGAACGACTTCCTGCACCCGCAGGGCGCCTATGGCCGCGCCGGCCAGACCGCGCCGGCCGTCGCCGCCTTGCCGGGACGGCTGCGCCCGGTCGTCGAAGCGGCGCGGCGAGCGGGGCTGCTGATCGTCTCCACTCATTTCACGCTCGTGCCGGGACGGGACGGGGAGCCGATCATGTCGCCGCACCTGAAGAAGCTGCGGCCGTTCCTTGGCCGGGGCGATTTCGTCCCGGGTGGCCTCGGGCATGCGCTGATCGACGAGCTCCAGCCCGCCGACGTGGCGGTCGAGAAGGTTGCGTACTCGGCCTTCTATATGAGCCGGCTGGAATTCGTCCTGCGCAAGCTCGACATCGCAACGCTGGTCTTCGCCGGCATCGTCACCAATGGCGGCGTGGCCTCGACGTTGCGCGACGCCCATGTGCGCGACTTCGCCACCGTTCTGCTGTCCGATGGCTGCGCCGCGTTCAGCGACAGCGTCCATGAGACCACGGTGGCGGCGCTGTCGGCGATCTCGCCTGTCATGACCTGCGCAGAGTTCGCCGACGCCCTCGGTGTATGACCCCGTTCGCGCCCGCGGTGCTGCCGGCGGACGGGGTGGCGTTTCCTCTCTCCGTGTCCGTTCTGATCGTGGGCGCGGGAGCGGCGGGTCTCACCGCCGCGCTTGCGACCCGGGAGGCCGGCGCCGAGGTTCTGGTGCTGGAGCGCGACGCGGCGGCGCAAGGCTCGACCGCGCTGTCCTCCGGTCTCGTGCCGGCGGCCGGGACCAGGTTCCAAGCCGCCCGGGGCATCAGCGATACGCCGGAGCTGTTCGCCCGTGACATTCAGGCAAAGGCCAAGGGGCTCGCCGAGCCGCGCCTGGTGGCGGCGCTCGCATCCTCGATCGGTCCGACGGTCGAGTGGCTCGCCGATCGGCATGACGTTCCGTTCGATGTCGCCGAGGGATTCCTCTATCCGGGCCATTCGGTGCTGCGCATGCACGGCACGCCCAGGCGCACCGGTTCCGAGCTGATGGCCTGCCTCGGCGCGGCGGCCGCCCGGGCCGGCGTTGACGTCGTGACCGATGCGCATGTGCACGCCTTGGTCGTGCGGGGCGATCGCGTCGTCGGCGTGCGCATCGACCGGCCGGACGGCAGCGTCGACGCCGTGGGATGCGCGGCGCTCGTCCTGGCCTGCAGCGGCTTCGGCGGCAATCGCGAGCTGGTGCGCCGTCACATGCCGGAGATGGCCGGGGCGCTGTTCTTCGGCCATGCCGGGAACCAGGGTGACGCCGTCGCCTGGGGCACGGCGCTGGGCGCGGCGACGCGCGATATGGGGGCTTATCAGGGCCACGGCTCGGTGGCGACGCCGCACAATGTCCTGATCACCTGGGCATTGATGATGGAAGGCGGCTTCCAGGTGAATGCCGCCGGCGAGCGGTTTTCAAACGAGCACCAGGGCTATTCGGAGCAGGCGCGGGCGGTGCTGGCGCAGCCGGGCGGCGTCGCCTGGAACATCTACGACGAACGGCAGCACATTCTGGGCTTGGAGTTCCAGGACTACCGCGACGCGGTGGCGGCCGGCGCGGTGCATTCGGCATCGGACATCGGTGCTCTGGCGCGGGCCTTGGGACTGCCGGAGGGAGCTCTCGCGGCGACGCTGCAGGCAACGCGGGCGATCGCGCTGGGCGAAGCGGCCGACGGCTTCGGGCGCGACTTCTCCACCAAGCCGCCGCTCGCTGCGCCCTTCCATGGCGTCAAGGTCACGGGCGCGCTCTTCCACACGCAGGGCGGGCTGCTGGTCGACGGCAATGCCCGGGTCCTGCGCGCCGACGGCACGGCCCTGCCCAACCTGTTCGCCGCGGGCGGCGCGGCCTGCGGGGTCTCGGGGCCGGAATGCTGGGGCTATCTGTCCGGCAACGGCCTGCTGGCGGCGATCGGGCTGGGCCGAATGGCCGGTAGAACTGCGGCAACGCGGCTGTGATGAGCATGTCGCAGGGCCTGCGCCGGAATGGATTGAGCCGGCGACAATGTCCCGCGCCGAACGTGCCGCTGGCGCTGCCGGCCCTTTCAGCGTGTTCGCGCTCGCGTCGCCTGTTCAGCGAAGGTCCGTTCGTGTCGATCAAGCGTGCAGGCGCAACCGGGCGTGTCGGCGGAGCCGTGCGTCATCGAAACTGAGGGACAATTCGGTGTTGGAGCGGGTGAGGGGAATCGAACCCCCGTCGTAAGCTTGGGAAGCTTCTGCTCTACCATTGAGCTACACCCGCGTCCCGGCCGCGAATCTACCCGTTCAATCGTCGGCGCGCAATCAGGGGCGCGCGTCACGTACCTTGCGAATGAATCGTCGGCAGTGACACACTGACCGCCGCTCGCCGACCGCCACCGCGTCGTCCGGGCGACGAAGGGAGCTCCAGCGGTTGCTGCACGCGTTTCCACTCATTGCAACGGTCGCAGCAGCTCTTGGGCTGGCATTCGTGCTGGGCTTCCTTGCCAGCCGGCTCAAGCTGCCGACCATCGTCGGCTATTTGTTGGCGGGGATCCTGATCGGGCCCCATACGCCGGGCTTCGTCGCGGATACCGCTCTGGCGCGTCAACTGGCCGAGATCGGCGTCATCTTGCTGATGTTCGGCATCGGCCTGCATTTCTCGGTCGAGGACCTGCTGGCCGTGCGCAGGGTGGCGGTGCCGGGCGCCTTCGTGCAGATCGGGGTGGCCACCATCATCGGCGCGGTGGTGGGCGCGTTCTGGGGCTGGAACTGGAGCGCCGGTCTGGTATTCGGTCTCGCCCTGTCGGTTGCCAGCACGGTAGTGCTTCTTCGAGCGCTCGAAGATCGGGAGCTTCTCGAAACGGTGAACGGCAGGATCGCCGTCGGCTGGCTCATCGTCGAAGACGTTGCGATGGTGCTGATCCTGCTGTGCCTTCCTTCACTCGTGCACTGGCAGCAAGGCGTGCCGGGCGGCGACAGCGCCGACGGCGGTGGCCTGCTGGCCCGCCTGTCGCTCACGCTCGGCGCCATCGCGGTCTTCGTCGTCCTGATGCTCGTGGTCGGCCGTCGGGTCTTCCCGTGGCTGCTCGCGCAGGTGGCCCGCGCCGGCTCGCGCGAGCTCTTCACGCTCTGCGTGATTGCCGTTGCCGTGGCCATCGCCTACGGCGCCGCCGAGGTGTTCGGCGTGTCCTTCGCGCTCGGAGCGTTTTTCGCCGGCGTCGTGATGAGCGAATCTGATTTGAGCCACCGCGCCGCGGAAGAGTCGCTGCCGCTGCGCGATGCGTTTGCCGTCCTCTTCTTCGTGTCGGTCGGCATGCTGTTCGACCCGACGATCCTGTTGAGCGAGCCGATCGGCGTCGTGGTCGTTCTGGCCGTCATCATGGTGGTCAATCCGATGGTCGCGTTCGTGTTCGTCGCTGCATCGCGCTATCCGCTCAACACCGCGCTCACCGTTGCGGCGGGCGTGGCGCAGATCGGCGAGTTCTCGTTCATTCTGGTCGGTCTTGGTGTCGCGCTCAACCTGCTGCCGATCGAGGGACAGCAGCTCGTGCTCGCTGGCGCGCTCCTGTCGATCGCCCTCAATCCACTGCTCTTCTACGCGATCGAGCCGGCGCAGGCTTGGATCAAGATGCACTCCTCGCTCGCGTTGCGACTCGAGCGACGCGACGATCCGTTGGCCGAGCTGCCGCCATCGGTCGACGATCGCCGGCTGACCGGCCACGTCGTCTTGGTCGGGTATGGCCGCGTCGGACGTCGCATTGCGGAAGCCCTGGCCGCGCGGGATATTCCGATGGTGGTTGCCGACCAGGAGCGCGAGCGGGTGGAGGGGCTGCGGGATCGCGGCGTTGCCGCCGTGTCGGGTGATGCCAGCGAGGCCGCGGTGCTCATTCAATCCCACGTCGCGCGGGCGCGGCTGCTGATCGTGGCAATTCCCGACGTATTCCGCGCGCGCCAGATGGTCGAGATCGCGCGCAAGCTCAATCCGTCGATCGAGACCATGGCGCGAAGCCACAGCGACGAGGAAACGGAATTTCTGCAGCACGAGGGCATCGGTCGGGTGTTCATGGGAGAGCACGAGCTCGCTCAAAGCATGGCTCGGCACGCCATCGGGCTGCTGACCGCGAGACCGGGTGCGCGAAAGCGTCAAGACGAGGGGTCCGGGCGCCCGAGCCGGTAGTGCACGTCACCAGGGCCGAGAAAGGGACGACGCCATGCTGCGAGCGGCAATTCTGGACGACTATCAGAGCGTGGCGCTCGGTCTGGCCGACTGGGCGTCGCTGAGGGGAGAGGTCGAAGCGATCGCCTTCGACGATCATGTCGCCGACGCCGATGCGCTGATCCGCCGGCTCGAGGACTTCGAGATCATCGTCGCCATGCGCGAGCGCACGCCCTTTCCGCGCGCGCTGATCGAGCGGCTGCCCAAGCTCAAGCTGCTGGTCACCTCGGGCATGCGCAATGCAGCCATCGACGTCGCCGCCGCAACCGAGCGCGGCATCGTCGTCTCGGGCACGGACATGCTGGGCTATCCCACGGCCGAGCTGACCTGGGGCCTGATCCTGGCGCTCACGCGCCGCATTCCCATGGAGATCGAGGCCATGCGCGCCGGCCATTGGCAGGTCGACCTCGGCATCGGGCTGCGCGGCAAGACGCTGGGCGTCCTCGGCCTCGGCAAGCTCGGAAGCCAGGTAGCGAAGGTCGGCAAGGCCTTTGACATGGAGGTGATCGCCTGGAGCCAGAACTTGTCGTCGGAACGTGCGGCCGCTGTCGGCGCGCGTCTCGTCGGCAAGAACGAGCTGCTGAGCAACGCCGACGTCGTCACGGTGCATCTGGTGCTGAGTGACCGCACCCGCGGGCTGATCGGCGCCGACGAGCTGGCCCTGATGAAGCCCACCGCGCTCCTCGTCAACACCTCGCGCGGGCCCATCGTGGGCGAGATGGCGTTGGTCGAGGCGCTGATCAGCCGGCGCATCGCCGGCGCCGCCCTCGACGTCTACGACGTCGAGCCGCTGCCGCGCCATCATCCGCTGCGCGAGGTCGACAACCTGATCCTGACGCCGCATATCGGCTATGTGACGCAGGAGAACTACGCCCAGGTCTTCGGGCAGACCATCGACAACATCCGCGCCTATCTCAAGGGACAGCCGATCCGCATGCTGGCACCGCCCGGCAAGGGCTGATCAGCTCTCGCTGGTGAAGGGCCGCGCCAGGAGATCGCCGATCACCTGGCTGAGGTCGGCGCCGCGGTTGAGCACGGCGTCGACGGCTTGGGCGATCGGCATGTCGACGCCGAGCCGCTCGGCGAGCGCCACGACCGGTGCCGCGCTGAACGCACCCTCGGCCACCGAGCGGCGCGAGGCCAGCAGCTCGGCCAGCGGATGACCCTGGCCGAGCGCCATGCCGAGCGAGGTGTTGCGCGACGTCCCGCTCGTGCAGGTCAGCGTGATGTCGCCGAGTCCGCTGAGCCCCATCAGGGTTTCCGCCCGACCGCCCTTGGCGATCGCAAGTCTGGTGATCTCGGCGAGCCCGCGCGTGATCAGTGCGGCGCGCGCGTTCTCGCCGAGACCGCGGCCCGCGACGATGCCGCAGGCGATCGCGAGCACGTTCTTGACCGCACCGCCGACCTCGGCGCCGATCGGATCATCGGACAGATAGGGACGGAAGCTGCGCGTGCCGAGCGCCGCGACGAAGCGGGTGCTCAAGCCACGATCCGAGGTGGCAAGCGTGGCGGCCGTCGGCAGTCCGCGCGCCACTTCGGCGGCGAAAGTCGGGCCGGACAGCACGGCGAGGGGCCGTCCCGGCAGCACCTCGGCCGCGACCTCGGTCATGAGCAGGAGGCTGCCGCGCTCGATCCCCTTGGCGCACAGCAGGATCGGCACGGTTGATGCGACGTGACCCGTCAGCCTGGTCGCGACCTCGCGCAGGTGCTGGGCCGGCACAGCCATCAGGACCGCGTCGGCCCCGGCGGCCGAAGCAAGATTCGTCGTCACGCCAATTGCCGCGTCGAGCGCCACGCCCGGCAGGTAGTCGGAGTTGACGCGGCGCGCGGCGATCCGGTCCGCCAGTTCGGCGCGGCGCGCCCACAGGCTGACCTCGTGGCCGTTGCGCCGGAGCAGCACGGCAAGTGCCGTCCCCCACGCGCCGGCGCCGATCACAGCCAGGCGACGGATGGATGCCGTGGTCATGCGCCCCCTAGGCCTTGACGCCGGCGCCGATCGCCGGCGGCGCGTCGGGGTCGAGCGGCCAGCGCGGCCGCGCGGCAAAGGCGAGATCGTCGGTCAGGCCGAGGCGCAGCCGTTCGATGCCGGCCCAGGCGATCATCGCGGCGTTGTCGGTGCAGAGCCGCGGCGGCGGCGCCAGGAAGCGGAAGCCGGCCCGTTCGGCTGTGCGCGTCAATCTCGTGCGCACGGCCTGATTGGCCGCCACGCCGCCGGCAACGACCAGCGTCGTCGGCGAGCCGAACTCGTCGACGAAGCGGTCGAGCGCGCGCGACGTGCGATCGGCCAGGGCGTCGGCGACGGCCGCCTGGAAGCCAGCGGCAAGATCGGCGCGATCCTGTTCGCCGATCGTGTGCGCGTCGCGGCCGATCCCGGCGAGCGCATGGCGCAAAGCAGTCTTGAGACCGGAGAAGGAGAAGTCGCAGCCGGGCCGGCCGACCATCGGTCGCGGCAGCTCGAAACGCCTTGCATCGCCGGTCGCCGCGGCGCGCTCGATCGGCGGCCCGCCGGGATAGCCCAAGCCCAGCATCTTGGCTGCCTTGTCGAACGCCTCGCCGACCGCGTCGTCGATCGTCGTGCCATAGCGCCGGTAGCGGCCGACGCCCTCGACCGCGAGGAGCTGGCAGTGACCGCCCGAGACGAGCAGCAGCAGATAGGGAAAAGGCAGGTCTTCGATCAACCGCGCGCTGAGCGCGTGCCCTTCGAGGTGGTTGATCGCGAGGAACGGCAGGCCGCGCGCCGCCGCCATGGCCTTGGCCATCATCATGCCGACCATGACGCCGCCGATCAGGCCGGGCCCTCCGGTCGCGGCGATGCCGTCGATGTCGTCGAGGCCGATGCCGGCACGCGCCTTCGCCGCGCCGAGCGCGCGTTCGATCAGGCCGGGCAGGTGCTGCAGGTGAGCGCGCGCGGCCACTTCCGGCACGATACCGCCATAGGGGCGATGGTCCTCGAGCTGCGACAGCACGAGGTCGGCCAGCAGCGTGCGATCGTCGGCGGCGATGGCGACCGCGGTCTCGTCACAGGAGGTCTCGATGCCGAGCACGATCATTGGTCGGCACTTTACGTGACAGCGCCCCGACTCCGCCAGCGAGCAGCCGCTACCCGCGTCAACCGCAGATCATGTTGTAGAGGTCGAGCAGGATGGCGGCGCCGCGCGTGCCCCAGAGAAAGAGGGCGCCCGCACCGAGCGCCAGCGTCGCGCCCGCGACGAAGCCGATGCCGAGCGTGCGCCCGAGATCGGTCATCGCATCCTCAGGCCGGGGCGGGCTGCGCGGCCAGCCGCGGCATCGGCCGGTCGGCGATCGGGTAGTGCAGCGCGGCGGCGATGAAGCCGAGCATGATGCACAGCACCCACATCATGTCGTAGGAGCCCAGCACGTCGAAGGCGTAGCCGCCGAGCCATGAGCCGAAGAAGCTGCCGACCTGGTGGCTGAGGAAGACGATGCCGTAGAGCATGGACATATATGTCGGACCGAAGATCTGCGCGATCAAGCCCGAGGTCAGCGGCACCGTGCTGAGCCAGAGCAGGCCGAGCGCGCTCGCAAAGATGAGCGCCGACGTGTTGGTGAGTGGCATCAGAATGAACGCGATGAAGACCAGCGATCGGCCGAAGTAGATCAGCGCCAGCACGTATTTCTTCCGGTAGGTCTGGCCGAACATGCCGGTCGAGAAGCTGCCGATGATGTTGAACAGGCCGACCAGCGCCAGGCACCAGGCGCCGACCCAGGGCTCCATGCCGCGATCGGCCAGGTAGGCCGGCAGGTGCACCGCGACGAACACGACCTGGAAGCCGCAGACGAAGAAGCCGAGCGTGAGGAGCTGGAAGCCGCGGTGACCGGCCGCCTCGCGCAAGGCCGCGCCGAGCGACTGCTGCTGCTGCGCGGCGGCACTCGCCTGCTGGCCCGCGAGCCCGGCGGAGAGCGGCACCATGATCAGGCTGGTAGCGGCGATGATAATCAGTGCCTGCGACCAGCCGAACTGCGAGAGCATCAGCTCGCTATAGGGCAGGAAGGCGAACTGGCCGAACGAGCCGCCTGCCGCGCACAGGCCGAGCGCCATGCTGCGCTTCTCGGCCGGTGCGGCGCGGCCGACCACGCCGAGCACGACGGAGAAACCGAGCGCCGACAAGCCGAGGCCGAGCAGCACGCTGCCGAAGACCAGGCCCGTGCCGCTGGTGCTGATGCCGAGCACGTAGAGACCGGCCGCGTACATCAGCGCGCAGGCGGCGAGCGTTCGGCCCGTGCCGTACTTGTCGGCGATGCCGCCGGCGAAGGGCGCGCCCAGGCCCCACAGCAGATTCTGCACCGCCATGGCGAAGGCAAAGACTTCGCGGCCGATGCCGAGATCGGCGCTGATCGGCTTGAGGAAGAGTCCCAACCCCTGGCGGATGCCGACCGACACGGTCAGCAGCATCGCGGCACAGATCAGGATCAGCCAGAGACTGCGCTACATGTCGGACCTGCCAATGGCGTCGGAATGTCCGCCATCCTGCCCGCAAGGCCTTGCAGGCGCAAGCAAACCGAGCCCGATCAGCCCGGCGTCGATCGCGCACGCGCCATGCCGGCAGCGCATGGGCGCAGCCGTGGCCAGCGGGTTGAGCCTGGCAGACTGGCAACACTTCGTCGATTCGGGCATACAGTCTTTATCGGTTATTTCGGAGTCGGCGGCACAGGCCGGAATTGTCCCGATGCAAGTTCTGATCACGCGCCCGCGCGAGGACGCGGACCGTCTCGTGGCCGAGATGACCACGCGCGGTGTCGAGGTCCTGGTCGAGCCGCTGATGACCATCGTGCCGCGCACCGACGCACCCCTCGACCTCGTCGGCGTGCAGGCGATCCTGCTGACCAGCGGCAATGGCGCGCGCGCCTTGGCCGCGACCACCGACCGGCGCGACCTGCGGGTGCTGGCGGTCGGCGACGCGACCGCGACCGCGGCGCGCACCGCCGGATTCACCCAGGTCGAGAGCGCGGACGGCAATGTCGACGATCTCGCGCGCATGACCATGGTCCGACTCGAGCCCAAGGATGGCGCGCTGATCCATGTCGCAGGCCGCGACGTGACCGGCGATCTTGCGGGTCGGCTGACCCAGGCCGGATTTGCCGTGCGTCGCGTGCCGCTCTACGAGGCCGAGGCGGCCAAGGCGCTGTCCGAGGAAGCGCGCGTCGCGCTGGACGGCGGCGCCATCGATGCCGTGCTGCTGTTCTCGCCGCGCACGGCCGAGACGTTCGTCGCTCTCGTCAACGCCGCCGGCCTCGCCCAGCGCGTGCGCGGCATGACGCTCGTCTGCCTGAGCCCGGCGGTGGCGACAGCTTCGGGCGCGCTCGCCTGGCGCCAGGTCGTGACTGCGCTCGAGCCGACGCAGGCCGAGCTGCTCGCAGCCTTCGACCGGTGGCGCAGCGGCGATCCTGATGCGGCAGCCGCGATCGAGGTGACGCCGATCGAGCTGCGCCCCGGCGGGAGTGAAGGCAGGGGCGGGAGTGAAGCAATGGGCGCATCGGCGGACGCGGGCAGAGGCAGGGGACCGGACGGTGGCGGCGCAGCGACACGGCCCGTCATCGATGTCGATCCTGTTGCACCTGGCGGGGCGTCGTCACCTGCGACCGGCGGCGGCAATCGAACCTGGCGCATCGTCGTGACGGCCGCGCTGCTCGTGTTGTTGGGCGGCATCGTCGCCATTGCGCTGCGGCCGTGGTGGCCCCCGGCATTGACGGCGTTGCTGGCGCCCGCGCCGCCACCCGCAAGCGCTCCCAAGCCGAGCGCGCCAGCTCCGGCAGCCGCTCCCGCCCCGGCCGCGACGCCGGCGCCGGCAAGCCGACCGGCATCCGGAGACGCGGACATCGCGACGCTGCGCACCGCTCTGGCACGTGCCGTCGAGCGTGCGGAGGTCGCGGAGCGGCGCGCGGCCCAGGTCGAGGTGCGGCTCGGCACGCTCGACGGCGAGATCGCGGCACTCAAGTCCTCTCAGGGCCGGCCCGCCGCGCCTGCCCAAGCGCCGGACGACCGATTGGCGGCGGTGACCGCGCGTCTCGCGGAGCTCGAGGCCGAGCTGAAGACACTGGCGCAGTCGGCCGGGGCGCAGTCGGCCGGATCTGCGGGTGCGCCAAGCGAAGGCGAGTTGGCGCGCCGTATCGACGCCTTGGCAGCCGCGATCAAGGCCCAGCCTTCGGTCGATCCCTCCGAACTCGCCGCCTTGCGCGCGGCGAACAGCGCGGCCATGGCCGAGCAGGCGCGGCTCGCGCAGCGGCTCGCCGCGCTCGAGGCACGGCAGTCGGCCGTCCAGGCCGGTGCCGAGCGCGGTGCTGCGCTTGCGGTCGCCGCTGCCCGTTTGGCGCAGGCCGCGCGGGGCAGTCAGCCATTCGCCGCGGAGCTCGAAGCGGTCACGCCGCTGGTCCGCGCTGATCCATCGCTCAATGCGGCGGTCGAATCGCTGCGGCCGCGCGCCGTGTCCGGCGTGCCGACGCCCGATCAGCTGCGCCGGCGCTTTCCGGCGGTCGCGGCCGCGATCAAGGAGGCGGAGCTGCGCGCCAGCCATGGCGGCTTCATCGGCGAGGCGCTGGCGCGCCTGTCGCGGCTGGTCACCGTGCGGCGTATCGAGGCCGCGGGCAGCGGCGGCGACGCGGCGGTGGCGCGCGCTGAAGCCGCGCTCGCGGCGGACGACCTTGCCACGGCCGGCGCCGCGATCGACGTGTTGCCGCCCGAGATCAAGGCGCCGGCCACGCCCTGGCTCGAGGAGGCCCAGGCGCGGCT
>VGDO01000081.1 GCA_016869645.1 Alphaproteobacteria bacterium
CGGATTGGCGCCCGGCAATCCCGCGGGCGCGCGTGCGCCGCGTTGCGCACCGGCGGCCGAAGCCGGATCGGACGGCGGCGATGGGCCAGCAGTCGACGCGGCTGGTGCGGCTGGCGGCGGGACCGTGGCGGCCGCCGGCGGAGCCGGACCGGGTGAAGCGCCCGGAGCAGGGCCGGGAACTCTGAGCTGACCGACGCCCGGCGTGTTGGCGATGCTGACATCGCCGGTTTCCGTCCTCACGGTCGCCTTGCCCAGTCCGGGAATGTCCTTTTGCAGCGTTGCAAGACCAGGCGCCACCTGGGTGACGCCCTTGGCGAGGCTGCCGGCGCCTGTGGGTCCCGCTGGCACCGGTGCCGGGGTTGGGCCGAGCAGGCCGACGGCGACGAGGAAGCCCGCAAAGAACACGACCAGGGCGGTCGCGCCCGCGATTCCGCCCAGCACCATCAGAACCCTGCGATTGACGGTTACGGTTTCCACCGCCCGCGCTCCCGCACTCACACGTCAATGGCCAGTCCGCCCCCCCATGCCGCTGCTGCCTTGACACAATATAGTGCGCGGCATCGGCAGGTGCGGCCCGTGACGATCGACCGCCCGGAATGGATTCATCCACAGGGCTACAAAGGCAATAATCTCAATATTTTCATTATGATTCAAGAGGAAATAAAAGTTCGATGGTAAGAAGAGACCGGGTCCGTTCCAAAGTCCTGGCGAAGATCAGGCGCCACAAGCCGTCCGCGTCACTTTCGAACGGCAAGATCTGGTGGCCGGCGCCGTGCCGCCAACTGCATTTGGTCGCGACACTAGGATCTGCCGTCGCCCCTGTCGCTGCGGCGGATGGCCGCCGACGGCGGGACGCCGGACCGTGTCGCGGCCAGCTGCGGAGCCTCGCATCCGGCGCCCCGGCCGGCGCGCGCGCCGCAGCCGATATTCGGCGTGAGCTGCTGCCGTCCACTGCGATTACTATCCAATGCCGCCGTTTATTGTTGGCACCATGCTTTGTCGAACGATTCACTGTCTCATTACTACGCTTTGCTCTACCATATCCCGATTCGCTGCGGACATTCGGGTCGAACCATGACGGTCCCCACACTCAGCGCGGAGCAGATCGCCGCCTTCGAGCGGGACGGCGCCATCTGCCTGCGTGGGATTGTCGGCGCCGACTGGCTCGAACGCCTCTGGCGCGCCGGCGAGCGCGCGCTCAAGGCGCAGCCGAAGACCCCGGAGATGGCCTATTTCCGCCGGATCCGCCTGTGGGAGCAGGACGCGGACTTTCGCGATTTCTGCACCGGCTCGAGCCTGCCGTCGGTCGCCGCCCGGCTGCTGCGCACCGACAAGGTGAACCTGTTCTACGACCAGTTCTTCGCCAAGGAGCCGAGCTTCGCCAAGACCGACTGGCACAACGACCAGCCCTATTGGCCGGTGCGCGGCTGGCCAGTCATGTCGTTCTGGGTGGCACTCGACCGCATCGATGCGACGACCGGCGCGATGGAGCTGATCCGCGGCTCGCACAAATGGGACCGCTGGTTCCAGCCCTATTACGTCGACGCCACCGGCGCGCACGGCGACGAGTGGAAAAAGAAGCAGGCCACGTTCGAGCCTTTGCCCGATTTCGAGGCCGAGCGCGACAGGCACGTCATGCTGCGCTGGGACATGGAACCCGGCGACGCCATCGCGTTTCACGCGCTGACTGTCCACTCGGCACTGCCCAACACGTCCAAGGACCGACGGCGCTGGGCCTACGTGATCCGCTATTGCGGACGCGACGCGCGCTACTACGACGGCGAGGTGATGAACACCGACATCACCAATCCGGCGCTGAAGAACGGCGATCCGCTCGACAGCGCGCAATATCCCGTCGTCTATCGCGCGGGCTGAGACCTTAGCAATCGAGCGTGCGCTCGCGCTCCCATTGGCTCAGGTGGCGGCAGTAGTCGTTCCACTCCGCCGTCTTTAGCTTGAGATAGCTGTCGCAGAAGCTGTCGCCGAGACCCGCGCGCAGGATCTTGCTGCCGTCGAACGCGCGCAGCGCGTCGAGCAGGTTGAGCGGCAGCTTCCTGGCGCCCTTGGCCTTGTGGCCTTCGGTGTACATGTTGATGTCGAGCCGCTTGCCCGGATCGCGCTTGTTGGCGACGCCGTCGAGACCGGCTGCGAGCAATCCAGCCTGCAGCAGGTAGGGATTGGCGGCGCCGTCCATCAGGCGGAACTCGAAGCGCCCCGGATCCGGGATGCGCACCATGTGCGTGCGGTTGTTGCCCGAATAGGTCACCGTGTTGGGTGACCAAGTGGCGCCCGACAGCGTGACCGGCGCGTTGATGCGCTTGTAGCTGTTGACCGTCGGGTTGAAGAGCGCGCACAGCGCCTCGGCCGAATTGAGCACGCCGCCGAGGAACTGGTAGGCCAGCTTCGAAAGACCCATCTCGTCCTTGCCGTCGTGGAACAGGTTGGTCTTGCCCTTGCCGTCCCACACCGAGACGTGGGCGTGGCAGCCGCTGCCGGTCAGGTTGATGAACGGCTTGGGCATGAAGGTCGCGCGCAGCCCGTGCTGCTCGGCGATGGTCTTGACCATGTACTTGAAGAAGGCGTGGCGGTCGGCCGTCACCAGGCACTCGTCGTAGTTCCAGTTCATCTCGAACTGGCCGTTGGCGTCCTCGTGGTCGTTCTGATACGGGCCCCAGCCGAGTTCGAGCATGGCATCGCAGATCGCCGTGATGGTGTCGTAGCGGCGCATCAGCGCCTGCTGGTCGTAGCAGGGCTTGGACTGGACGTCGCGCCCGTCGGCGATCGCCGTGCCGTCAGTATTGACGAGGAAATACTCGGCCTCGACGCCGGTCTTCATCACGTAGCCGAGCTTCTTGGCGCGCTCGATCTGCTGCTTCAGCACGTGGCGCGGCCCCTGCTCGACCTTCCTGCCGCCCATGACCAGATCGGCCGCGACCCAGGCAACGTCGCGCTTCCAGGGCAGCACGATGACGCTCGACGGATCGGGTACCGCGAACATGTCGGGATCGGCCGGCGTCATGTCGAGCCAGGTGGCGAAGCCGGCGAAGCCGGCCCCGGCCTTCTGCATCTCGCCGATCGCAGCCGCCGGCACCAGCTTGGCGCGCAAGGTGCCGAACAAGTCTGCGAAGCTGATCAGGAAATATTTGACGCCCTTGTCCCGGGCAAACTTGGCGAGATCACCAGCCATGACGTCGTCCCCCTCTTGCGCGGCTTCCCTGTCGACGGTGTATCGAGCGAATTTGTGCGGTAACGGGCCCCGATTGCAAGCGGTGAAAGTGCCTCGCCGCTGCGAATTAAGTTCAGATAACCGCACCCGACGGGCGCCGAGCGTTACTCGGCTGCCGCGACCTCACGCGTGCCGACGAGCGGCACGCCGACCGCGCGCGCCGTCGCCAACGTGATCGAGCGCAGATCTTCGGGCTCGAGGTTGAACACATTGGTCTTCCCCGTGCAGCGCGCCATGATCGTCGCCTCGGCGCTGAGCGCGCGCAAGAAGCTCTCGGCCATGTCATTGCGCTGATCGGCGGGCGTGTCGCTGTAGAAGCCCAGCTCGTCGCCGACGATCTCGCCGGCGAGCGCCAAGCCCATGGCAGTACCGACCACGACGGCATTGGCGCCGAGCGCCACCAGCTTCGCCGTGTCGGTGCCCGAGCGCACGCCGCCGAAATAAATGAGCGCGATATCCTCCTCTCGATTCATCTTGCGCAGGATGCGGATCGCGTCGCGCAGCACGGCATAATCAGGGCGGCCCTTCAACTCCGGCCACGCGCCCGCAATGCCGACCGTGCCATCGAGCACGATGAAATCGAGCTCGCGCTCGAGCGCGAGGGGCAGCGCCTTCGGCAACTCCGCGCGCGTGGCGACGATGCCGGCAAGCTGTCCCGTCTTGGCCTTGTCGGGAATCCCCGCGGCGAGCGCGCGGGCAGCGAGCACCGCGAAGCCGGCGGCATCCGCGCTCGGACGATCCTGCGGAGCCGCCAGGACCTGGAGCCAGGTCGCATCGGGCGCGATGGCGCGACGGCCGAGATAGGCGCTGCCATGAGCCTTGACCGCGGCGCTCACAGCGTGACGCAGCTCGCTGGCCGCATCGTCGAAGCCGGTCACCATGATCGGCAGTCCAAGATCGAGCTTGCCGGCAAGCCGCGAGCGGATGTTGCACGCATCGCGATAGGGATCGATGACGAGGCGCGACAGATTGGCCGGCAGGAAGACGATGTCCTCGAGATTGGGCTGATGCTCGGGCCCGAAGGGATCGGGCTTGGGCTGCAGCCGGCTGCTGAGCGCCGTCGGCCCGGTCACGCCGTCGGTCGGCTTGGTGCGCGCCAGCACGAAGATCTCTTCGCGATTCTTCACGCTATAGTCGGCCGATCCGGTCTCGGCGTCGCACCGGTAGCAGCGCGCCGCCTCGTCCTTCGCCGCCTGCTCGTCGTAGGTCGATTCGATCTCGGGAAACTCGACCGGCTTCTGGCCCAGCCCGTGGAACTCCTGGTGCTGGCGCGAAAAGATTTCCCATTTCGGGTCCTGCGACACGGGAACGCGCCGCGTGCGGTACGGCGTGCGATAGGGCAGCGGGTCGGGAATGCCGTCGAGCAAGGCCTTGATGTAGTAGGCGACGCGGTGGCCATGAAACATCGCCTTGACGATGGTCGAGCCGCCGAAGGCGCCGTCGCCTGCCGCGAACACCTTGGGATCGGCCGTGCGCATGGTCGACCAGGTCGTGCGCACCCGGTCGTCGGCCATCAGGCCGATGCTGGCGAGATCGTCCTGCTCGGTCTTCTGTCCGACCGCCATGATGACCAGACCGCATTCGATGTCGCGCTCGCTGCCGGCAACGTTGACCGGGCGGCGACGCCCGTCGGGCCCCGGCTCGCCCAGTGCGGTGGTGACGCAGCGCAGCGCGAAGCGCTCGTTGGTCGCGACGACCTCGACGGGCTGCGTGTTGTAGACGATCTCGATGCCTTCCTTGACGGCGCCTTCGAGCTCATCCTTGCGCGCCGGCATCTCGGCCGGTCCGCGCCGGTACAGCACCTTGACGTGCTTGCAGCCGGGCAAGCGCATCGCCGCGCGGCAGGCATCCATCGCGACGTCGCCGCCGCCGACCACGATCACCGTCTCCGGCATGGGCGGCCGCTCGCCATCGTTTACCTGGCGTAGGAACTTGACGCCGTCGATGACGCGCGCGTCCCGGTGGCCCGGAATCTCCATCGTCTTGCCCCACCAGGCGCCGATGGTCAGCAGCACGGCGTCGTGGCGGGACTTGAGCTGCTCGAGCGTGACGTCGCGGCCGAGGGCGGTGTTGAGATGGACCTTGATACCAGGGCAGTGGCTCAACATCCGGTCGATGTCCTCGCGGATGATGCTGGGCGGCAGGCGGAAGGCGGGAATGCCCCAGATCATCATGCCGCCGAGGCGGTCGGTCATCTCGTAGACGTGCACCTCGAAGCCGGCCTCTGCCAGATCCTGCGCCGCCGTCAATCCTGCCGGCCCCGAGCCGACGATGCCGATCGTCTCCCGCCTCGTGACCTCGCGCACCGGCAGGCGATGGCTCTTGCCCAACTTCTCCATGATGAAGCGCTTGAGGTTGCGGATCGCGATCGGCCCGTCGCTGTCGGCGCGCCGGCACGCCGGTTCGCAAGGCGCGTCGCACACGCGGCCGCAGATCGAACTGAACGGGTTGGTCGCGACGATCGCCTCGAAGGCTTCCTCGACCTTGCCTTCCCAGATGTAGCCGATATAAGAGGGCGCGTCGGTGCCGATCGGACACGCGACCTGGCACGGCGCCGGCACGAAGTGGACGTCCTGCACATCGTCGGCTAAGCCGGGCGGCACCGCTGCCGGCGCGATGCGCGCGCGATCGTAGACGGTCATTCGGCGGCGGCCTGCTTCACGGATCTGACAGGTCCGTCGCGCCGCGTCGGCACATAGGGCAGGCGCGTGATCGCTGCCGCTTCGGGCGTCAGCGCCACGAGGTCGTCGCGGGTGATCTGGTGCGGATCGGTGTAGCCGAGGCTGTGGGTGACGGCGGCGAGCTGCCAGCGCACATGCTCGAGGAAGCGATGCATGTTCTGCGCCTCGACCGGGACGTTGTAGCGCTTCTCGTGCTCGGGATCCTGAGTCGCAATGCCGACGACACAGTGACCGATATGGCATTGCAGACAGGCGATGCAGCCGCCGGCGATCAGCACACTGGTGCCCATGGCGACGGCGTGGGCGCCGAGCGCCAGCGCCTTGGCGGCGCTGACGCCATCGTTGATGCCGCCCATCAGCACGACCGGCATCTTGTTGCGGCCGCCGACCTCGTCGAGGGCGTCCATCGCCTCCTGGATCGCCGACAGCGTGGGGATGCCGACATATTCGAGCACCTCGTGGCCGGCGGCACCGGTCGAGCCTTGAAGCCCGTCGAGCGACACGTAGTCGAAGCCGTCCTTGTAGGCGATCTTGATGTCGTCGCGCACGCGGCCGGCGCCCAATTTGACCGAGATCGGGATGCGGTAGCCGGTCGCCTCGCGGAACTCCTCGACCTTGATGACGAGATCGTCGGCGCCGAGCACGTCGGGATGGCGCGACGGCGAGCGCAAGTCGATGCCCTCGGGAATGCCGCGGATGCGCGCGATCTCCTTGGTCACCTTCTTGGCCATGAGCTGACCGCCGAGGCCGGGCTTGGCGCCCTGGGAGATGTAGATCTCGATGCCCTCGGCGCGCTGCATGTCATGGATGTTCCAGCCGAGCCGGCCGGACAGGCACTGGTAGATGAGAGTCTTGGCCGCCTCGCGCTGGGCATCGGTCATGCCGCCTTCGCCGGTATTCTCCGAGATGCCCGACAGGCGCGACGCCATGGCGAGCGCCACCTTGGTCGACTTGCTCAGCGCGCCGTAGCTCATCGGCGCGATCATCACCGGCATCGACAGAGAGATCGGCTTGGCGCCGAAGCGGTCGCCCAATGTGGTGCCCATGTTGACGCGCTCGATCACGTCGGTCGGCACGTCGAAGGCGCTGACGTCCTTGCGGAACGCGATGTCGGTCAGATGCGGCAGCGGCCGCCCAGCACCATAGCCGCGGATGCGGTAGCGGCCGATCTCGGCCTTGACGTGGATGTCCTCGCGGACGCGGGCGTTCCAATAGTCATTCGACGCCGCGACCGTGTAAGGCATCACGCGCACGCGCGGTTCGGTGCGCGGGTAGCGCAGATGCTTGCCGGCGTTGACGATCTTCTGGAACTTGCCCTTGAAGGGAATCTCGTAGCGCTCGAGGAAGGCGCGGATCTCCGCATCCTCGGCCTCGGTCATGTCGGTCAGCGTGGCATCGGTTCCGAGCGACTGGATGCGCCCGCCGACGAAGAGCGCGCCGCCAGTCATGTCCTGTCCGACCTTCTCGCCCGAATCGCCGAGGATCACGATGCGGCCGCCATACATCATGTAGCCGGCCATGAAATTGGCGCTGCCGACGGCGCAGAGCGTGCCCGCCTTCATCACCTGGCCGGCGCGCGAGCCGATATTGCCGTGAACGACCACCTCGGCGCCGCGGATGGCGACGCCGGCAATGGCACCGGCATTGCCGCGCACCACGACCGAGCCGCCGAGCATGTTGTCGGCGAGGCCCCAGCCGACATTCGCGTCGACCTCGACGCGCGGACCGTCGGTCAGGCCGGCGCAGAAATAGCCGGCCGAGCCGCGGATCCTCAGCTTGACCGGGCGGACGAGCCCGACACCGATGTGATGACGGGCATCGGGATTGACGACCTCGATATCCTCGCCCTTGGCGGCGAGGTCACGGATGCGCTGATTGGCCTCGCGGACAGCGACCGAGGCTAGATCGATCGTTGCCATGTCCGGTACGTGCCCGGGGCGGGCTCATAGGTTTTGAGCGCGCGGCCCGGGAACAGCTTGTTCAGCGACACTTCCTCGGAAGCGATCGCGACGAGATCCTCGTCCTCCAGCATGACCATGGGCTTGGCGGCCAGCCGGTCCTTGGCATAGCCGATCTCGTCCTTGGTCGAGACGAGGAAGGAGAAGGTGCCGTCCATGTCGTCAATGGAGGTCTTAAGTGCGTCCTCGAGAGTCGAGCCCTGGGCCAGCTTGTCGGCGAGATAGACCGCGATCAGCTCGCTGTCGTTGTCGGTGACGAACTCGAAGCCGCGCTTCTCCAGACGGCGGCGCATCTTCCAGTAGTTGGTGATCTGCCCGTTGTGGACGATCGCGACGTCGCTGAAGCCGGTCGCCCAGAACGGGTGCGAACGGTCGGGCGTCACGTCGGATTCGGTCGCGAGCCGCACATGGCCGAGGCCGTGCGATCCGGTGAAGCTGTTGAGCGTGTAGGTGCCGTCGACGTCGTGCGCGCCGCCGATGTCCTTGATGATGTCGAGGCTGCGGCCGATCGAGATCACCTTGGCAGCGTGCTCCATGGCATAGGAGAAGCGCTGGATGTCGCCGCGGAAGCGCACAAGCACGCGGTAGGTGCTGCCGACGTTTTCCTCCTCGAGTATGACGGCCTGGAACTCGGCGAGCTTGTCGCGGATGCGGTCGATGGCCTGCTTGGCCGCTTCGCCTTCGCCGACCAGGAACCGCAGGCGAAACTCGTCGTCTTTCGCGTCTTCGTGATATAGCGCAAAGCCGGTCGAATCCGGGCCGCGATGCTGGCAGCCGTCGAGCATGTCGATCAGCGACTTGCCGATGTCTGCCGATGCGCCTTTGCGCTTATAGAGAATGCCTGCGATGCCGCACATGTCGGTTCATCCCTGCGGTGGTCGGACTATCCATCAAGAAGTCTAAGCGGTCGACATGGTTCATTCAAGAATTATTCCTCAGGGGAAATATGCTGATCTGGCGAGAAAACAGAGTGATATCAATAGATTGACCATGCGCGGATCAGCCCCGCGGCTGCGACATGGCCGCGCAACGCCGGCCGCGCTACTCGTCCGGCTCGTCCGGGTTGCGCGCCGTGATGACGGAAATCAGGCGGACCGGCAGTTGCAACAGTTCCTCCGGTCCGTGCGGGGCGTCGGAATCGAAGAACAGAGAATCGCCCGGCCCCATCCGGTAGGTGCGGTTGCCGTGGCGATAGATGACCTCGCCTTCGAGAATGTAGATGAACTCGACACCGGGGTGCTGAAACAGCGGGAAGACTTCCGATTTCTCGGTCAGCGTCACGAGGTAGGGCTCGACCGAGACGCGATTGCGCCCGCTGTGGCCGAGCAGCTGGTATTGATGGCCGACGCGGGTGCCGCGCCGCTCGATGACCAAGCCCTTGCCGGCGGTGACGAAAGTCGCGTCCCGCTGCTCCTCGAACCGGCGGAAGAAGGATGTCACCGGCACGTTGAGTGCGCGCGACAGGGCGCGCAATGTCGCAAGCGACGGCGACGTCATGCCGTTCTCGATCTTGGACAGCATGCCGACGGAGAGATCGGCGAGCTTGGCGACTTCCGCGACGGTCATGTCGAGCTTCTGGCGGAACTCACGCACCTGCCGGCCGATCGCCGCCTCGAGCTCGTTGTCGCGCTCGCCCGCGGTTTCGATCGGACCGAACGGAGTGCTCGTGACGTCGGATTTGACGGGGTTGGTCATCGCCTGAATCCACCGAGAAACGCGACACGCGTCCTCCAGCGCTCGCTGGTTGCAGCTCCAGACTGAACCTGCAAGCAAGCAAGCGCCAGTCGAAAATGACAAGTGGCGGTTACGCCGCGTGCTGAACACCTGTCGAACCATGAGGCCACTCGCCACGGCTCAGGCGTCACAGAAGCGGCAATGTCCTCGTGGTTCGACGAGGCTCACCACGAGGAATTTCTTGGCGGCGCCGTTTACTGCTCGGCCACGAAGGCCGCGTAGTCCGCCGCGAGATCGTCAACCGCGGCGGCGACCAGGCGCGCCCCATGCTCGGGCATCGCCAGATCAGGGTTGGAGCCGATGCGACCGTCGGGAAAACTGCGCCGGTGTTGAACTGCGTCATCATGGTTGTCTCCGGCATGATCGCGCAGGAACTGCGCCGTCACCGCGCGCGGCTCGGACGAGGCATGGCGCTTGATGTGATCGGGCCGCGCGTGCTGCGCGATCGCCACCTCGCTCGGCGTGACGTGCATGCCCTCCCATGACCCGTAAAGCTCACGGCGCATGCGGTCGACATTCGGCAGCTCCCACCAGCTCCTGAGCCGGCAGCGCACGGGAGCCTCCTCGCCAGCGCGGTCGTAACTCCACACGGCATAGATGTCCTGGAAGGCGGCGCGCACGGGCGCAATGTTGCCGCCATGGCCGTTAAGGAAATAGATGTGCCGGAAACCGTGGCGCACGAGCGAGGCGACCGTATCCTCGATGACGGCGATCAACGTCTTGGCGCGCACCGACACCGTGCCGGGAAAGGCGAGATTGAACTGGGCGACGCCGAGGCTGATCGAGGGCGCCATCAGCACGCCGTCGCGTGCGGCCAGTACACCCGCGATCGTCTCGGGGCAGATCGTATCGGTGCCGATCAAGCCATTAGGCCCGTGCTGCTCGGTCGATCCGATCGGCACGATGATGCCGGTCGAGCGCCGGAGATAGGCCTCGACCTCGGCCCAAGTGGAGAGCATCAGCAGCATTTGACCGCCCTCATGCGTCGACCGTCCGTGCTACCGTGCCGCGCCACGGCAAATTGACGCAAGGGGGTAGGAGATGGCGCGCAAGATCCACACGACCGGACGCCCTTGGGAGGCGATGGGCGGCTACGCGCGGGCCGTGCGCATCGGTGACCTCGTCGAGACCAGCCTGTGCTCGCCGGCCGACGATGACGGCAAGATCCTCTATCCGGGCGATGTCTACCGCCAGACGCTGGTCTCGCTCGACGTCATCGGCAAGTCGCTGAAGGCGCTCGGCATGGACTTCAAGGACGTGATCACGACGCGCATCTATCTCGCGGAACCCCATCGCTGGAGCGAGGCGGCCAAGGCGCACCACAAGATCTTCGCCGACATCCGACCGACGCTCGGCTTCGTCTATATGAGCGGCTTCTTCCATCCGGACATCGCGGTGGAAGTGGAGTGCCGGGCCTATCGGCCGGCAAGAGCGACGTCGGTCCGTCCGGCAAGAAAGAAATCACTTCCGCCGAAGAAGCGACGGCGCGCCCGATAGCGTGCCAGGGGCACGGCAGGCCGTGCCCCTACAAGCCTCCCGAACGGTGCGCGAAGATCACCCCGGCTGGCCCTGCACGTTCCACTTCTTGTTCAGCTCGGCAAGAAAGCCGTTGTACCTCAGGATCGACAGCCAGTTGTTGAGGAAGCCGAGCCAGACCGGATCGTCGATCCTGGTCATGAACACGACGGGCAGCGCATTGCGCACTTGATCGGGGAACAGGAGCTGCAGGTTGGGATAGGCCTTGGTCAGCTCCGCACCTTCGAGGATGCTGGTCATGGTCACGTCGACGCGTCCGGCCAGCAGCTCCTGCCAGTCGCGCGCGGGCGATTCGACCTTCTTGGTCTTCGCCTTGGGCAGCTTCTCCTCGACGAACTCGGCGAAGGTCGTGCCGAGGTTGAAGCCGATTGTCACGTTGGGATTGTTGAGGTCGTCCCAGCTCTTGTACTTGTCGGCGTTCTTCTTCTGAACGAGCGGCAGGAAGCCGGTCACGCCCCACGGGATGGTCATGCCCGCAACCTTGGCGCGCGGCACGTTGACCGAGGTGCCGGTCATGACGATGTCGTACTTGTCGGACACGACGCCGTTGAGCAGCGTTTTCCAGTCGGTGATGACGTATTCGACCTTGACGCCGAGGTCCTGCGCCAGGCGCTCGGCCATATCGATCTGGTGGCCCTCGAACTTGTTGGTTGCCGGATTGCGCCAGCTCATCGGCTTGAAGTCGCCAGTCGTGCCGACGCGTACCACGCCCGCGTCGAGCACCTTGTTGAGAATCGACTTCTGCTGCTGGGCCGCGGCCGGCGACCAGCCGGTAAAGGCAAGCGCCGCACCGAGTGCGGCGGCAATCGTCAGTTTCATCATGGCAAGGTCTCCTGTTCGGTCCGGTTGTTGATTGTCATCGAGCAAGACGAGACGATCATGGGCGCGCCGCGAAGTCACGGGCGACGGTACGGATGCGTGCGGCACGTGCGGCGCGGCCCGCGAACGCCGGGTCGAGGACGGCGTCGGCAACGGCACGGCCGAACGATTGCAGCCGCGCCTCGTCTGCGTCGGGATCGGGCGGCAACGGCAGCACGGAATCCTGCGTGACCGTTGCGACCATGCCGTCGGATGCGATCGCGGGGTGGGCGACCGTGCCGTCGCGCGCCAACGCGCGAATGGCTTGTCTGATGAGCTGGCGCAGCATCGCGACGCCCTGGTCGCTCGCGCCGAGATGTTCGAGCGCGTGGATGGCGATCGGTCGCTGCGAGACCTGCGCCTCGTAGTCGCCTGGCGCGCGCTGCGTCTCTTCATAGGGGCGCGGCTCGCCCTGGCCCATGAAATCGATCTTGCCGTCGCCGACGCTGGCGCGGTCGCCCTGGCCGCGCGGGTCGAGCGCAGCGGAGAACCAGCGCCAACCCGCGATCATGCTGTTCGTATTGTCGATCGGCACGACCCAGCGCGTCAGTCCCGCGCGCTGGAACGCCTTCTCTTCTTCGGCCTCCTCCCAGATCGCACCGGTCTGGTTGCCGTTGGGCAGCATGCATTCGACGGTGCGCACCCAGGCGCGCGCGCCCATGCGCCGGACCTGGATGTTCATCATGCCGAGCGGGGTGTTCCGGTATTCGATGACCTGGCGCACGAGGTTCGACTGCGCGAATTGCACGCCCGAGCTGCGCGCGTGCAGGAAGAGCACGTGGATCGGGTCTTGCGTGTTCTCGTAGACCTGCAGCCAGTTGCACGGGATGGTCAGCAGGAACGGCACACTCTCGGCGTCCTCGCCATAGACGTCGTAGCGCGGAAACTCCGGCGCGGTGCCGGGCGGCCCCATATAGGCGAAGACGATGCCGCGGTACTCGTGCGTCGGGTAGGCGCCGTGAACGACGCGCTGGCGCACGCGGCTGGTCGCGGGCTCGCTCGGCGTGGCAATGAGCGTGCCGTCGCAGGCATAGTGCCAGCCGTGGTAGCAGCAGCTGATGCCGTGATCCATGACGATGCCATATTCGAGCGAGGCGCCGCGGTGGCTGCAATGGCGGTTGAGCAGGCCGATGTCACCCGAGAGGTCGCGGAAGATGACGAGATCCTCCCCCAGCACGCGCAGCGCGACGGGCAAGTCCCTGAGCCGTTCGGTCATGATCACCGGCTGCCAGTAGCGACGCAGATATTCGCCGCAGGGCGTACCGGGTCCGACATGCGTGAGCTCGGCATCCTCGGCCGGCAGCTCGCGTCGCAAATATCCCTGATAGCCTCTCTCGGCCACGGCAGGCTGCCCCCTCCAATGCCGTCCGGACATGAAAAGTATTCAGGACCCTTCCGTGCCAGTCGCGTGAAATACCTTCATGCGCGACTGAGCCCGTTTCATGCGCGGGTTGCGACAAGGCTGCACACGCCGTGAGCAGGCCGTGCGCCTCGCAGGGCAGATCGCCGCTATGCTTGCCATTGCAATCCCTGACATGAACGGGTTTGATGGTCGCAACGGTGCGCAGGCAGCATCGAAGGGGGGCGCGACCGGCATGGCGGCAGCAACAGCTCAGGGCCAGGCCATCATCGAGATGGCCGGCGTCAACAAGTGGTTCGGCGACTTCCAGGTGCTGAAGAACATCAACCTGACCGTCCGGCTGGGCGAGAAGGTCGTGGTGTGCGGGCCGTCGGGCTCGGGCAAGTCGACCATGATCCGCTGCATCAATCGCCTCGAAAGCCACGAGGAAGGCCGCATCGTCGTCGACGGCATCGAGCTCAACGAGGACATGACCAACGTAACCGCCGTGCGCCGCGAGGTCGGCATGGTGTTCCAGCAGTTCAACCTGTTCCCGCACCTGACCGCGCTGCAGAACCTGACGCTCGCGCCGATGCGCGCCCGCAAGATGGCGCGCAAGGAGGCCGAGGAGCTGGCCATGCACTACCTGACGCGCGTGCGCATTCCCGAGCAGGCCAACAAGTACCCGGGCCAGCTTTCGGGCGGCCAGCAGCAGCGCGTCGCGATCGCGCGCTCGCTGTGCATGCGGCCGAGGATCATGCTGTTCGACGAGCCGACCTCGGCACTCGATCCGGAGATGATCAAGGAAGTGCTCGATGTGATGATCGAGCTCGCGCGCGAGGGCATGACCATGCTGGTCGTCACGCATGAAATGGGCTTCGCGCGTACGGTCGCCGACAGCATGGTGTTCATGGATCATGGCGAGATTGTCGAACAGGCGCCGCCTCAGGACTTCTTCGCAAGTCCGAAGAGCGACCGCGCCAAGCTGTTCCTCAGCCAGATCCTGTCGCATTGACCTCCTGTTGCACAGCTGAGGTGGAAGGGCGATGAAAAACCTCGTCCTGAGCGTGTCGAAGGACAAGGGCGCTGCAGCATGACCGATGCAAACCACTTCGCACGGTCGTGGCAGCCGGCGGCCTCACCCTTCGTACCAGGGCGAGCCGGGCTTCGCCCGAGGCTCAGGGTGAGGCAGTCTTGTTGCTTGGCAACGCTGGTCGCGGCCACCCTCCTCCTCTCCGCCTGCGGCCAGTCGAGCTACACCTGGGGCTGGTACGTCGTCTGGCCGACCACGGAGCAGGGCCAGCGCAATCTGAGATTCCTGGTCTCGGGACTGTGGAACACGATCGCCATATCGGGCACGGCCATCGCCTTTTCGATGGCCGCCGGCCTCGTCGTCGGCATGTGCGGAATCGCGCGCCACAAGGTCGCGCGCGGCTTCAACCGCCTCTACGTCGAATTCGTGCGCGCGATCCCGATCCTCGTGCTGGTGCTCTGGATTTATTACGGCTTGCCCGTGCTGTTCGAAAGCGCCGGGCTCAACATCAACTTCGACGTCTTCACCGCTGGCGTTGTCGCTCTCGCGCTCAGCGACAGCGCCTTCCAGGCCGAGATCTTCCGCGCCGGCATCCAGTCGATCGACCGCGGCCAGCACGAAGCGTCCGACAGCCTCGGCCTCAACTATCTCGACAAGATGCGCTACGTCATCCTGCCGCAGGCGATCCGGCGCATCCTGCCGCCGCTCGGCAACCAGTTCGTCTACATGCTCAAGATGTCGTCGCTGGTCTCGGTCATCGGCATGACCGAGTTGACGCGGCGCGCCAACGAGCTGGTGGTCGCCGAGTACCGGCCGCTCGAGATCTACAGCGTGCTGGTCCTCGAATACCTGGCGCTGATCTTGGTCGTGTCGTGGCTGGTCCGCCGCCTCGAGCGGAGGCTCGGCGCCAACCAGCTGGCGGGCCGCTGACCGGCTCTAAGCCGAGAACGTCACCTCGGCGCTGCCCAATCCGGCGAACTGCGCCGTCACTGTCTGACCCGGCTTGGCGTAGGTCATGCCGGTGCAGGTTCCGGTCGTCATCACCATGCCGGCCTTGACGCCGCCACCCTTGCGCAGCTCGTTGACCAAGAGCACCGCCGGCGCCATGGGATGACCGCCGGTCGCGTGACCGCCCATGCGGCGCACGACCTCCTGGCCGCCGATCGTCAGCACCACCTCGAGGTTGGGCAGATCGAGGCTGCGCCAGCGCGGTTGCAGCGCGCCGCGCACGAAGGCGCCGTTGGAGACCAGATCGGCCGTGCGCTCCAGCGCCGGCGCGTCCTTGAAGCTCCTGAAGCGCGTGTCGACGATCTCGATCGCGGCGAAGGCAGTGACGGCATCGGCCACCTCGGCCTCGGAATAGTCCGTGCCGCGCCGCGGCAGGTCGCGATGGAAATGAAACGCGATCTCGCCTTCGATGCCGAGCAGTGGCGCAAGCGTCGCCGGAACCCGCGCCGGGCTCTCGAAAATGCGCGAGCGCAGCAGCGCACCGCGCACGACGGTACCGTCCTGCGCCGGCCCGGTCTTCCAGCCGCCGATCGGCTCACCCAAGCCGGCGACCGTTGCCTCCTGGATCGCCATGGCCTCGACGGCATTCGTCGGCCGGCAATCGGCGGGCAAGCCGTCGAGCAGCCGGCCCGTCCGTCGCGCCTCGATCAGCAGGCCTGCGGCTTTCTCGACAGCTTCGCGCAGCATGATCCGCTCCCCTCGATCCGATCGCGCGTTTGCGCGGGAATGATCTACCGGCCGCGCTTGCGCCCGCACTCTTCGCGCAGCCAGGTGCGGAATGCCGCAACCTTGGCCTGCTGCAGCGCGCGTTGCGGACAGACGAAATAATAGGCGTAACCCGACGGCACGCTGGGCCCGAACGGGCGCACGAGGCGCCCAGCGGCGAGATCGTCCTCGACCAGGGCCGTGCGTCCGAGCGCCACACCGAGGCCGTCGGCCGCTGCCTGCAGCACCATGTTCGCCTGGCCGAAGCGCCGGCCGCGGCTGGCATCGACGCCGGTCACGCCGGCAGCGTCGAGCCACATGCGCCAGCCAGGCTGGATGCCGCCGAGCGGCTGGATGTCGTCGTGCAGCAGCACGTGATGGGCGAGGTCAGCGGGCTGCTTCAGTGCTTTGGGTCCACGCACAAGCTTGGGCGCGCATACCGGAAACATGTCATCCTCGAGCAGCCGCTCGACAAACAGGCCCGGATAGCGGCCGGTGCCGTAGCGGATTGCCACATCTGCCTCGCCGGTGGCGAAGTCGACCGGCAGCGCCGAGGTCGCGACATTGATCTGGATGTCGGGGTGCCGCTCATCGAAGCGGATCAGCCGCGGGAACAGCCACTTGACGGCGAAACCGGGCAGCAGACTGACGGTCAGCGTGCGGTCGTCCTTGACCTCGCGCAAGGCCTGGACGACGCCGGCGATGCGGCCGAGCCCGTCGCGGACCGCCTCGGCGAGGCGCTGACCCTCGGCCGTCAGCTTCGGCTGGCGCGGTTGCCGCAGGAAGAGCTGAAGGCCCATCTGGTCTTCGAGGCTGCGGATCTGATGGCTGATGGCGCTCTGCGTCAGGCCGAGCTCCTCGGCCGCGCGCGTGAAATTCATGTGGCGCGCGGCGGCCTCGAAGGCGCGCATCGCCGGGATCGGCGGCAGGTGGCGGAAGGGCGACGTAGCCATGAAGAACGCTCATGTTTAGCATGACGCCCGCGGGCTTGCAAAACCCGGCATTGAACCTACACTTGCGCCGGTTCCGACTTGATCGCGGCGGGTCGCCGCCCGATGCTCCAATGATGAACTACGCTCAAGCCAAGCGGATCGAATTGCCCGACATTCCCGTGATCGATGTCGCGGCGCTGTCGGGCGGGACTGACGGCATTGCCGGGGTGGCGCGCGCCATGCGCTCGGCCTCCGAGAACACCGGCTTCTTCTACATCCGAAATCACGGCGTGCCCCAGGCGCTGATCGACCGCGTCTACGACGCCTCGCGGCGCTTCTTCGCCCAGCCGCTCGCGGAAAAGCAGAAGGTGCGCATCAACGCCCGCCATCGCGGCTTCCTCAAGGTCGGCGAGGCCAAGATGTACGACAAGGCGCGCATCGATCTGAAGGAGAGCTACATCTGGGGCCTCGAGCTCGGCGAGGACGATCCGGACGTGCGCGCGGGCAGGAAGCTGATGGGTCCCAATCAATGGCCGGCGGACATGCCGGAGTTCCGCGCCGCGCTCACCGACTACTACGAAGCCATGCTCGCCTGCGGCAACCGCCTGCTGCTCGGCATGGCGGCCAGCCTCGACCTGCCGCTCGATTTCTTCACCAGCCGCTTCCGCAAGCCGCTGGCACGCGGCTCGCTCGTCTATTACCCGCCGCAGCCGCCCGACATGGGCTCCGAGCAGTTCGGCGTGGCACCGCACACCGACTATGGCGGCATCACCTTCGTCTGGCAGGACCAGGTCGGCGGGCTGCAGGTCAAAGGAAGATCGGGCGAGTGGGTCACGGCGCATCCGATCCCCGGCACCTTCGTCGTCAACATCGGCGATCTGATGGCGCGCTGGACCAACGATCATTTCACGTCCAATCCGCACCGCGTGATCAATTCCTCGGGGCGCGAGCGCTACTCGATCGCCGTGTTCTTCGATCCCGACTACGACACGGTCGTCGATCCGGCCGAGATCTTCCGCGGACGCGAAGCGCCGCGCCATCCGCCCATCACATGCGGCGAATACATCGTGTCGCGCTTCGACCGGGCGTTCGCCTACCGGAAATAGGACGCCATGACGGGCAACGGCGCTTCCGCGGAGTTTGCCGTCGTCGGCGCCGGCATCGTCGGCATCGCGACCGCGCTCCAGCTCCAGCGCGACGGTCACGACGTCGCGCTCTATGATCCCGATCCGCCCGGACAGGGCTGTTCCTTCGGCAATTGCGGCGGCATCTGCATCGGCAGCATGACCCCAGTCGGCACACCGGGCATCCTCAAGGACGTACCGGCAATGCTGCTCGACCGGCAGTCGCCACTCTCGATCGACTGGCGCTATCTGCCGCGCCTGGCGCCGTGGCTGTGGAAGTTCGTCCAGGCGAGCCGGCCCGGCCGGGTCGAAGCCATCTCGATCGCGCTCAACCGAATGCTGACCGATTCCTACGAGGCCTATCAGCCGCTCCTGCGCAGCGCCGGCGCATCCGATCTCTTCCGGCGCATCGGCCTGCTCTACGTCTATCGGTCCAAGGAATCGTTCCGGCGCGCGCGCTGGGGCCATGACATGCGCGCGCGGCGCGGCGTGCGCGTCGAGTATCTCGACGGCAACGAGGTGGCGCAGCTCGAGCCCGCGCTGGCGCCCGTCTTCACCCATGGCGTGTTCATTCCCGATTCCGGCCATGTCACCAATCCCGGCCGGCTATCCGAAGTCCTCGCCGAGGATTTCGTGCGCCAGGGCGGCACGATCCGGCGCGAGCGCGTGATGGGATTCGCCGACTTCGCGGCCGACGGTCCGCGCGCGCTCGTGAGCGACGCCGGGACGCGGCCGATCGGCCAGGTCGTGATCGCCGCCGGCGCCTATTCGCGGCCGCTCGCGAAGGCGCTCGGCTCCGACGTGCCGCTCGACACCGAGCGCGGCTATCACGCCATGCTCGAGGCACCAGGCGTCGAGCTGCGCATCCCGCTCATGTCGGGCGAAGGCAAGTTCGGCATCACGCCGATGGAGCACGGGCTGCGGCTGGCCGGCACGGTCGAACTCGCGGGCGTCGACGCGCCGCCCAACTGGCGCCGTGCCGAGATTCTGATCGAGCAGACAAGGCCGATGTTCAAGGCCCTCGGCACCGACAAGGCCAAGTTCTGGATGGGACGGCGGCCGTCGATGCCGGATTCGCTGCCGGTGATCGGCCGCAGCCCGCGGCACCGCAATGCCTGGTTTGCTTTCGGCCACGGCCATCTCGGCCTGACCCTCGGCGCCGCCACCGGGCGCCTGATCGCCGATCTGGTGGCGGGACGGCCGCCCTCCGTCGACGCCGCGCCCTACCGCGCCGATCGGTTCTGATCATGCCGGACCAGAATCATCCCCCGCGCAACCGGGTGACGCTCGCACCGGCCAAACCGTTGCCGCACGCGCGCACGCCACTCGGCGATCCGGCTTGGCGCTACGTCGGCGCGCCCGATCTCGAACATCTCGGCGCGGCGGACTGGGCGATCCTCGAGCGCCAGCGCGGCCTTGTCTATCGCGGCCGCGCCGCGCGCGACGCGCTGGCATTGCTCGAGATGCAGAAGGACGATCCGTCCTACGGCTACCACACAAACATGTACCGGCACGGGCTGGAGGCGGCGACGCGCGCGTGGCGCGCCGGGGCCGATGAGGAATTCATCGTCGTCTGCCTGCTGCACGACATCGGCTATGCGATCGCCAATCCGACCCATGGCGAGTTTGCCGCCGCCCTGCTGCGGCCTTACATCTCCGAGGCACACACTTGGATGCTGCGACAGCACCAGATCTTCCAAAAATTTCACTGCCACGATCTACCCGGCAATGACCGCATGGCGCGCGAGCAATTCCGCGGCCACCCTGCCTTCGAGCTGACCGCGCATTTCGTCGCGCACTACGACCAGAACGCAACGGATGCCGGCTACGAGACGCTGCCCATCCAGGCTTTCGTCCCGCTCGTCCATCGCCTGTTCGAAAGGACACCTCGCCCATGAGTCAGGCCGTTTCCTCCGCGCCCTATCTGACCGACGGCATCAAGGCGCTGAAGACGGGCGTGCTGCCGCTGGCCGCGGCGGAAATGCGCGCGCTCCACGGCGAGGATCTCCGCCTGCTCAATCTCAACGAATGCCCCTACCCACCCTCGCCGGCGACGCTCGAGGCGATCATGCGCGCCGCGCAGGGTATCAATCGTTATCCCGAGACGCGCTCGACCAAGCTGGCGGCAGCGATGTCGAGGCGCACCGGCGTGCCGGCCGACCGCATCGTCTTCGGCATTGGCAGCGACGAGCTGCTCAACCTGCTGAGCCAGGCGGCGCTGGGCCCGGGCGACACCATCGTGGCGCCGACCCCATCGTTCCCGCGCTACCGGCTTGCGGCGGTGGTGATGGGCGCCAAGCCGATCCTGGTGCCGATTGACCGCGAGGGGGCATGCGACGTCAACAAGCTGCTTGCCGCCGTCCAGCCGAGCACGCGCATCCTCTGGTGCTGCACGCCCAACAATCCGAGCGGCGGGCAGCTCGACGACGCGCGCGTCGCACGTCTGGTCGCGGGCACACCCGACGACCTCATCCTCGGCATCGACGAAGCCTACTCCGAGTTCGGCCGCCATGCCGGCGGCCCCGACGTGCTCGCCCATGTCGCGCGCCGCAAGGGACCCTGGGTGGTATTCCGCACCTTCTCCAAGGCTTACGCGCTCGCCGGCATGCGCATCGGCTATGCCCTGTGCGGCTCCGACGAGATAGCCGATGCGCTGCGCAAGGTACGCACAACCTTCAACGTGACCGACATGGCGCAGCAGGCCGCCTTGGCGGCGCTGGCGGACGAGGCCTACCTCAAGTTCATCCTCGACTCGACGGCGCGCGAGCGACGGCGCCTCATCGAAGGCTTCGTCAAGCTCGGCTACAAGCCCCTGCCCAGCGTGACCAACTTCGTCTCGGTCGATCTCGGCACCAATGCCTGGCCGGTGATCGATGCCCTGCTGCTGCACGGCGTCGCCGCGCGCGAATGGCGCGATCCCGGCTATGAGACCTATCTGCGCGTGACCGTCGGCACGGCCGAGGACACCGACGCGGTGCTGACCGCGCTGCCCCTGGCGCTGAAGACCCAAAAAAAGGCGGGCTGACCGCGCCTCCGGAACCAGTCTGCAATAGGCCTCGTTGCCGTTCCGGTCATCGGAACGAGCGAGGCGACATGGTCGCACCGACGGAACAGCGGCCCGGGCGTGCGGCAGGCTTGAGAATCGCGTATTTCTGCGCGGTGCTGGCGACGGGCCTCGCTCTCGGGCCGGCGCTGGCGCATCTCTTCGCACTGCCCAACAAGATCGGCTTGCCGCGCGACGAGTACTTCGTCACCCAATTGGCCTATCGCGGCTGGAATCTGCTCGGCATCGTTGCGCAGGTCGTCACCATGACGGCGGCCGCGATTCTGACGCGGCGCGATTCTCATCTGCTGTGGCCGATCATTGCGGCCATCGCATGCGTGGTCGGTGCGCAGCTTGTGTTCTGGATTTTCACCTACCCGACCAATGTCGCGACGGCCAACTGGACCGTGAAACCGGACAACTGGGAGGCTCTACGGCGCAACTGGGAGTATTCGCACGCGACCGACAGGCAGACCTGACACAGTAGCTTGCGGCCAGCGGGACGAAGCTTATTTCGCATTCACCTTGGAACCGCTCGTTCGTAGCGGCGTTTTCCGGGTGTTCAGCGGAGGCGGGGAGGCGTGCAGTGGACGCTTTGGCCGGGAAGCCGCTCGCAAGCAGCACCCACAACCCCTCGGAGAGTCGTCGAAAGTCGCTGGCCCGCCGTCGCGCGGCCAAGGCGGTTGGCTCGTCTCGTTCCTCGGTCCGGAAGCGGGGCAGCGTCCCTGCCGCGCCGCTGGTCCCGGAACCCCACGAAACCCATTCGATCCCTGGCCACGGTGCGCGAATCCTGCCGGCAGTGCAGGTCGACGCCTATAATGCCGAGATTCGCGATGCCGACGGCTTCATCGGCGATCGCGCCAGCCGCCGCGCCTTCCATGCCATTCTCGAGAAGTGGCGCGCCACGCTGCGCTCGGAGGGTGTCGATCCGCTTGGCAAGCATCCGACCGCCGAACTGAATCGCGGCAAGCTCGACAAGCTCCTCGTCTCAGGCGACGCGGCTGTCGCCGCGCTGCTCCATAGCGCGATCGAAGAATTTGCCGGCGAGCTGGCGAGCGTCACCCGCCGATTCTTGCAGATCAAGTCATGGCACAAGACCGAGCACATTGTCGTCGGCGGCGGAATGCGCGACAGCCGCATTGGACAGCTCGCGATCGCGCGCGCAGCGATCATGCTCAGGGCGGGCGGTCTCCATCTGGCGCTGACGCCGATCCGTCACCATCCCGACGAGGCGGGGTTGATTGGTGCGGTCCAGCTTGTGCCGGCCTGGGTCTTTGCCGGCTACGACGCGATCCTCGCCGCCGATATCGGCGGCACCAACTTCCGCGTCGGGGTCGTCGAGTTCAATCGGAGCAAGGCCGGAGATCTGCGCGCGGCGAAGGTCTGGGAGTCGCTTCAGTGGCGTCACGCCAATGAAAAGCCCGGCCGGGACAAGGCCATGCGGCGACTGATCGAGATGTTCCGGGAACTGATCAGGCGAGCGCGCAAGCGAAAGCTGGTGCTGGCGCCGCTCATCGGCATCGGCTGTCCGGGCATCGTCCGAAAGGACGGGTCGATCCTGCGCGGCGGCCAGAACCTGCCGGGCAACTGGGAAAGCGACCGCTTCAATCCGCCGGCCGTGATCGGCAAGGCGATACCGAAGATCGGCCGCGAGCACACGGTCGTGCTCATGCACAACGATGCGGTCGTTCAGGGCCTGAGCGAAGCGCCCTTCATGCGCGATGCCAAGCGATAGGGCGTGCTGACGATCGGCACGGGTCTCGGCAATGCACGCTTCACGAACCGCACCTAGGAGCCTGTCTGAGAATTGGCCACGGGCTCTCGCACTTTCCCCGTAGAGGAAAGTGCTGCCGCCAGGTGAAACGAAGTTTCACCGATAGGCTGCGTTGAGCCAGGAAGTTCGAGGGCTAGGCTGAACTTTGCCCCATTTTCGAGCTAAGCAATTGAAAGTGCGGGGATTTTGGCTTTGACGGTAGTCATGTAATTTGTTTGAGGGGCTCGACAGGCTGGTTGTGCCGTGATTCAAGCTGCACATGTACGTCGCGATCGTTCCGAACCGCGGATCAC
>VGDO01000082.1 GCA_016869645.1 Alphaproteobacteria bacterium
CTCGAGATCATCATGCGGCCCTACGGCGGCGGCTAGCCGAAGACGCGGGCAGAGCCAGCCGATCAAATCACGACCGCCCGAAGGCGGCCAATGCACTCTCGGTCGCTCGGCGCGTCCGTCATGACCGCGATTGCCAGGCGTGGCGCATCCGGCAACACATCTCGATCCTGAAAAACCGGTGAACCGGCGGGCAACCTCTAAGCTTGCGCGCCGGTGCCTGGCGACATCCACGGGTTGCCGGTTCGCCGGCGCGTGCGTCCGGTCGCGGCGACGCGGCCGAACCCGGCGGGCCACGCCCCAACCGTCGGGCGTGACAAACCGCCCGTTCTGCCGATATTTTCGACCAAGTTTCCAAGCTGTGCGTTGCTTGGGCCCTCCCGCAGATTCGGACAGCGGACAGACCCTGACAACCAACCAAGGACGTTGCCCATGAAGATGACGACGGAAGAGGCCTTCGTGAAGGTGCTGCAGATGCATGGCATCGAGCACGCCTTCGGCATCATCGGCTCGGCCTTCATGCCGATCTCAGACCTCTTTCCCAAGGCCGGAATCAGGTTCTGGGACGTGGCGCAGGAGACGAACGGCGGTCTCATCTGTGACGGCTATACGCGTTCGACCGGGAAGATCGCCATGGCGATCGCTCAGAACGGTCCCGGGATCACGGGCTTCGTCACCGCCGTCAAGACGGCCTATTGGAACCACACGCCGATGCTGCTGGTGACCCCGCAGGCGGCCAACAAAACCATCGGCCAGGGCGGCTTCCAGGAAGTCGAGCAGATGGCGCTGTTCCGCGACATGGTCGGCTATCAGGAAGAAGTACGCGATCCATCGCGCATGGCAGAGGTGCTCAATCGGGTGATCCTCAAGGCCAAGCGCCTGTCGGCGCCGGCCCAGATCAACGTGCCGCGCGACTTCTGGACGCAGGTGATCGACATCACCCTGCCGGCGGTCGTGGAGTTCGAACGCCCCGCGGGCGGCGCCAACGCGATCGCCGCCGCCGGCAAACTGCTCTCCGAAGCGAGGTTTCCCGTGATCCTTTCCGGGGCGGGCGTGGTGCTGGCAGACGCCATTCCGGAATGCGTGGCACTGGCCGAGAAGCTCGACGCGCCAGTGTGCAACAACTACCAGCACAACGACAGTTTCCCCGGCAGCCATCCGCTCGCCGTCGGCCCGCTCGGCTACAACGGCTCGAAGGCGGCCATGGAACTCGTCGCCAAAGCCGATGTGGTGCTTTGCCTCGGCACGCGCCTCAATCCGTTCTCGACCCTGCCCGGCTATGGCATCGACTACTGGCCCAAGACCGCCAAAATCATCCAGGTCGACATCAACGCGGATCGCATCGGCCTGACCAAGCCCGTCACGGTCGGCATCTGCGGCGACGCCAAGCTGGTGGCCAAGCAGATCCTGGCGCAACTCGCGCCATCGGCCGGCGACGCCGGCCGCGCCGAGCGCAAGGCCCTCATCCACACACGAAAGTCGGCTTGGCTCCAGGCGCTGTCCAGCATGGACCATGAGGAAGACGACCCCGGAACGGTATGGAACGCCGAAGCGCGCAAGCGCGATGCCGACCGCATGTCGCCGAGGCAGGCGTGGCGCGCCATCCAGGCCGGCCTGCCGAAGGATGCCATCATTTCGAGCGACATCGGCAACAACTGCGCGATCGGCAATGCCTATCCGTCCTTCGAGCGCGGCCGCAAATACCTGGCGCCCGGCCTGTTCGGTCCGTGCGGCTACGGCTTTCCGTCAATTCTCGGCGCGAAGATCGGCAATCCAGACACGCCCTGCGTCGGCTTCGCCGGCGATGGCGCCTTCGGCATTTCCATGAGCGAGATGAGCTCCATCGGCCGCAAGGAATGGCCGGGCATCACGATGGTGATTTTCCGCAACTACCAGTGGGGTGCCGAAAAACGCAACTCGATCCTGTGGTACGACAACAACTTCGTCGGCACCGAGCTCGATCCGCACCTGAGTTACGCCCGGGTGGCCGAAGCCTGCGGCCTCAAGGGCGTGACCGTGCGCACCCAGGCCGAGCTCACCGCCGCGCTCAAGGAATCCTGCGAAGCGCAGAAGAAAGGCACCACCACCTTCATCGAGGTCATTCTCAACCAGGAGCTGGGCGAGCCGTTCCGCCGCGACGCGATGAAGAAGCCCGTGGTCGTGGCCGGCATCGATCGCGCCGACATGCGCCCGCAACGGGTGGGGTGATTGCACCCACGAGATTCGAAGCGCCCACGACGGCCAAGGCCATGGTCGAGCTCATGGCCGGGACGAGAGGCCCGACCCACGTGCATGCAGGCGGCGCTGACCTGCCGCCCCAATGCGGACCGATCGCATCGCCCCATCGCCTGTCGATCATGATCGAAGCCGCATGGGCGATCGGGCCGGCGCGCTTTGCAGCCGATCTGCTCGGGTTGACGACTTGGCCGACGCTTCGTCGTCGAAGGCGTTGATCCCGGTCTGTAGGCGGTTGAGATCCGTCGCGAACACGTCGGTGTCGAGCAGCATGTCGAGCATCCTTCGGTTGCGGCCAAAATTCGCTGCATCTCGATAGCGTGTTCACCGCGCGCGCCGCAGGTTTTCGAATCAAGCATCGGCACAGCCGGCCGCGCGGCGGCGGATGCGGCCTACGCGGCCCGGGCGAGCCGCTGCTGGCCGAGACCGTCGGCGAACGCGCTCAGCGCGCCGGCGCAGTCGCCCGCGAACGACGAGCCGTGCATGATCGCCAGCGTTCTGGGTGCGAGCGCCGCCAGCCGCCGCAACGTGGCGATCGTGTCCTGCGTCACGCTCATCGAGCGGAACTCCAGCTCGGCCGCGAGCGCCGGTCCGACCACGTCGCCTTTGGTCACTGCGGGACCGTCGCCGACCTGGCCGAGCAGATCGCTGCACAGCAGCGTGGCGCCGCTCTCCTCGAACATCAGTCCGGCATCCCAGCCGTGCGGCACGTGCGGCGTCGACAGGAAGCGCACGCGCTTGCCGCCCAGGTCGATCACCTCGTCGTCCGACAAGGCGCGCGGCGGCCGGGCGGCAAGATCGTTGAGCGAGACCTCGCAGCCGAGAGCGCCGTGGACGATCCGGGCGTGCGGCGCGGCATCCAGCCAGGCATTCATCGCGCCGCATTCGTCGGCCTCGAGATGGCTGAAGGAGATCCAGCGCAGCCGGTCGATCGGCATGAGCGTCCCGATCGCGCCGCTGATCGACTCGAACATGGACCGGTGACCGCAATGGAACAGCAGGGGCTCCTCGGCCATCAGCAGGAACTGGTTGAAGCTGAACCCGGCCGGCGGCGCGACGTCCGGCACGAACGTCGAAAGCCGGTAGACCCCGTCGCAAATCTCCGTGATGCGCGTCTGCATGTGTCTCTCCTGGTTAAGCGTCCGTCGGCCGGTCATTGCCGTCCAACCAAGCGTTTGCCAGCGCCGCGACCGTGGCGGCGGCGGCGCTCCTGTCGAAGCCCTGGCGCAGCAGCGCCTGATACACATCGAAATCGACCAGCGCTGCGACGAGCGCGCTGCGCCGATCCTGCGCATCCGCGCCCACGGCGAGCGCCGCCAGCCTGCGGCGGTGCACCACTTCCTGCTTGACGAATTTCCGCAGCGTCGCTGCGATCGCCTGGTCGCGCCGCACCGAGCCCAGCACGGGCAGGCGCGCGTAATAGTCGAACGCCGCGCTGGCGAGCCGCTCGATTCGCTCGTGCCGCGATGGAACGCCCGCGAAGATGGCGTCGGTCGGTGCCGGGACGTGCTCGGTCGTGTAGGCGCCGCAGGCGGCGATGGCGTCGGCGTAGCTTGGAAAGTGGTGATAGACGGTGCCGACGCTGACGCCGGCGCGCGCGGCGATCTGGCGCATGGTCGTGGCCGCGATTCCCTGCTCGGCATGCAGGTCGGACGTCGCCGCGACGATGCGCCGGCGCGTTTCGCCCGCCGCCTCGCCGCGCCGTCCCAGACGGTAGGGCCGCTTCGTCAATTTCATTGTTCAATTAGAATATTGATTGAATAATTTGTCAACTAAAATAAGCGGCGCCGCTCGACGCCGGCCGCGGTGGAAGGCTGGGGGCGCGGCCGAGCATTCGGCGATGGATGGCCGAAGCGGGTGCCGACCTGCGTTGCGCGTCGAGAGGCGTCGCGAGAACTGCCCGGGACGTGACTGTCGCGCCCGTCCAGGGCTATGACCGGATAGCGCCGTGGGTGTGACCGCAAACCCGAGCCCGTTCCCGCTGCCGAGGATGGGGTCGCATGGGCCTGGAGACGCTCGCCGGCTCCGCCTGCGGTGACTGTCTTGAGAGGACCCCCATGCGATACGACACGCCGACAACCGCCAAGGAAGCGGTCGAGCTCAAGTCCGGCTAGGCGGACGTGGCCCGCGTGCTGGCGGGCGGCACCGACCTCCTGGTTCAGAAGCGGATCGACCGCTTCAGCCTCGACCTGATCGTCGACATCAAGCGCATCGCGGGAATGCGCTCGATCACGGCCAAGGCCGGAGGATTCCCGATCGGCGCCGCCGTCGCCGGCGCGGTGCTTGGCGAGCACAAGGCGCTGCGCAAAGCTCGGCGCGGAATCGTCGAGGCGGCGAACCCGATCGGCTCGCCCCAGATCCAGTCGCGCGCCACGCTGGCCAGCACATCCGCACCAAGATTTCAACGACCCGCGCCGCTTTCCCGCAACACGACCGGCCGATGCGAGGCTGCCGAGCGCTGGATCGCTTCGAGCACCTCCGCGGCCTTCATTCCATCCGTCAGCGAACCGTTCGTGAAGGGAACGCCGGCGGCGATCGCTGCAAGGAACTCCGCGATCATGAAGCCAAACGCCTCGGCATAGCCGACCGCGACACCGTCATGAGGCACGGGAAGGTAATCGCGCACGAATGGAGAGGCTGGCCGGTTCGGCACGATCGAGAAGCCGCCGCCGGCGCCGCCGAGGCGGGCAATCTGGTACTCGCCGGCGACCGCCGTCGTGTGGCGGACGGTGCCCCGTGTGCCGCACAAGACCAGGGAAAGCGTGTTCCCCATCCCGACGGCCACGCGGCTCGCCGATAGCAGGCCCTGACAGCCGTTCTCAAACAGGAGGATCGCCGACGTCACGTCGTCGGTGTCGACGGGTCGACGCTCGTTGCTCAGCGTTGCGTGATCGTGGCCGGAGGTCGCTGCCGCCGGACAAAACCGCGACTTGATCACAATGGCTTCCGCCGCGCCGCGGACTTCGGCGACCTCGCCGCACAGGAACCGGGCGATGTCGATCGCATGCGTCCCGAGATCGGTGAGTGCGCCGCCGCCGGCCAGCGCCCGGACGTCTCTCCAGCTATGCGGCAGGTTCGGATCGGCGCCGTACTCTGATTGATACTGGACGAGCAGATGAACCGGGTCACCGATCTCCCCTGCGCGCACGAGCTTCCCGATCTCGGCGATCGCGGGAAAACGCCGGTAGTTGAACACGGTGCCGGCGATGACACCGGATCTTTTGGCCGCGTCGAGCAGGCCGCGCGCCGCAGCGGCCGAGAGCGCCAGCGGCTTCTCGCAGAGCATGTGCTTCCCCGCCTCGATCGCGGCCGAGGCGACTTCTACGTGCGCGGCGTTCGGCAGGGCGATGCTGACAATGCGAACGCGCTCGTCCGCCATTACCGTCCTCCAGTCGGTTACCCAGTTCCTGAAGCCGTAGGTGGAGGCGAGCGATTTTGCCGCTTCTTCCCTGGTGTCGCAGACTGTGGCGAGATGAAGTTCGAGCTCCTTGCCGAAGCGACCGATATGGGCGCGATAGCCGGAGGCGTGCGCGGCGCCGATCATCCCGGCGCCGATCACTGCAATGCCGTGTCGCTTCGTGCTTGACGTTTCGGGGTCGAGGTCGGGCTCAGCCATTCCTGGCCTCCAAGCACTTGTTGCGACAACAGGCGTCAACGGCTGCGATTGCCGGACGGCGCCTTCCATGCGAGTCCGGAACGCGGCTTTCTTTGCCGACTTTCCCGGCAAACCCTGTTGCACGGTATCTCAAATTTCCATGCTTGGTCAGAGGAACACCCCGCCGCGCAACGCGCGTCCGATCCGGGATGAAGGTCCGCGAGCGACCGTTTGACCCAGGTTGCCTTCCCGCCGCCGTCCTGCTTCACAGGACCGGGCCCTACGTTCAAGATGTGACTATGGCACCGGAGTTGGGCTGTGACATTATGCAGCCCTGCGCACGGGTTCGAAGTTGACATGGCGAGCCGTGTCGCGGCGCATCGCCCAGCATCGCCCATTCCGCGTGCCACGTCAGAACTGAAGAGGCCCTCATGCGATACGAAGCGCCGACAACTGCCAAGGAAGCGGTCAGGCTCATGGCCGGCAAGGCGGGCATGGCCCGCGTATTGGCGGGCGGCACCGACCTCCTGGTTCAGATCCGGACCGACCGCATCGCACCCGATCTGATCGTCGACATCAAGCGCATCGCAGGCATGCGCTCGATCATGACCAAGTCTGGAGGCTTCCGCATCGGCGCCGCCGTATCCGGCGCGGAGCTCGGCGAGCACAAGGCCTTGCGCCGGGCGTGGCCGGGTGTCGTCGAGGCGGCAAACCTGATCGGCTCGATTCAGATTCAGTCGCGCGCGACGATGGGAGGCAATCTGTGCAACGCGTCGCCGGCCGCCGACAGCGTGCCCGCTCTCGTGGCCGCCGGCGCCACTGCAGTCATCGTCGGCCCGCGCGGACGGCGCAGCCTTCCGGTCGAGGATGTCGCCGTCGCGCCAGGCAGAACCTCGCTCAAGAAGGGCGAGATTGTCGAAGCCATTGTGCTGCCGAAGCGTGCGCCCCGATCGGGCGACGCCTATCTCCGATTCATTCCACGCAGCGAGATGGACATCGCCGTCGTCGGCGCCGGCGTCAGCCTGACGCTCGATCGCAACGGCGTCTGCACGGCGGCCAGGGTTGCTTTGGGCGCAGTCGCGGAGCGCGTGATCCTGGTGCCCGACGCGGCCAAGGCGCTGATCGGCAGCACGGTCGATCAGGCGGCGCTTGAGCGTCTGGCTGCGGCCGCCTCGGCCGCGTGCCGGCCGATCGACGACAAGCGCGGCACCAAGAAGTTCCGCATCAAGGTTGCCGGCGTGCTGGCCCGCCGGGCGGCACGGACCGCGTTGGCGCGTGCCCAAGGCAAATGAATGGGGGGCGGGTGATGGGGGAAATGATGTCCAAGGTCAAGGTTTCCACGACCATCAACGGCGATCCGGTCGAATATCTCTGCGATGCCGAAGAGACGCTGCTCGACGTGTTGCGCGACCACCTCGGCCTGACCGGCGCCAAGGAAGGCTGCGGCACGGGCGACTGCGGCGCGTGCAGCGTCGTGGTCGACGGCCGTGTCGTCTGCTCCTGCCTGGTGCTGGGCGCCGAGGCCGAAGGACGCAAGGTCACGACGGTCGAGGGCCTGGCGACGGGCGACCGGCTGCATCCGCTGCAGCAGAAGTTCCTCGAATTCGCCGCGCTTCAGTGCGGCGTCTGCACGCCGGGCTTCCTGGTGGCCGCCAAGGCGCTGCTCGACCGCAACCCCGACCCGACCGAGACCGAGATCCGCTTCGGATTGGCCGGCAACCTGTGCCGCTGCACGGGCTACGACAAGATCGTCCGCGCCGTCCAAGCCGCCGCTGCCGAGATGAGAAAGGGCTGAGCCATGCCGCTTGATGCGACGATCGATCCGGCGACCCACAAATTCGCGCTCGTCGGCACGCGCCCGCTCCGGCCGGACGGCATCGACAAGGTGACCGGCCGCGCCCGCTTCGGCGCCGACGCCAGCGCGCCGGGCATGTTGGTGGGCAAGATCCTGCGCAGCCCGCATGCCCATGCGCGCATTCGTGCGATCGATACGTCAAAGGCTGCCAAGCTGCCCGGCGTCAAGGCGATCGTCACCCGCGCGGACTTCAAGGAGGGGGATCCTGGTCTGCGCGACGTGCTGCACAACGTCATGGCACGCGACAAGGCGCTCTATGACGGCCATGCGGTCGCGGCTGTCGCCGCGACCAGCGCTGCGGTCGCGCGAAAAGCGCTGAAGCTGATCCGCGTCGACTATGAAATTCTGCCGCACGTCACCGATGTCGATGAGGCGATGAAGCCGGGCGCGCCCGTACTGCACGCCGACATGATCACGGCCAACGTCGAGCCCGCGCCGAAGAAGGCTTCCAACATCGCGTCGCGCTGCGAGTTCGGGCACGGCGATCCGGAAATCGGCTTCAAGCAGGCCGACCTGGTCATCGCGCGCAGTTTCAAGACCGAGGCGACGCACCAGGGCTATATCGAGCCGCATGCCTGCCTCGCCAGCGTCGGCAGCGACGGGCAGGGCGAGCTCTGGGTCTGCACGCAAGGGCACTACATGGTGCGCAATCAGTGCGCCTCGCTGCTCGGCATGGATGTGTCGAAGCTGCGCGTGACGGCGTCCGAGATCGGCGGCGGGTTCGGCGGCAAGACGACGGTGTTCATCGAGCCGGTGGCGCTCGCGCTGTCGCGCAAGGCCGGCCGGCCGGTCAAGCTCGTGATGTCGCGCGAGGAGGTGTTCCGTGCCTCGGGGCCGACCTCGAGCGCCAGCATGGACGTCAAGATCGGCGTGACGAAGGATGGCCGGATCACAGCCGGCACGGCGGAGATCCGTTTCCAGGGCGGCGCCTTCGCCGGCTCGCCCGTCGAGTTCGGCGCGATGTCGGCCTTCGCCTGCTACGACCTGGAGCACGTCAAGACGGTCGGCTACGACGTCGTGACCAACCGGCCGAAGCAGGCCGCCTACCGCGCCCCCGGCGCGCCGATGGTCGCTTTCGCGGTGGAGAGCGTGCTCGACGAGCTGGCGAAGAAGATCGGCATGGATCCGATCGAGCTGCGCCTGAAGAATGCCGCCAAGGAGGGAACGCGGTCGTCCTACGGGCCGAAATACAAGCGCATCGGCCTGATCGAGTGTCTGGAGGCGGCGCGCAGGCATCCGCATTACAAGGCGCCATTGGGCCCCAACCAGGGCCGCGGCATCGCCGCCGGCTTCTGGTTCAACTTCGGCGGCCAGACCTGCGTGTCGCTCAACGTCAACGTCGACGGCACGGTGGCGCTCGCGGTCGGCACGCCGGACATCGGCGGCTCGCGCGCCTCGATGTGCCTGATCGCGGCGGAAGAGCTGGGCATCGGCTACGAGCAGGTGAGAGCCATCGTCGCCGACACCAGCTCGCTCGGCTACAACGACATCTCCGAAGGCAGCCGCGTGACGTTTTCCACCGGCCTGGCGGTGATTCAGGCGGCGCGCGACGCCACGGCCAAGCTGTGCGCGCGCGCGGCCAAGACCTGGGGCATCGCCCCTGATGCCGTGGTCTGGGAGAAGGGCTACGCCAAGCCGGCGAGCCCGAACGCCGGCAGCTTCGCGCCCCTGTCGCTGGCCGACATCGCCAAGACGGCCGGCAGCACCGGCGGGCCGATCGCCGGGCATTGCGAGGTCAATGCCGAAGGCGCCGGCGTCAGCTTTGCCGTGCACATGACCGATGCCGAAGTTGACCGCGAGACCGGACGGGTCGAGATCAAGCGCTATACCGTCGTCCAGGACGCCGGCAAGGCGATCCATCCGAGCTACGTCGAAGGTCAGTATCAGGGCGGGGCCGCCCAAGGCATCGGCTGGGCGATCAACGAGGAATATGTCTATGGCCGCGACGGGCGGCTGCAGAACCCGGGCTTCCTCGATTACCGCATACCCGTCGCCTCGGACCTGCCCATGATCGACACGGTGATCGTCGAGACGCCCAATCCCGGCCATCCCTATGGCGTGCGCGGCGTCGGCGAGACTTCCATCGTCCCCCCGCTCGCGGCGGTCGCCAATGCGGTTTCCGCCGCGGCCGGCGTGCGTTTGAGCGAGCTGCCGATGGCGCCGCCGCGCGTGCTCGCCGCAATCGACGCGGCTGCGTCGCGCAGGAGCTGATGGCGCTCGTCAAGCTGTCGGGCACCCTCAGATCGGCGGCCGGCGGGCTGACCGAGCTCGAGATCGATGCCCCGAACATACACCAGCTGTTGTTGAAGCTTGCCGAGCAACATCCGAAGCTGAAGCCCGTGCTCGACCGCGGCGTGTCGGTGGCGGTCGATGGCGAGATCTACCGCGACGATCGGTTTCGTCCGCTCCCGGCTGGCAGCGAGGTGTTCATCCTGCCGCGCATGGCCGGGGGGTAACGACCCCGGGCTACTCTAAGCAATCAGCACGATCGAGCCGACGGTGCGCCGCGCTTCGAGATCGCGGTGCGCCTCGGCGGCGGCGGCCAGCGGATAGCGGTGACGGATTTCGACGCGGATCGTCCCCGCGCGTAGCGCCGCGAATACGCGCTCGGCCATCTCGTTCAGCACATGGCGCTCGGCCGTGTAGTGGAACAGCACGGGCCGTGACAGCGTGCCCGACTTCGTGCCGAGATCGGGCATCGCCGCATGCGGACCGCTCGCCTGGCCGTAGCACACCCAGTGTCCGGTCACGGCCAGAGCGTCGAGGTTCTCCGTGGCAGCACCCTGGCCCAGCCCGTCATAGATCACATCCGCGCCGCGGCCGCCGGTGATGTCCATGACTTCGCGCGCGAAGCGATAGTTGCCGGTGATGATCGGAAATTCGCAGCCATTGGCGCGCGCCAGGCGCGCCTTCTCCTCGGTCGAGACCGTGCCGATGACGCGCCCGCCGATCGCCCTGGCCCATTGGCAGAGCAGCAATCCGACGCCGCCGGCGGCGGCATGCACCAGCACGTTCTGGCCCTGCCGCAGCCGGTGCGTGCGGTGAAGAAGATATTCGGCCGTCATTCCCTTGAGCATCAGGGCGGCCGCCGTTTCGTCGCCGACATCCTGGGGTAGGGGCACGACTTGGTCGGCGGCGAGCGTGCGCACCGTGGCATAGGCGCCCGGCGGCGGGCAGGCGTAGGCGACGCGATCGCCGGGCAGCAGATGCGCCACGTTCGGGCCGACATCGATGACCGTTCCGGCCGCTTCCATGCCGATGGCCGCCGGCGGATCGATCATGCGATATAGGCCCCTACGGACATACACATCGATGAAATTCACGCCGATGGCGCTTTGCCGGATGCGGACTTCGCCCGATCGAGGCGCCGCCGCCGGCTGGCTGCGATAGTCGAGCACCTCGGGACCGCCGAAGGCCGTCGCCACGACCGCTTGAGCCGGAACTGCAGCTTGCGCGGCGACGGCTGGCGAGATCGCGGCGGGCGCGGCGCCGCGCCGCAAATGGGCGCGCAGACCGTCGAAGCCGCCTTCGTAGACCCCCTTGCCGACGAGTTCGGCGAACTCCTTTGCGCGGCCTCGTGGCACGTCGAAGGTCGATTGCCAGTGCCAGAAGGTGCGATCGCCGTCGGTGACCGGCTTCAATTGCACGGTCGCCACGTAGTGCCGCATCGGCAGCGTGGCGTCTAGAATGCAATAGGTGGAGATGTGGTCGCGGTCCGACAGGCCGAGCAGCTGCTCACGAATATGATTGCCGTCCTTGAGATGGAAGTTTCGCACACAGCCGACCTGGTCGGCCGGCTCGCCGTTCTCGATATGCGACTCGCCGACCGCCGGATGCCAGGCCCAATGGCTGTTGAAATCGCGCAGCACCTCCCACACGCGCGCGATCGGCGCGTCGATGATCGCCGAGCGCGTGACCCGAATCAACGCAGGAGCGCCTTGAGCGAGTTAAAGGCCGCCTGGAACACGCCTTGGCTGACATTGTGCGCCAGCTCGCGCTCGCGCTCCGGCGCGCAGTCGAACTCGGCCCACCACTCGGCGAAGGTCCGGTTGCCGTCCGTGACGGGCGTGAGCTTGAGCGTCGCGACATAGTTCTCGACGCCCATCGGGCTCTCCAGGATCGAATAGCTGCATTGGTAGTCGTAGTCCGACAGCGTCAGCAACTGCTCGCGGATCACGCCGCCGTCCTTGAGGCGGAAGTTGCGGACACAGCCGATCTTGTCGGCCGGCTGGTTTCCCTCGATGCGCGACTCGGCGACGATGGGCACCCATTTCGGCAACCCGTTGAAGTCGCGGATCTGCGACCAGACCGCGTCGGCCGGCGCATCGATGACGCTCGACGTGTAGACCTTGATCACTTCGCCTCACCCGCCTTGTCGGCCAATGCGACGGCACCGCCGCTTTCCAGAAGCCCGCGCGCCACCTTGCCGAGCTCTCCGGACTCGACGCCGATCTCGCGCAGGAGCTGATCGACCAGCGGCGCTTGAGCACGGAAGCGCAGCGCCGAGTTGACGACATCGTCGGCAAAGCCGCCTCCGCCATTGGAACGGCCGCTACCGCCGCCACCGCCCAGACCGTCCACCTGCAGGATCTTGATGCCCTCGATGCGCTCCATCGGCTTGACCGACTCGCGGATGATGCCTTCCAGCTTGTCGATCAGTCGCAGCCGCATCGCCGACTGGCGTGCCTCCGGCGTCAAGAGATTTTGCGCCTGGTTCATGCGGCTGGTGCCTTCGGCCTCCACCTCGTGACGAATCCGCGCCGCCAGCGAGCGAAGCTTGTCGGCGTCCGCCGCGGCTTCCGCCTCGAGGCGGACGGCCGCCCCGCGGTCGACCGCGGCTGCCTTCTCGGCGCCGGCCGACACGGTCAGCCGCAACGCGTCCCGCTCGGCCTCCTGCGCGGCGGCGATCAGCTCGATCTTCTTGCGCCGCTCGGCGAGTTCGGTTTCGCGCACCGTGAACACGCGCTCCTCCTCGGCCACGGCCTTGGCGCGCGCCTGGTCGGCGGCGGCCTGCGCCTCGGATTGCGCCCGCGATTGCTCGGCGACGGCGATGGCGCGCTGCTGCTCGGCCAACTCGATCGTCTGGCGGCGCGCGATCTCGAGCGACTGGACGTCGCGCTCCTTGACGATGCGCTCCTCCTCGACCGCGCGTTCGGAGGCGAGGCGGGCGCGCTCGACCGCCTCGCGCGCCACGATCTGAGCGCGCTCTGCCTCCTGCTCCTTGGTCGCGCGCTCGCGCGCCACATCGGCGCGCTGGGCCGCCCGCAAGGTCTCGATCTCGCGTTCCTGGGAAAGCCGTGCCGTCTCCAGATCGCGGTCGATCTCAAGCGCCTGGCGTTCCGTGTCCAGGTTCTTGTTGCGGATCTGGATCATGGTGTCCTGCTCGATGTCGTTCCGCACCTTCTTGCGCCGCTCGATCTGCTCGATCAGCCGCGTCAGGCCCTCGGCGTCGAACGCATTAGAGGGGTTGAAGAATTCCATCGCCGTCTGATCGAGCTGGGTCAGCGACACCGTTTCGAGCTCCAACCCGTTCTGCAGCAGATCGGCGGCCACCACGCTGCGCACGCGCTTGACGTAGTCGCCGCGCCTCTCGTGCATCTCCTCCATGGTCATCTCGGCCGCGACCGTGCGCAGCGCGTCGACGAACTTGCCCTCGACCAGCTCCTTCAAGGTTTCGGGCTGCAAGGTCCGCTGACCCAGCGTCTGCGCCGCCGCGGCGATGGCCTGGGCGCTCGCCTGCACGCGCACATAGAACTCGCCGGTGAGATCGACGCGCATGCGATCCTTGGTGATGATCGCCTTGTCGCGCCCGCGCGACACCTCGAGCCGCAGCGTGTTCATGTTCACCGGCACGACCTCGTGGACGATCGGCAAGACGAGGGCGCCGCCGTTGACCACCACCTTCTGCCCGCCCAGTCCCGTGCGCACGAAGGCGCGCTCCTTGGACGAGCGCAGATAGAGCCAGTTCAAGAGCCAGGCAACGATCGCGACGACGACCGCAATCGCGATCAGCGCGAGGACGTATTGGCCGAATTGTGCTCCGCTCATGACTTCCTCCCTAGCCTGATGCCCGTGAAGGCGCGGGTCGTTGCCGCGATCGCGCGCTCCGTGGGCAGGCGCTCCATGCTGGAGGCGCCGTAAAATCCATTGCAGCTCGAACAGTTGGTGAGGATGTAGCGCGCGTCCTTCGGCTCCGCGATCGGCCCGCCGTGGCACAGCACGATCACGTCGGGATTGACGCTGCGCGCCGCTCGAGCCCAGCTCTCGATCAGCGGGACGCAATCCTTGAGCTTGAGCGCCGTCTCGGCGCCGATCGCGCCGCCGGTCGTCAGGCCGAGATGGCAGACGATGATGTCGGCCCCGGCCTTCGCCATGTCGCGCGCGTTCTTCTCGCTGAACACGTAGGGCGTCGTGAGCATGTCGAGCGCGTGGGCCGCGCGAATGACGTCGACCTCCAGCCCGTAGCCCATGCCGGTCTCTTCGAGCTGCTTGCGGATCACGCCGTCGAACAGCCCGACCGTCGGAAAATTCTGCACGCCGGAAAAGCCGAGCTCGGCCAGATGCCGCAGGAACGGCTCCTGCAGCATGAAGGGGTCAGTGCCATTGACGCCGGCGAGCACCGGCGTCGACTTGACGACCGGCAGGACCTCGCGCGCCATGTCCACGACGATCTCGTTGGCGTTACCGTAGGCCAACAGGCCGGCCAGCGAGCCGCGTCCGGCCATCCGGTAGCGCCCCGAATTGTAGATCACGATCAGATCGATGCCGCCCGCCTCCTCGCATTTCGCGGACAGGCCGGTGCCGGCGCCGCCGCCGACGATTGGCTCGCGCCGCCGGATCTTGGCGCGCAGCTTCTTCAGGATCTGTTCGCGCGGGATGGCGGCCATGCGCCGTGTCCTTCCTTTCGGTCCATGATTTCCCTGAATTGCTGGGCGAGCGCTTCGGCAAAGGCCGGATCGTTGACGTGATGGGCCAAGCGCACGAGCCTGCGGTTGGGGCCGGCGCGGAAGTCCCGGGCGATCGTGTCGAACAGGGCCTTGTCCGCCGCCGGGTCCCAGAACGGGCCGTCGGGCCGGTCGAGGCCCGAGACGCCGCCCTCCGGGATCAGGAACCGGACCGGCCCTTCCATCCGGTTGAGCTTCGCGGCGATGAACTGTCCGATCCTTGCGCTTTCCTCGGCTGTGGCCCGCATCAACGTGACGTTCGGGTTGTGCCGGTGCAGGCGGCGGCCGCGGAACTTGGCGGGCACCGTGTCCATCGCCCAGAAGTTCACGAGGTCGAGTGCGCCGCACGACCCGACATAGGGCACGCGTGTGCGTGCGATGGCGTCCATGCGCTCTGGTCCGGCGGACAGCACGCCGCCGACGATCTCGTCGGTCACTTCGGTCGTGGTCACGTCGATCACGCCGGAAATCAGCTTCGAATCGACGAGCTTCTCCATGGATTGCCCGCCGGTGCCGGTCGCGTGAAACACGATGCAGTCGTAGTCGCCTTCGAGTCTGGCCGTCACCGCCTGGACGCACGCCGTGGTCAGGCCGAACATGGTGAGGCCGATGGCGGGCCTTGTCTCGGTGCCGCGCCCCACTTTGTCGGCATTGGCAATCATGCCGGCCAGCGCATGAGCGGCGTTCGCCAACACGCGTTCCGAGATCCGGTTGATGCCGGACACGTCGGTCACCGAGTACATCATGCAGATGTCGGACGGCCCGACATAGGGTCGCACATCGCCGGAGGCGACCGTAGAGACCATGACCTTGGGGACGCCGACCGGCAGCCGGCGCATGGCCGGTGTTGCGAGCGCGGTGTTGCCCGAGCCGCCGGCCGAGATGATGCCGCCGAGATCGCGCCGGCGCGCGACGAAATGCTCGAGCGCCAGCGCCATCGCCGCGACAGCGCTCCCCCGGTCGCCCGTGAACACGGCGCGCTCGCCTTGGGGATGACAAGCCGCGACTTCGCGCGGGCTGACGGTGGCGGAGGAGGGCTTGCCCGAGGTGGAGGCATCCACGGTCACGACGCGCAGCCCGAGCCGCTCCAGGCAGCTGCGCAGGTAGCCGAGCTCCCGTCCCTTGGTGTCGAAGGTTCCGACGACATAAGCCGAACGGCCGACCCCGGAAGCGACCGGAAAATCGACGACGCGCATCTCGGCTTCGGCCTTCGCGGCCGGCGGGATCCCGACGTCCTTGGTGGCGTCCTGAGGATCCGGCTCGATCGGCCGATCGGCCTCCGCCGTTCCCCATCTCGTGTAGGCGCGAACGGCGCGGGGTTCCTGCCGTTCGGGGATCGGCGCATCGGTCGCGCGCTTGACCGTGAACACCTGCACGGAATCGGGCTCCGGCGCCGGGTCGGGCGGCGCTAGCTCCTCCTCCTCGGCAGCGCGCACGCCCAACAGGCGGCGCTGCAGGCCGACATCCTTGGCCAGCTCCGCAGACGGCATCGAGCGTGCGATCCGCCCATTGACCATCACCGCCACGGTGTCCGCGACCGAGATGGCGACGCCGAGATTCTGCTCGATCAGCAGCACCGAGATCTCGCCTTCGTCCGCGAGCGTTCGCAGCATGCCCTCGACCTGCTGCACGATGACCGGCGCCAGGCCCTCGGTCGGCTCGTCCATGACCAGGAGCTTGGGGTTGAGCAGCAGCGCGCGTGCGATGGCCAGCATCTGCTGCTCGCCGCCGGACAGTTCGGCGCCGCCATTGCTCTTTCGTTCGGCGAGCCGGGGGAAGGTCGCATAGATACGCGCCACATCCCACGGACCGCGCGACCGGCGGCGCGTCGCCAGCCGAAGATGCTCGTCGACCGTCAGCGACGGCCACACCCGGCGGCCCTGCGGTACATAGGCCACACCGATCTCGGCGATGCGGTTCGGCGCCAAGCCGAGGATTTCGCGGCCGCTCACCTGCACGCTGCCGGTTGCTCGCAGCAATCCCGTTATGGCGTTGCACAGCGTCGTCTTGCCCATGCCGTTTCGGCCGACCACGGCCAACACGCCGCGCTCCAGGGTGAGCGACACCTGCTGCAGCGCATGGGCGCGCCCGTAGTAGACGTCGAGGCCGTCGATGGCGAGCATCGGCGTCATGCGTGCCCCACCCGGCCCATGTAGATCTCCTGGACCTCGGCGTCGTTTTCGATGTCCTGCGGCGTACCCTCCTTGAGCAGGCGCCCGTTGTGCATGACCGAGACTCGGTCCACCACCCGAAGCGCAATCTCGAGATCGTGCTCGATCAGGATGAAGCTCATATGCGCGGGCAGCGCGCGCAGCAGCAGAACCAGCTCGCGCCGCTCGACCGGCGACAGCCCGGCTGCCGGCTCGTCGAGCAGGATCAGGCGCGGCGCGCCCGCCAGCGCCATGCCGATCTCCAACTGCCTCTGCTGGCCATGCGATAGCGACGCAACCGGCTCGTCGCCGACGTCGGCGAGACGAACCCGTTCGAGCAGGCTTTCGGCCGCCACGCGCGTGGGATTCGACCTTCCGGGACGCAGGAAGCTGAAACGGCCGCGCGCAACGCCGCGCACAGCCAGAAACAGATTATCCCGCACCGTGAGGTCGCGGAACAGCTGCGATGACTGATAGGTGCGTCGAAGTCCCGCCCGGATACGCTCATGGGCCGGGACCATGGTCACGTCGTCACCGAAGAAACGAACGCGACCGGCGGTCGCCACATAGTCGCCGGTGATCACATTGAAAAGCGTCGTCTTGCCCGCACCGTTGGCACCGATCACCGCCCTGCGCTCGCCCGCGGCGACCGAGAACGAAACGTCTTCGACCGCCTTAAGCGCGCCGAAATGACGCGAGACGCCTTCCAGCCGCAGGGCGTCTGCGGCGGCCGGCGCCTCGCGCTTCGTCAGGTCGGCGACCGATGCCACGGTCTCGAACCTGTGGACAGTTCGACCTTACGGGCAGCTCGGCTCGTCGCGCGAACCGATCTTGAAGTCCTCCTTCTTCATGCCGAGGAGCTGGTCGACGCCGTCGACCTTGGACAGGACCTTGTTGAACAGATTGCCCTGGGCGTCCTTGACCACTTCCGTGATGAAGGTGGTGCCGATCGCTTGGCGGTTCCCATCGAGCTTGACGTCGCCGACCGGCGTCTTGAGCGTCATCTTGGCAAGCGCCTCGCGGTACTTGGCCTGCCCGCCTGACAGGTCGCCGTTCACGGCATCCAGCCCATCAAGTGCGGCCTTCATGTTGATGTAGTAGACGAGAGCGAAGAGGGACGGGCTCGGGTAGCCGCCGGCCGATACCGGATAGTTCTTCTGGTAATCGGCGACGAAGGCCTTGAACTCGGGCGCGTCATAGGCGTCCGCGATCGGCGCACCGGCGATCGTGCCGACCAGCGAATCGCGCCGCTTGCCCTTATAGTTGAGGATGTCCTGACTGACCGTGATCGAGCCGCCGACCAGCGGCTTGTCGCCGCCCGCCGCCTCGTACTGATTGAGGAAGTTCACCGCGTCCGCGCCGCCGAGGACCACGACCAGCGCGTCGACGTCCTTGGGGATCCGGGCGATGACCGAGGAATAGTCCTTGCCGCCGAGCGGGACCCACGCCTTGACCGGGACCTTTCCGCCCAACCGGCAGTATTCGGACATGAAGCCCTGCACCTGCGAATAGGGGAAGGCGTAGTCCTCGGCGATCACCATGGCGCGCTTGTAGCCCTTGGCGAGCGTTGCCTTGCCGAGGCCGACCATCCACTGCGCGCCCTCGGTGTTGAAGCGGAAGAAGTTAGGCGACGGGTCGACCAGCGTGGTCGCCTGCGCGCCCGACGAGCCATTGATGAACGTGATGGTCGGCTGGGTTTTGGAGTACTCCTTGACTGCAATGCCCTCGCCGCCCGAGAGAGGGCCGACCATGATGTCGACCTTGTCCTGCTCGACGAGCTTGCGCGTCGCATTGACTGCGACGTCCGGCTTGGCGTCCGACGACGCCTTGATGATCACGATCTGCCGACCGCCGGCCATGCCGTTTTTCTGCTTCAGGGCGAGCTCGGCGCCGCGCATGCCGTCGGCGCCGCCTGCCGCGAACGGACCTTCCAGTGTCGCAAGCAGACCGATCTTGATCGGCGGCTGCTGCGCGAATGCCGCGCCGGACAGAGCGCCGGCGACTGCAATGCTCAGCGCTCCCACGAGTGCCTTCCTGCCGTTCATGACTTTCCTCCTCGTTGTGTAATGAGTTTCGACTTTACTGTCGCCCAGATGCCAATCAGTCCGTCGGGCGAGAACAGGACGATCGCTAGAAACACACCGCCGATGACGAGATTGAATCGTTCGCGGTCGATCAGATCGATCGCGAAGTTCTGCAACAGCACGAACACGATTGCGCCGATGAACGGGCCGATCGGATGGCGCAATCCGCCGAGGATCGCGATGATCAGCACGTTGATCAGCCAGGATGTGCCTACCGAGTTGGGCGTGATCAGGCCGTTGTACCAAGTGAACAACAGCCCGCCGATCGCGGCGAGCAGCGCCGCGAATGCGTAGGCGGCGACCCGGTGCGCCGTGACGGCGAAACCGAGTGCATTCATGCGCCGCGCGTTGTTCCGGATGCCCTCGAGCGCAATGCCGAACGGCGAGCGCAGGACATATTTGACCAGGAAATAGCCGCCGAGCGCGCAACCGAGCGCCAGATAGTAGAACGGCATCGGGTCGCGGAAATTGATCCCCAGAATGGTCGGGGCATAGACCCGCTGGAAGCCCTGGAAGCCGTTGAAGATCGAATAGTTCTGCAGGCACAGATGGTAGAACGCGACGCCGACGGCGAGCGTGATCATGATCGTGTAGATGCCCTCGGTGCGCACCGAGAGCCAGCCGACGGCCGTGCCCGCGGCAATGGCGATGACGACGGCGATGGTCGCTGCGACCCACCACGGCCAGCCGAAGCTGATCGCCGGCTCGCCGCTCGAGCCGAAGATCGCGAGCATGTAGCCCGCCACGCCCGCCACGCTCATCTGCGCGAGCGAGATCATTCCACCAGAGCCGCCGAGGAAAGTCAGCGACAGCACGATCAAGCCGAGGGCCAGGGACTGGGCCCCGATCTGATAGGTCAAGAAAGGTGTCGCGAACATCGGATAGGCGAGCACGAAGAGAAGCACGACGACGTGCCGCGCCTTGATGTGGGCCAACAGCGACAGATAGCGCCGTTCCGCCGGGGTGGCCCCGGGAACTCGGACTGTCGCAGCCGGCGCTGGCGCGCGCCGACCCATGGCAAGCCGTCCCGCGCCCGCGTTCATGGCGTGGCGCCATTGCGCGGCGCTCATGCCGGCCTCCCGAGAATGCCGCGCGGTCGAAACGCCAGCACCAGGACCAGGATTACGAAGGTGAAGACGACGCTATAGGTCGGCGTATAGGCGAGGCCGAAGGTTTCCGCGACGCCGAGGATCGTGGCGCCGATCGCGGCACCCACCACGCTGCCCATGCCGCCGACGATGACGACGATGAGGCAGGCGAGCAGCAGCCGCACGTCCTCGCCCGGGACCATCGATAGCTCGACCGCGCCGATCACGCCGCCGAATCCGGCGAGCCCGGCACCGATCGCGAATGTGATGGCGAACACCAGGTTTACGTTGACGCCGGTCGCGGCCAGCATGGCCCGGTCGTCGACCCCGGCGCGGATCATCATGCCGACACGCGTCCGGTTCAAGAACAGCCACAGCAGCACGCCGATGATCACGCCGATGACCAGCAGGGATATGCGGAACTTGGAATAGGCTCTGATGATCGGCAGGTCGCGAATGGGGCCCAGCAGCCAGTCGGGCGCGCTCATCTGATGAACCTGAGCGCTGACGATCCACAGCATCAAGTCGGCCATGACAATCGAGAGGCCGATCGTGACCATGGTCTGGCGCAGCTCTTCGCCCTGCATGAAGCGGAAGACCGCGACCTGCATGACGAGGCCCACCAGTGCCGCCGCCAGGAAGCCGACGGCCAGCGCCAGCACGTAGTAGCCCGACCACTCCGCAACGAAGTAGCCGACATAGCCCCCCAGGAGGTAGAGCGAGCCATGGGCAAGGTTGACGTTGCGCATCAACCCGAAGACCAAAGTGAAACCGCTGGCTACGATGAAATAGAGCGAGGCGAGCGTCAGGCCGTTCAAGAGCGTGACGAAGAACAACCGCTCATTGTCCCAGATGCCCCAGCACGCGAACGCCAGCAGCGGCAGTCCGAGCACTGCAGCCCAGATCCACCGCGCGTTTCGGGTCATGGTGGCTCGCCTGCCGAAGACCGATCACTCATGCCGCGGGCTGCGACCAGCGCGTGCGCACGGAGCGCAGCTCCGGCGTCTTGTGGAACTGTCCATCCTTCATGATCGCAAGCAGCTTGTTGCGGTCCTGCAGGATCTCGATGTTTGAGATCGGGTCGCCGTCGACCAGCAGCAGGTCGGCCAGGTAGCCCTCTTTGATCAGTCCGAGCTCGCTGCCCATCATCATGATCTCGCCGCCCCACTTGGTGCAGGAGACGATCGCCTCCATGGGCGTCATGCCGAGATGCTTGACGAAATAGACGAGGTCCTTGGCGTTCTCGCCATGGGGCGCCCAGGCGAAGCCGTAGTCGCCGCCGGGTAACACCCGGATGCCGCGCTTCAGCATCGCCTTCATGCTGTTGACTGCGGCTTCGAGCTCCACGTCATAGCCCATCTTCCGCGCGGCCTGGTTGTCGACACCGACGACGGCACCTTCGTTGAGCAGCCGGATGATGACCGACAGGCCGGGTGCCACGAACACCTTGCCCTTCTGCGCCTCGAGCATGTCGAGGCACTCCTCGTCGGCGAAGCTCGCGTGATAGATGACCTCGACTCCGTGGCGCAGGCTCTGCTTCACGGAGCCGCTCGAGCGCGCGTGAGACGCCAGCCGCTTGCCGCGGACCTTGACCTCCCGGGCCGCAATTTCGACCTCCTCGTCGCTCATCCAGTTGGTCCGCGCATCCGCGCCGGGCACGAGGTTGTCGCCCGAAAGGTTGAGCTTGATCTGGTCGACGCCGTATTTGAGGAACATGCGCACGGTGCGGCGCATGTCTTCAGGCCCGTCGATCACGCAGCCGAACGACATGTCCTTGTACGGCAGATGCGGCAGCATGTCGTCGCCGAGGGAGCCGGTCACCGTGATCTCTTGGCTGGCGGCGAGGTAGCGCGGGCCGGGGATCTGGCCGGAGTTGATGGCGTTGCGGATCACGCAGTCGAGCCGCGGCTTCGGCGTCGCCGCGCCGACACAGGATGTCCAGCCATAGTCGAGATACTGCTTGGCGACCTGGGCCGCCCACAGCGTGTGCTCCTCATGAGGCAGCTTCTGGATGGCGTCGAGCGTCTTCGAGTTGGTCCAGCCGAAATGGGTGTGCGCCTCGCACATGCCCGGCATCAGCGTGGCGCCCGCGGCATCGATGACGTTGACCCCGGCGGCCTGGAGGCTGCGTACGCCGCGTCCGATGCGCGAAATGCGGTTGCCCTGGATCAGCACTTCGCCCGCATAGGGCTGCGCCCCGGTACCGTCGATGATGCGCACGTTGGTGAAGAGGGTGTTGGGCATGTTTCCGCCTCCTTAGAGGATTCGCTGCGCGTAGAATCGACCGAGCAGGTCGCTGCATTCGCGCGGTTTCTCGTAGATCGTCCAGTGGCCGCACCGGTCGAGCACTTCGACGCGGGCACCCGCGATTTTCTCGCCGATGCCGCGCACGGTCTGCGGCGGCGAAATTGCGTCCTCGCTGCCGGTGACCAGCAGCACGGGGCAGCCCACCTTGGACAGGTCGGCCGGCTGCGCCTCGGCAAGCGCCTCGCAGCTTCGCGCATAGCCGTCGGGGCACTGTCGCATGACCGACTCGCGGATTGCGGCGACCGCGACCGGCCGGCTGCTGCGCGTCTCGGCAGAGGTCCCGGCCTGAACGGTCATGTCGGCGATCGCCTGCATGCCCGGTTCGCCTTCCTTGCGCGCCTTGTCGGCGCGCGCGCGCAACGGGCCGCGATTGGCGTCCGGCGGGGCGGTCAGCGGTCCGAACAGCGCCAGGCTCCTGACCAGCCGCGGCTCGGCCGCGGCCAGATGAAAAGCGATGATGGTTCCCATGGAATGCGCGATGACGTGCGCCTTGTCGATGCCGGTCGCGCCGCAGACGCGCATCAGGGCGCGCAGAAAGCGTTCGATCGACAGCGCGCCCTCGACGCGGTGCGAACGGCCGGAACCCGGCAGGTCGGGCCGAATGGTGCGAAAGCTGGCGAGGGCCGGCAGCAACGGTGTCCAGAAATTCGACGTCCCGCCGAGACCGTGAATCATCAGCACCGGTGCGCCGGTGCCGTCAGTCTCCACTGCCGTGCGCTCGACAAACGTCGTGCTCACGCCGCCTCCCCGATGGACCGGCTTCTTTTTGCAGTGCGATCCGCCGGAGTGGATCGCAAGCTTTTCTGCAAAAGTGAGACACCTGTCTCACTTCTCGTGTCAGACTAGGGTTGCAATGTGCTATCTGTCAACCTGAGATGGCAAAGGCGGCGGTATCGTTTTATTCGCTGCCTGAACTCGGGACCGGCCGGCGCGGGCGCGAGTTCCGTCGGCTGCTCGAGCAGGCCTTGGCGCTCGTCCGCCGCA
>VGDO01000083.1 GCA_016869645.1 Alphaproteobacteria bacterium
CGAAAGCGCCGGCCCTCGAGAGACCGGTGGCGCAGCAAGGCCCATAGCGCACGCTCGGCCGCGGTTGGTTGGCTACGAAGAGCGCGTGCACGCTCCTTAGTGGTTCGACTGGTTCGCGGCAAGATGATCTCGCACAACCGCGAGGGCCCCCACCCTAACCCTGCCCCGCCTTCGGCAGGGGAGGGAATATCACGGGCAGCGTCCCCGCCGCCTCGTAGCGCTGGATGTCGGTGCCGGCCTTTTCGGTGATGCGGTAGCAGCCGCGCGCGACGCGCTCGAACCAGCCGTAATAGTCCGCCTGGAGAATCTTCGTGGCGTTGGGCACGACGCCGCTCTCGCGCAGCACCTTGGTCGTCGCCGTGCCGGTCTGGCGGATCAGCAGCGCGCAGCGCAGCGCCTCCTGGCGATAGGCCGTCATCAGCGGCGTGCGCGTGACGCCACCACGGTTGGGATCACCCGCGCGCCTCGTGTGCTCACCGAGCAGGCGCGTCAGGCGCTTCGTCGCCTTGCGCGGCTGGTAGGGCACCGGATCGAGCAGCACCTCGACATGGCCGCCGCGCCGGGTCGGCATGACCGTCATCAAGCCGAGGCCGAGCCGCCGGCACAGTTTGCGAATATCGCTGCGATGCACCGACATGCCCTGGACGCGCGTGCCGCCCGGCGCGGGCACGGCGAGGTAGACATGGTCAGTCAATGCCAGACGGTCGATGCCCTGGAGCAGCAAGCCCATGCTGAAGGCGAGCTTGAGCTCGACGATCACCGGCGGCTCCTTGCCACGCGTGGCGACGAGATCGCAGCCATGGATCTCGCCCTTGACCTGGTAACCCTGCGTCTCGAGAAAGGCCTTTATGGGCGGATAGAGATCTGATTCGAGGCTGAACCGTGTCTTCATCGGGCGCCCGCCCGCTGCGCCTGTTCCCAGCCCTTGCCGGCGTAGTAATAGGCAAGCCGTCCGACACGTTCGGCGTCCGCGCTCGCCGCCGTGCCGGCTTTGGCACGGGACGCGATGCCGGCGAAGATAACGGCGAAGCGGAACATGGCGAATGCCAAGTGGAACGGCGCCAGCCTGTCCCGCCGTCCGGCATGGCGACAATAGGCGCCGACGTAATCGTCCTCGGCGGGAATGCCAAGCGACTGGCGGTCAAGGCCGAGAATGCCGCCATATTCGTTCGGTCCGGAGTGGTAGAGCAGGCAGTTGTAGGCGACATCGCTGAGCGGATGGCCGAGCGTCGACAGCTCCCAGTCGAAGACGGCAACGATGCGCGGCTCGGTCGGGTGGAACATGATGTTGCCGACGCGATAATCGCCGTGGATCAGTGTGGTCTCATCCTCGGCGGGGACGTGCTGGGGCAACCAGTCGACCAGACGGTCGAGCTCGGGAATGTCGAAGGGATGCTGATCCTGCCACTGGCCACCCCAGCGTTTGATCTGCCGTGCGAAGTACCCCCCGGGGCGGCCGAAATCCGCAAGGCCCGATGTCGTGAGATCGACCTTGTGGATGCACGCGAGCACGCGCGCCATGTCGGCATACATGGCGGCACGCTGATCGGGCGTGCAGCGGGGCAGCGCGCAATCATGGAAGACGCGGCCTCGACGGCGCTCCATCACATAGAAGGGCGTGCCGACGATCGTGCGATCCTCGCAAAAGAGCAGCGGACGCGCGACCGGCACGTCGGAATCGGCCAGCGCCTTCTGCACCCGATACTCCCGGTCCACCGCGTGCGCGGAGGGCAACAGGGGTCCCGGCGGCTGCTTGCGCAGCACGAAGTCGCGCTCGCCGATCCACAAATAATATGTCGGATTGGACTGACCGCCGCCGATCTGCTCGGTTCGAAGCTGCCCGCGCACGTCAGGCATTGCGTCGCGCAAATAGGCAGTCAGGGCGGCTTCATTCAGCTGCTGCTCGACAGGTTTGCGCGCCGCGTCACTCATACGCCTCGTCTGGTCCCCTCGCCCGCCGCAGGCTCCCCTTTTTAACCTTGACGGGCGCCGCAAAGGTATTGCTTTCGCACCATTTGACGATTCGCGTCAAATCTCACCTAGATTTCCGTCAAATTTTGGACTAATCCGTTCTCCAGTCGGAGATTGGATCCTTGGCCGGGCGGTTGAACGAGCCGGCGGCCATGGCAAGCCATGGGGGTCTCCAGAGCAGCATGTCGGCTTGGTTCAAGCGTGCGCAGGATTTGGCTGGCATTGGTGACCTGATGGGCGCCCTTGAAAGACAGTCCAAAGACGTCATGCGACTCGCCCGCGCCACCCGCACGGTCGATCCCGGCCACATGTTTCAGCTCAAGGAACGCTTTCGCGAAAAGGTGTCCGAGTTCGAGGCGGTCGTGGCGCTGATGGACCATCGCCTCGATCATCTGCCGGACGACAAGCGCCAGCTCGTCGCCGATAAGATGAGCGAGCTCGAAGCCTTCGTGCTGTCCAAATCGGTGCAGAGCTACGTCGCCTTCTGCGCGCGCGCCGAGGCCGCCGGCGCCGTTCCGCTCTGGGCGCGCGAGGTATTCGGACGCGATCTGAAATCCGTCGACAAGGCGCGCGCCCAGCTTGCCGAGCCACGCTTCGCCGGTCGCATCGGGAGCGAGAATGTCGCCGCGATCGACCGCATCAAGCAGGCGCTGTCAGCGCTGATCGACAAGGCCCCCCGCATTCCCGATTTCAATGCGCGCAACTTTGGCCTTGCCGAGCCAGAGCCAGCCGCCGGCGACTAGCCGCCATGTGCGAGTTCGGCGCCGACGGCCGCGTCTACTATCCGACTGAGGACTCGAGCTGGAGCGCGCCCGGGCCGGCCGCACTCGGTTTCGATCCGGGTCGCCTCGCCGAAGCCGTCGACTTCGCGCGCGTGCACGAGACGGTCTGGCCCCACGACCTGCGCGCGCATCTGGAAAAGGGGGCCTTCGAGGAAGGGCCGTCGAACGCCATACTCGGTCCGACCAAGGATCGCGGCGCGCCGAGCGGGGTGATCCTGCGCGGCGGACGCATAGCCACCGAATGGGGCGACACATTTCGCGCCGACATGACTTTCAGCGTCGCCAAGAGCTATTTGTCGATCGTCGCCGGCCTCGCTTTCGACCGCAATCTGATCATGGATCTCGACGAACCGGTCGTCGTGCACGGTCGGTCGCTCGCCGACGACGCCGGCTACGATCCGCCGCGCAACCGGTTCATCACCTGGCGTCATCTCCTGCAGCAGACCAGCGAATGGGAAGGCACGCTGTGGGGCAAGCCGGACATGATCGACCGGCACCGCCATATCATGGGCCGCAAGGGCACCCAGCCCAAGGGCAGCTTCCGCGCGCTGGCCGAGCCCGGCAAGTTCTGGGAGTACAATGACGTCCGCATCAACCGGCTGGCGCTGGCTCTGCTCCAGCTCTGGCGCAAGCCGGTCGCGGCCGTGTTCCGCGATCATTTCATGGATGTGATCGGCGCCGGCGCGGAGTGGCGCTGGCACGGCTATCACAACTCGACCGTCACCATCGATGGTCAGCCCATGGAATCCGTCTCCGGCGGCGGACACTGGGGCGGCGGCGTCTTCATCAACGCGCGCGACCAGGCGCGCGTCGGCCTCGCCATGCTGCGCGGCGGCATGTGGCGCAATCGGCGCCTTCTGTCACAGGCATGGATCGAGCGATCGCTGGAGCCCTGCCCTCTCAACGCCGTCTATGGCTTGCTGTGGTGGCTGAACACCGATCGGCAGCTCTATGCCGAGGCCTCGAAGGAAAGCTATTTCGCGTTCGGCGCCGGCTACAACATCACCTGGATCGATCCGGCGCATGATCTCGTCGTGGTCCTGCGCTGGATCCGCGACGTCGACGTCGGCCGCTTCATCGGCCTGACGATGAAGGCGCTCGCCTGATCGTTCGCACGTTCGACGTTGCGTCGTGAGGGCGGCGCTTCGCGCCGCCGCTCACGACGCACTGCCGCCAAGGCGATTGACGCATCGACAATACCCTGGCGCCGTCGTGTCTTCGCCGTGAACCGGATTGCGCCGAGAAACGACGCAGGCCCGGTTCACCGGTAGAACAGATGGCCGCCGATGCGCCCGACATAGTTGAGCCGGTGCGACCATTTCGGACGCACATAGACGGCATGAAAGTAGAGAGCGCCGTCGAGCGTGTTCTCCTCAGGTGACAGGATGGCCTCGAGCGCGACCGCGAGTGCCTGCTCCCAGGCTGCTCCCTCGGGGGGCCGACGATGCGCCCGGCCGGTGCACCGCCAGGAGAACTGGCAGGTTTGGGGCCAGTCCTCCCTGACCTGACCGCGCGGCGCGCCCTGATTGACGACACCGCAGATCGTGTCGGGGAAACCCGGCGTGGCAACGCGGTTGAGAGTGACCGCGGCAACCGCGCGTTGGCCCTCCTCGCCGTCGGCGACCGCCTCCCAATAGACGTTGCGCGCGAGGCAATCGACCTCGCGCCAGAAGCGCTCGGTTGCCTCCGCGAGCGGCGAGCGGGTGGCGGGTGTCTCCTTGACCGGAGCACGCGCCAACTCTGCCCCGAGCAGCGGCGTCGACATCAGGAAGTATAGACATGAAAAGACCATGAAACGATGGCGTATTTCCACCATCATTTCCCTCCCATCCCCAGTCAAATTGGGAAACGAATGCGGACTGCCCTTGGGCGGCTCGGCTTTCTGCCCTATCCGCGTCTATGATTGCTGCAATGCAGCAAAGGCTAAATGGAGTGAAATTAACGAGCTGTCAAGGAAATCTCTCGGGCGCCATGCGGGAGAGCTGGAAACCCGTTTCGGAGCGCAACGGATGCGCGCCCGCTTGGTTCCACCGCGGATTGCCTCGACAGGATTTTTTTTGGCGGGCGCGGGGTGGCCGCGCCGGGGATCAGCGCGCCGCGGTCCGGATCACGCGTGACATCAGGCTGGCGACACAGCCATGGGCGCGCTCCATGAGGGCCTCACGCTCGGCCGGCGGCACGTCGTCGAACTCGAACTGTCCGGTCGATACCCAGTGCCGCATGATCTCATGACGATGGAAGAGCACGACGCCCTTCATGTCGGCGACGGTGTCCAGCGCGTCGTTGTACGGCTCGAAGCGGATCAGGTTCGCCGTTCCGCGGGCATATTGCATGCTCATCAGAACGAGCTCGATGCCGGCCTTGCGCAGGAGCTTGTGGCCGTGCATGAGCACGCGCGTGAAGTCGGCGGGGTCGACCTGGCGCACCGCATCGGTCGTGCCGGTCTGCCAGATCACCAGATGTGGCTTTTCCGGCAACACGTCGCGCTCGAAACGGTCGGCCATCTGGACCGCGGTCTGCCGCGGCACCGACTTGTCGACGACCGTGACCGGGTTGCTGGGGAAGTGCCGCACCAGCTCGTTGCGCAGCGGCCCGACATAGCTCGAGCGCGACTTGTCGGCCTCGGGAACCGCCGAATAGGAGGTGCCGACGAACACCACCTTGAGCGGCGCCCGTTCGATCACGCGCTTGCCCAGCTTGGGCAGCGTCGCTTCGCTCGCCAGCAATTCGGGGGGAACCGCGCAGGCGTCAACGGCAAGAGCGGGGCCGCTGGCTGCCGCCAGCAACCATGCGCCTGCCAATCCGATCCCGAGTCGCTGCAGCCGTGTCATGCCGCACTCAACTCCCGGCCGAAAGCGGCGCAGTTGACGCGCCGATCCGGCCCTTTGCCGTTCGCTCGATCGACTTGTACCAGGATAATCCCCGCCGTTAGCATCATGATGCCGATTCCGAAGCCGTTGACAAGGGCTTGCACCCAAAAGGCGTAGTCGAGCTGCACGACGGCCAAATGCCCGATCACGCACAGGAAGATGCTGAGGCAGAAGATGTGCAGCGAATTCTGCCCGCACAGAATGACCGGGTAGGCCGCGGGCGCCCTCAACATCCGGTGCTCGGGCGGCACGAGAACGGCAACCAGGTAGGCGACCGCGAGGAAGTGGACCAGCCGCACGAGCGCCAGGTCCGTCTTGTCGACGGGCCAGAGCTCATCCAGCAGCAGCGCAGGCACCCGGGGCGAGATGTTGGCGAGCTTCCAGGACATGACGATGATCAGGCTGCCCGCCACGATGGCGCCAGCAGCCGCGATGATCGGCCATCCACGCAGCACCAAGCGTCGCCCGGCCACCGTGGCATGCCCGATCACGGCGCCAATGACAAACAGCAATTGCCATGCAAACGGGTTGAAGAACCAGTTGCTCCCCTCCGGATAGGCCGGCATGTCGAAGTTGAACCACCACTGAACGACATAGGCGGCAACCGATATGGCGAGCACGAGGGCAGGGCTGCGCTCGATACCCCAGAGCGCGAACGGGAATAAGAGCAGCAGGGCGATGTAGAGCGGCAGGATGTCCATGAAGGCCGGCTGGAACTGCAGCGACAGCGCCATCATCACGGCGATGTGCGGCTCCTGCAGGAAGTTCGCGACGTTCATCTCTTCGGCAAACATGGGATTGCGGAAGCGCGCCGCGATGTAAGCGACCTCCGCCGTGAACACCACGAACAGGAAGATGTGTGCGACATACAACTGCCAGCAACGCTTCCAGATCTGCGCGAGAGCGACGATGAAGCCGCGCGCGCGCTGAACGCGCCCGTAGACGAACGCCGCGGAATAGCCACTGAGGAAGATGAACACCTCGGCCGCGTCGCTGAAGCCGAAGCTGCCGATCGTCACGACCGAGAGGATGTTGCCCGGAACGTGGTCGATGAAAATGAAGATCAGCGCGAGTCCGCGAAAGAAATCGATGCGCAGGTCGCGCTCGCTGCGCGCCGTCGATCCGGCTGCATCCGCTGCGCCGCTCACGGCGCTTCCCTCAGCCACTTGATCAGCGCCGGCGCCGCCTGACGCGGCGTGTCGAGATGCCCGGCATCGATGATCAGAAAGCTGCTGCGCGGATGCGGCGGCAGCAGATCGTAGGCATAGGACCGGTCGCGCTCGGCGACGACGTCGCGCTCGCCGACCACCCACAGAACCGGCAGTGCCGTGCGCATCAGAGCGGCATTCGCGGGCATCACGGCCATCCCGTCCGGCGCGTAGTAGCTCAGATAGGACGCGGCCGAGGCGTCGATCGGATAGGTGTAGCCGTCATAGCCGTAGTCGAGATATCGGCCGATCACCCGGCCCTGCCCCGCACGCTCGTTGCGACGCGCCTCCGCCACCGCCTCGGCAACGCCGGAGCGAAATCCCGCCCGCTCCGGCATGAAGCCCGGCCCGAGCACGATCAGCCCGTCGATGCCGGACCGCCGCGCCGCAAAGGCGAGCGCAATGTTCGCGCCCATGCTGTAGCCGGCAAGTACCACGCGTGACACCCCTGCAGTTCGCATCGCCGCAATCTCGCGCGCGATCTCGTCGAGTGCGAGATCGATCGTGACGTCGAAGCGCCGCAGCGCCGACCATGCCATGTCGGGCGTCGAGACCGTGAGGCCGGCATCGGTCAGCGCCGCGGCCAGTCCCTCGACGTCGTCGGCCGTCGCCCCCAGCTTGCCGTGCAAGAGCACCACACCGATGCTTCGCTCCGCGCCCAGCGCGCAAACGGGAGCGAGACAGGCCAGCACGACCAGGCAGGGCGCCAGCCCAAGTGCGCCTATGACCGATCGTGCCCGCATCGACGCACCCGAGCGCTCTACCGATTGGCGAGATCGACCAGCACTTCGGCCAGCACGCGCGCGCCGGCAGCGAGGTCGGCCGACTTGGCGTCCTCGGTCTCGTTATGGCTGATGCCGCGCCAGCACGGCACGAAGATCATGCCGGTCGGCGCCACGTGGAACAGGTGCATGGCATCGTGGCCGGCGCCGGAATGAATCGCCATGTGCGACAGGCCCTGGCGCCGAGCGGCGCGCCCAATGGCGTCGGGCACGAGGCCGGAGAACAGGATCGGCTTGGTGTTGGAATACTCCACGACCTTGACCTCGCAGCCGCGTCGGTTGGCCGCGCAGATCCCGGCCACCTGGTCGCCGAGCCGGGCCAGCACCTTTTCCTCGGGGTGACGGAAATCGATGGTGAACATGGCGTGACCGGGAATGACCGCGGGGGCATCTGGCTTGATGACCAGCCGCCCGATGGTGAAGCGGACGACATCGTTCGGATCATCGAACAAGGCCTCGAGCGCGTGAATCATCGACACCGCCGCCTTGAGCGCATCGCGCCGCTTGCGGTGCGGCATGGTGCCTGCGTGACCGTCCTCGCCGTCGATCTCGATACGGAAACGGCGCGCGCCCTGAATGCCCGTAACGATGCCGATCGTCTTGCCCTCGGCCTCGAGGATCGGCCCCTGCTCGATATGCGCTTCGACGAAAGCGGCAACCTCGAAGCCGAGCGGCCGCTCGGCCACGCCCGGCAGCGCGGATCGCGTCGACTTGAGCGCCTCGGCGACCGTGGTGCCCGCCCCGTCCTCATCCGCGAGCGCGAGATCGAGGCTGCGATGGCCCGCGAAGGCGCTCGAGCCCATCGTGCCGGTCGGGAAGCGGGCGCCGCCCTCCTCGCAAGTCCACACCGCCGCTTCGATCGGGCGGCGCGTGACGATGCCCGCCGCGTCGATCGCCTCGAGCGCCTCGAAGGCCGCGAGCACACCGTAGATGCCGTCGAACCGGCCGCCGCTCGGCTGCGTATCCGTGTGGGAACCGGACAGGACGGGCGCCGCCGTGGCCTCGGAGCCGGACCGGCGGATGAACAGGTTGCCGATGGGATCGAGCGCCGCCGTGAAGCCGCGCGGCTTGCCCCATTCGACCAGCAAGGCGCGCGCTTTGTTGTCGTTGTCGTCGAGTGCCAGGCGACGCACGCCGCCCTTCGGCGTGGCGCCGAGCCGTGCCATGTCCATATGGCGCTGCCACAGCCTGGATTCATCGACATGCTCGGCAGCCCTTCCAGGGGCTTTTGACGTGTCGTCCATCATGCGTCTCCTAGTGCAGGCGTTGCGGAGCCGCCGGGCCTCGAGGGGCCTGCGGCGCGGCCATCGGGCTTGCCTGATGGTGCACCATTTTCCACGCGCCTCCCAGTCTGGCGAACAGGTTGATGGCGACCAGACGGTTGCGCTCGATCACCTCATGGCAAATGACGTAGGCGGTATCGCCGTGGACGTAGGCAGTCTCGCCATCGCACCGGATCGGCGGCGGGGCCGGGCCGAGCAGGATGGCGCGCCAGCTTTCCATCACCTGGCCGCGCCCGGAGAGCGCGTCCCAGCCAGGATGGACGCAAGTCACGGAGGCTGCGTTCGCCCAGACGGCGTCCATGCCGGCGAGGTCGGCCGCCGCGAACGCCCGGTAGAATTCCCGGTTCGCTGCGAGAACGGCCGCTTGGTCATCCATAGCGGAATCCCTTCATGGCTGAAGAGGTAGGGAATGGGGGCGTCCGGCGCAACTGCGTTTTCAAACCTGCTTGCCTGCGCCCGATGCAACACGCTTGATGCGATTGCGGGCATAGTCGGCGACGAACCTGGCGGCCACGTAGACGAGTCCGACGGCGCTGACCAGCGCCAAACCGTAGAATTTGTGCCGTACATCGAAGCGCAGCGTGCGCCAATTGGCGCGACCGGTCTGACGCAGTCGTCGCCAGAGTATGTCGACGCGGTCGCACGGACGGTAGATCGCCATCGGGTAGTAGTAGTAGCGAAACCGTGCGCGCAGCACGGAAGCGACCGTGTCCTCCTTGAGGTGCATCACGACGGCGCCGGAATCGTAAACCAGCTTGCCCGCCGGCTGCTTGCGCTTGAGGCGCCGGCAGATGTCGAAGTCCTCGCCATTGGTCCGGAAGCGCTGATCGTAGCCGCCGGCCGCGAGCAAGGCCTCGCGCCGGAACAGCGTGTTGGCGCCGTGCAGGTAGGGCACGTCGGGCAGCGGGTTCGCACCATGGTTCTGCGGCAGGTGGTGGGTGCGCCAACGATCGCCGATCCGATCATAGTTCGCTTCGATCAGCTGCCCCGCCGCCCCGATCGCGTCCGGAGTGCTTTCCAGAATGCGCGTCAAGCGCTCCAGCCAGTCGCGCCGCGCGAAACAGTCGGCATCGATCGATGCGATCAGATCGCCCGTCGCTGCACGGACCCCCGTCGAGCGCGTCGCACCGAGACCCTGATTCTGTTCGTGGCGGATCAGCCGGACCGGATAGGCGGATGCGACCCGCGGCGAACGGTCAGTGCTGCCGTCATCGACGACGATGATCTCGTCCGGCCGCCGCGTTTGGGTCAGCAGGCTGGCGATGCATTGGGCAATGTACCGCTCGCCGTTGAAGCACGGCACGTAGACCGAGACTTTCATGCTGTGCAAACGCTGCGGCGGGGCACGAGGGCCCCGCCGCCGGACGTCGAATATACAATCACCCTATTTTGCGGGCTTGATATGGAAGGCCAGCGTGTCTTCATCGACGCGCGGTGCGTAGACGACCTTGTCGGCCTTGCCGGCCCAGATCGTGTGCAGGTTGACGATCGGGATCATGACGTACTCGGCCATGCCGATCTCCATCGCCTTCTCGAGCAGCGCGCGCCGCTTGGGATCGTCGAGCGTGCTCGAGCCCTCCTGGATGATCTTGTCGAGCGGCGGGTTGGAATAGGAGCTGCGATTGAACGCGCCTAATTTGACCGCATCGTCCTTGGTGTGCAGCAGCGAGCCGACCGTGTAGGAGGATTCGCCGGTCAGCGTGCCCCAGCCGTTCATCCAGAGGCTGTACTCGCCCTTGGCCTGGGCCGGGAAGTAGATCGTGCGCGTGATTGCGTTGACGTCCACCTTGAGGCCGATGCGCGACAGCATCTGCCCGAGCGCGGCGCAGGTCTTGCCGTCGCCTGGCAGGCGGTCGTTCGTGCAGTGCAGCGCCACCTGGAAGCCGTTCGGATAGCCGGCCTCGGCCAGGAGCTTCTTGGCCTTGTCCGGATCGTAGGGCGCCTCGGGGATCTTCTCGCTGTAGCCGAAGGTGCCGACCGGGACGAGCTGGTTGGCCGGCGCAGCCAGGCCGTCCATCACGCGCGATACGATCGCCTTGCGGTCGACGGCGAGCGAGAGCGCCTCGCGGACGCGCTTGTCGCGGAACGGGTTGGCGATCTCCTTGCCGTCGATGCCCTTCACGAACGGCGTTTTCTCGCGCACGTCGGGCGTCATGTTGAAGACGTAGGCCGAGGTGCCGTTGAACACCTTGACGCGCGCATCCTTCCTGAGGTTCTCGACGTCGACCGGCGGCACGTAGTCGACCAGATCCATCTGGCCGCTGAGCAGCGATGCGACGCGCGCGGCGTCATTGGTCACCTCGCGGAAGGTCACCTTCGCCCAGTGCGGCTTGCCGAGGAAGTAGTTGTCGTGGCGGGTCAGCACGAGATCCGCCTTCGGCGTCCAGGATACGTATTTATACGGCCCGGTGCCGATGGCAGCCTTGCCGGAATTGAAGTCCTCGATCTTCGAGTCCTTGGCCGCCTTGGACGACACGATGAAGAGGCGGATGAAGTCGTTCGGCAGCGTGGCCGCCGGCGTATCGGTCGTGATGTGGATCGTATGCGGATCAATGATGTCGATCTTCTTGACGCGCTTGACGTAGATCGTCGTCGTCGTCGGTCCGGAGGCCTGCGGGATCCGCTCGATCGAGAACTTGACGTCGGCCGCCGTGAAATCCGAGCCGTCGTGGAACTTGACGCCCTTGCGCAGCTTGAAATCCCAGACCAGGTCGCTGAGCACCTTCCAGGATTCGGCGAGATGCGGCTTGGGCAGCAAGTTCTCATCCGACCACACCAGGGTGTCGAAAATGTGCTTCATCGCCGAGGCGTGGGTGCCGAGCGCCGAAAAATGCGGATCGATGTTCTCCGGCCCGCCGCGCACGCCGACCATCAGGTCCTGGGCCGCCGCCGGCGGCGACAGCCAAATTCCGGCGCCGAGCGCCGCGGCAAGGGCGAGCCGACGCGCGGTCGGCGCCAATCCATGTCGTGACATCAGTGACCTCTCCCGTTCGAGTTTCGCGAGGCGCTTCGGCCGGCCGAATGCTCCGGTGGCCGAATGCGCCGGTGGTTTGTGATTTGCGGCAGGCTATACTTGCGCCGCTCGCGTGGTCGAAGCTTAGCTTCTGCCCCGCTGCGTCACAAGTGGGCCCAATCGCGGATGGGCGACCGTGGGACCGCCGAGCATGGGGCAACCGGGAGGATCGGACGTGCGGCTGATCGACATGAACTGGATGCAGGTCGAGACCTACCTGAAAAGCGATAACCGCGCGGTGCTGCCCATCGGCAGCATTGAGCAGCACTGCTATCTGAGCCTCGGCGTCGACGCCATCCTGCCCGAGCGGGTGTCGATCGAGGCGGCCGAACCGCTGGGCGTGCCCGTGCTGCCGACGGTCAACTACGGGGTGACCCCCTATTTCATGGCGTTCCCCGGCTCAGTCAGCCTGCGCGTCACGACCCTGATCGCGGTCGTGCGCGACATTCTCGACGGCATCAAGCGGGCCGGTTTCGGCCGCGTGCTGATCGTCAACGGCCATGGCGGCAACAATGCGATCGGCCAATTCGCCCAGGAATGGATGGCCGACAATCCCAGCGTCACCGTGCGCTTTCACAATTGGTGGAACGCGCCGAAGACCTGGGCAAAGGTCCAGGCGATCGATCCTCTGGCGAGCCATGCCTCGTGGCTCGAAAATTTCCCATGGACGCGCATCCCCAACGTCGCCATGCCGAGCGAGCGCAAGCCGCTGATCGATGCCGACAAGCTGCGCATGTCGAACCCGGACAAGGCGCGGGAGTTGATCGGCGACGGCAATTTCGGGGGCTATTACCGCCGGTCCGACGAGGAGATGCTCGATCTGTGGAATGTGGCTGTCGGCGAGACGCGCGATCTGATCCAGACCGGCTGGGCCTGAGCCTTCCTCGGCGCGCTGCTCGCCTCCCCTTCACCTGGGCGCGGGCAAGCTGATACAAGGGCTGCCGTCACCGAGCTGAGGGGAGGACGTCGCCATGGCCGAAGCCAAGCCGTCACATTCACTGCTGATCTGGGGTGCGGGCGCGATCGGCGGGACAATCGGCGCCTATCTGGTTCGCAAGGGCCACGACGTGACCTTCGTCGACATCGTGCCCGAGCACGTCCAGGCCATTCGCACGATCGGCCTCGCCATCGAGGGTCCGATCGACAATTTCAGCGTCAAGGCGCCGGCCTTCACGCCCCACGAGCTCAAGGGTTCGTTCGAGCGCATCGTGCTGGCGGTCAAGGCGCATCACACGCGCGGCGCGGCGCACGTCCTCAAACCGTTTCTGGCACCAAACGGCTACGTGCTGTCCGCCCAGAACGGGCTGAACGAGACGGTGATCGCCGACATCGTCGGCGCCGAACGCACGATCGGCGCCTTCGTCAATTTCGGTGTCGACTTCCTGGGGCCCGGGCGGATCACCTATGGCGGACGCGGCGCCTTCGTGCTGGGCGAGCTCGACGGACGCATCACCCCGCGGCTGCACGCGCTCCACAAGGTCATTCTCGATTTCGAGCCCGGCGCAATCATCACCGACAACATCTGGGGCTATCTGTGGGGCAAGCTCGCCTATGGCGCGATGCTGTTCGCCACGGCGCTGACCAACGATTCGATCTGCGACTGCCTCGGCAATGAAAAGTATTTTCCGCTGTTCCGCGCCATCGGCCGCGAGGTGATGGCGATCGCCGACGCCAAGGGCATCAAGCCGCAGGGCTTCAACGGCTTCGACCCGACCGCCTACACGCCCGACGCCGACGAAGCGCGCGCGCGCCGCTCGGCGGCCGAGATGGTTGCGCACAACGCCAAGTCGACCAAGACGCACAGCGGCATCTGGCGCGACTTGGCGGTGCGCAAGCGCAAGACAGAGATCGACGCGCAGATCGCCATCATCGCCGACGAGGCGGCGGCACTCGGCCGGCCGGCGCCGATCACACGCCGCCTGGTCGAGCTGATTCACGACGTCGAAGAAGGGCGGCGGCCGCTCGACCGGAAAAATCTCGACCTGCTTGCCGAGGCGATGAGCTGACGAGCGAGCGTCAGCCGCCCGCCTCTCAGCCCACTGCGCGGGTCTTGCGATCGAGCGCCTTGGTCAGGGTGTCGAGCAGCACCCCGATGCGGAACGGCTTGGTGATGTAGCCGTCGAAGCCGGCCTGACGAATCTCCGCCGCTTCGTGCGGCATGGCCGCGCCGGTCAGGCCGATCACGGTCATGGAACGCGTGAGCGGATCGCTGCGTAGAACGCGGAGCGCCTCGATGCCGCTGATGCCCGGCAGCCGCATGTCCATGAGCACGATGTCCGGCAGCTCGCGGCGCGCGACCTCGAGCCCGACCTCGCCGGTCTCGGCTTCGAGGTAGCGGATATTGGCGAAGCGGCCTAGCAGGCGGCGCACCAGGGTGCGGTTCTCCGGCGTATCCTCGACATAGAGCACGGTCGCCGGCCCGACCTGGCCGAGCGAGCGCACCTGAACGATTTGCGCGCCATCCTCGGCGGGGCTGTCAACCGGCAGCACCGGTGCCGCCGCGGCCGGCAGCGTGAACCAGAAGGTCGTGCCTTCGCCGGGCGTGCTTTTGAACCCGATCGTGCCGCCCATGCGCTCGACCAGGCCCTTGGCGATGGTCAGGCCGATGCCGGTGCCCTCGGTCGCACCTTCCTGGCCGATGCGGTTGAACGGCTGGAACAGCTGGCCATGCAGCTCCGTGGGAATGCCCGGACCGAAGTCGGTCACCGAGATGTGCACCAAGCCATCGTCCTGACGTTCGGCGCCGATCACCACGTTGCCGCCCGTACCGCCGTACTTGATGGCGTTCGAGACGAGATTGGTCAGGACCTGGATGACCCGCTTGTGATCGCCCAGCACCTGCGGCGAGGTCGGACGGATCAGGTCGTGCCGGATCGTCACGCCGCGCTTCTCTGCGAGCGGCTGCACGAAGGTCAGCACTTCCGAGCAGAGCGCCACCAACGACAGCGGCTCGGTGGCGAGCTCGAGCGCGCGGTTCTCGATGCGCGACAGATCGAGGATATCCTCGACGAGGCCGAGCAGATGTCGTCCGGTCCGCTCGATCGTCGTGACCGCCTCGTGCTGCTGCCGCGTCAGAGCCTCCCGGCCACGCTCCATGAGCAGCAGCTGCGAGAAACCAAGCACAGCGTTGAGCGGCGTGCGCAGATCGTGGCTCATCCGCGACAGGAATTCCGATTTGGCGCGGCTCGCCTGCTCGGCTGCATCGCGCGCGCTGCTCAGCTCCTGCTCGCGCTGCTTGCGCTCGGTGATGTCGGCGCGCAAATAGACGGTGCCGCCTTCGTCGGTGCGGTATTCGCGGACCTCGAACCAGCGGCCGTCGGTGCGTCGCATCTGGTAGGGCCGGCCGTCGGCGCGCCGGTGCCAGTCGAGACGCTCCTGGATGTACAGTTCTTCGCGCCCGCGCGCGCTGGCGATCGAACCGCGCGCCACCGCGGCGCGCAGCGTCGCTTCATAGGTGATGCCGATCTCGGTCGCTTCGGGCGTGTTCGACTGCTGCTTGAAGGAGCGGTTGTAGAGCACCAGGCGATCCTGCGCGTCCCACAGCCGAAAGCCGTCGGCAATGCGGTCGACGGCGTTGCGCAAGCGCAGTTCGGCGCGCGCGCTGCGCTCCTCGGCTTCCTTGAGGACGGAGATGTCGGACAGCACGGCGACGGCCCCGCCGCTGCGCGTGAGACGGTTACGATAAAGAAAGCGACGGCCATCGGGCGTGTGGAAGACGCGCGTCATGCCGTCGGACTTGCGCCGATCGGCAAGCCACTCCTGGACGTACTCCTCTTCGCGCCCGCGCGCCTCGACGATGACGCCGTTTTCGACCTGTCGGCGCATCAGCGTTTCGACAGTCGTGCCGACCTGGAACACGTCGGGCATGAGCGGGGCGGCGCCGGGACCAGCGGTGTGCATGATGAGCCGCTCGTCCTCGTCCCAGATGCTCCACACGTCGTTGGTCGCCCGGACCACCTCGTTCAGCATTGCCTCGGCCATGTGCGCGCGATGCTCGGCGGCCTTGAGCTCGGAAATGTCGGTGTAGATGTTGACCATGCCGCCATTCGCCATCGGACGGGTACGGACAAGCTCCCACCCTCCGTCGCTGCGACGGTAGGTCATGGTCTGACCGGACGGGCTGTTGCGCTGCGACAGCTGCTGCCGCACGAACTCGTCCTCGTTGTCCGGCATCCCCTCGAATTTGCCGTTGCGGAATCTTTCCCGCAGCAGCTCTTCGTAGGAGGTGCCTATCTCATGGCTCTCGGGATAGGGCGATTGCTGGACGAGGTTTTCCGAATGGTACGTCAGGCGATGGTTGCGGTCGTAGATGAACCAGTGATCGGTGCTCGCGCTGATCGCGTCGCTCAGCATCGCCTCGGCCTCGACGGCGCGCCGCTCGGCCAGGTTGGCGCGTTCCTCGGCCTGCTTCAGATCGGTGATGTCGGAGTAGATATGGACGGTGTAGCCGTCGCTCATGCGGCGCGAGCGGATCAGCGTCCAGCGGCCGTCCGCGCGGCGATACGCGACGTTTTGACCCTGCTGCGTGCGGCGCGCGGCAAGCTGCTCCTGGACATAGGCCTCCTCGCGCCCGACGGCGAAGGGCACGAGGCCGCGCGCAACGCGCTGGCGCAGGAATGTCTCGTAGTCGACGCCGATCGCGAAATCCTCAGGGTAGGAAGAGAATTGTCCGCCAGCGGCCGTGGTGAGCACGAGGCGGTCGTTCGGATCCCAGATGCTCCAGGTTTCGCCGCCAGCGGTGATCGCATCACGCAGCCAGGTTTCGACGCGCGTCGCCCGCTCCTCCGCGCGCTTGAGATCGGTGATCTCGGAATAGATGTGGACGGTATGCCCGTCGTCCATGCGGCGCGAGCGGATCATGAACCAGCGCCCGTCGGGGCGCTGGTAGACAGTGTTCTGGCCCTCCTGCGAGCGGCGCGCCGCGAGTGTCTCGCGGATGTAATCCTCTTCGCGGCCGACGGCGGAGGTGACGGTGCCACGATAGATCCGCTTGCGCAGGAAGTCCTCGTACCGAACGCCGATCTGGAAATCCTCGGGGTACGAGGTGTGTAGACCGACGGAATCGGTGCAGATGAGCAGCCGGTCATCACGATCCCAAACCGTCCAGACCTCGGCACCGGAGTTGATGGCGTTGCGCAGCCACGACTCGGCGCGCTTGGCGCGCTCCTCAGCGCTCTTCAGCTCGGTGACATCGGTCAGGATGTTGACGATGCCGCCGTTGGCGGTGTGTCGCGAGCGTACCAGGTACCAGCGCCCGGTCGTCGCCCGGTAGGTGAAATTCTGGCCCTCGGGACTGCGGCGGCGGGCAAGCTGCTCCGAAATGAACTCATCCTCGGTCAGTCCGAGGCTGGCATAGATGCCGCGTCGGAAGCGCTGCCGGTTGATTGTCTCGTAGGTGTCGCCGATCTTGAAGTCCTCGACATGCGTCGTGAGCCTGGCGATGTTCTTGGACATGAAGGCGAGACGGTCATGACGATCGTAGATCAGCCAGACGTCGGCGCTCGCGTGCAACGCGTCGGCGAGCGTGGTTTCCATATGGCTCCGAGAGGCGCTGTCCGGGCTGGCCTGCGACCCTGACGCGGTCGTAGGCCCGGATTCGCCGTTGGAATTGGTCCCGTCAGCCGCCAAGTCGCTCTCCGACCGCACGCCCGTCCTGCTCCGCGCACGACACGCGGAGGGGCCCGCACCCTAGCACAGCCAACCGTTAACAGTCGCTTAACGGGCCTGTTTCGGGGCTCGCTTGGCGCTTGAAATGGCAGGTGGGGCGGGAAATATTGGGCGCCCGCGCCGGCAGTGCCCGGCGTGAGGGAGGGAGGACATAAGTGGTGGCCCAGTCGCGCCAACAGACCCGTCGTCGGCGCCCCGCCGCCCGCGTGCGACAAGCCCGCCCGACGCGCCGGCGCGACGCCGATGGGTTGGAGCGCGGGCGGGCCAACTACGTGCCCCTGACACCGCTATCGTTCCTGGCGCGCAGCGTCGCCGTCTATCCGACGAAGATCGCCGTCATCGACGCCAACCGTCGCTTCACCTACGCCGAGTTCTATGCACGGTGCCGGCGGCTTGCCAGCGCGCTGAAGCAGCGTGGCATCCGCAAGGGCGACACGGTCGCCATCATGGCGCCCAACGTGCCGGCCATGCTCGAAGCGCACTACGGCGTGCCCATGCTCGGCGCGGTGCTCAACCCCCTGAACTACCGCCTCGACGCCGCGAGCATCGCGTTCTGTCTCAATCATGGCGGCGCCAAGGCGCTGATCGCAGACCGCGACTACGCCGCGGTCGTCAAGGCGGCGCTGGATCTGCTCGGCCGCAAGCTGACCGTCATCGAGATCGACGATGCGCCGCACCAGGCCGGCGAGCGCTTGGGCGCCACCAGCTACGAGGCGCTGCTCGGCGAGGGCGACCCCGACCATGCGTGGCACGGCCCCGGCGACGAATGGGACTCGATCTGCCTGCTCTATACCTCCGGCACGACCGGCAATCCCAAGGGCGTGGTCTATCACCACCGCGGCGCCTATTTGAACGCGATCGGCAACGCCATGACCTTCGGCCTCGCGCCGGACAGCGTCTACCTCTGGACGCTGCCGATGTTCCACTGCAACGGCTGGACCTATACCTGGGCGGTCACAGCCACCGGCGGCACGCATGTCTGCCTGCGCCGCATCGATCCAACTGTCGTCTTTGCCGCGATCAAGCAACACGCGGTCACGCATATGTGCGGCGCGCCGATCGTCTTGACCATGCTGATCCATGCGCCCGACGCGGCGAAGATCCGATTTGATCGCCCCGTGCAGGTCGCAACCGGCGGTGCGGCCCCGCCCTCCCCGGTGATCGCGGCGATGGAGAACATGGGCTTCCGCGTCACGCATCTCTACGGCGCCACGGAGTCCTACGGACCCTCCATGGTGTGCGCCTGGCAGCGCGACTGGGACGGCCTCGATCTCTCCGGACGCGCGGCCAAGATGGCGCGCCAGGGCGTGCGCTACCTCACGCTCGAGGATTTGATCGTTGCCGATCCGAAAACCCGCAAGCCGGTGCCGAAGGATGGCGCGACCATGGGCGAGATCATGGTCCGCGGCAACACCGTGATGAAAGGCTACCTCAACAACCCGAAAGCGACCGCCGCCACGCTCAAAGGCGGTTGGTACCGTTCGGGCGATCTCGCGGTCTGGTACGAGGACGGCTATGCCGAGGTCAAGGACCGCTCGAAGGACATCATCATTTCGGGCGGCGAGAACATCTCGTCGCTCGAGGTCGAGGAGGCGCTCTACAAGCATCCCCAAGTGATGGAGGCTGCAGTGGTGGCCCGACCGGATCCGAAATGGGGCGAGAGCCCGTGCGCCTTCGTCACGCTCAAGCCCGGCGCCGTGCCGGTCACCGCCGAGGCCATCATCGAGTGGTGCCGCGCCAAGCTCGCCCACTTCAAGGCGCCGCGCACGATCGTCTTCGGCCCGCTGCCCAAGACCTCGACCGGAAAGATCCAGAAATTCGTCCTGCGCCAGCGGGCGAAAGAACTGTAGACGGAACGCCACGATGTTCTCTCCAGACCTGCTCAAGGGCAAATCGGTGCTCATCACCGGCGGTGGCACCGGCCTCGGTCGTGCCATCGGCGAGCGTTTCGTCGAGCTCGGCGCGCAGCTTTTCATCTGCGGACGTCGGCGCAACGTGCTGGAAGAGGCCGCCGGCGCGATCAATGCCAAACATCCGAACCGCGTCGCATGGCATGTCTGCGACATCCGTGATCCCGCCGCAGTCGAGGCGATGGCCGAGGCGGTCTGGCAGTGGGGACCGCCAGATACGCTGGTCAACAACGCCGCCGGGAATTTCATCGCGCGCACCGAGACATTGAGCGCGCGCGCCATGGATGCGGTGCTCGGCATCACGCTGCACGGCCCCGCCTATGTCACGCTCGCGCTCGGCAAGAAGTGGATCGCCGCCAAGCGGCCGGCGCTGGTGATCAGCATCGCGACCACCTATGCATGGACCGGATCGCCCTATGTCGTGCCCTCGGCGATGGCCAAGGCAGGCGTCGTCGCCATGACGCGCAGCCTGGCCGCCGAATGGGGTCGCCACGGCATCCGCCTCAATGCCGTGGCGCCAGGCGCATTTCCGACTCCGGGGGCCTGGGAGCGGCTGCTGCCGCGCCCGGATCTCGCCCATCATTTCGAAACCCAGAACCCGCTCGGCCGACCGGGCCGGCACGAAGAGCTGGCGAACCTCATGAGCTACCTGGCGTCCGACATGGCCGGCTACATCAATGGCGACGTCATCACCATTGATGGCGGTCGCTGGGTGCAGAACGCCGCAACGTTCAGCTATCTCGACAACCTGAGCGATGCGGAGTGGAACAGCATCAGACCCAGGAAAGGCTGACGGCATGGACATCCAGTTTCCCGACAAGACCGTTCTCGTCACCGGTGGCGGACATGGCTTCGGCCGCGCGATCGCGCACGGCTTCGCCCGGCGCGGCGCCCGGGTGTGGACCTGCGACATCGACGAGCCGGGGCTCGCCGAAACCAAGACGTCGGCGCCGGGTGCAGTCGAAACGGCCAAGGTCGACATCACCGACCGCGCCGCACTCGATCGCTTCGTCGCCGGCATCGTCGGCCAACGCGGCCGCATCGACATTCTCGTCAACAATGCCGGCGGTGTGTGCGGCCAGGTCTACCAGCCGCTCGAGCAGGTCTCGCCGGATCAGTGGGAGACCGTCTTCAAGGTCAACGTCACCGCAGCGTTCAATTTCGCCCAGGCGGTCTCGCCGGGAATGAAACAGGCGAAGCGCGGCCGCATCGTCAACATCTCGAGCGGCGCGGGACTCCAGGCGAGCCTCACGGGCATACAGGCCTACTGCTCGGCCAAGCACGCGCTCGTCGGCCTGACCAGGCAGCTCTGCCACGAGCTCGGGCCATTCGGCATCACGGTCAACAGCGTGGCACCCGGCTTCGTGCGCTCCAACCCGATGACCGAGAAGCAGTGGGAGTCCTACGGCGCCGACGGCCAAAAGCGCCTGGTCGAGCGCATTGCGCTCAAGCGGCTCGGCTCGGCCGACGACATTGCCAATGCCGTCATGTTCTTCGCCTCCGACTACGCCGGCTGGGTCAGCGGTCAGATCCTCCAGGTCAACGGCGGCACATGAGCGCCGCCTCTGCGCTCGATTACCTGGCCAGCCATCGCGCGCGCATCGTCGACGAGCTGATCGACTACGTCAGGGTCCCGAGCATCAGCGCCGATCCGGCGCATCGCGCCGACATGGGCCGCGCCGTCGAATTTCTGGTGGCGCAGCTGCGCCGCATCGGCCTCGAGCATGTCGAGGTCCTGCCGACGGCCGGGCATCCCGCCGTCTATGCCGACTGGTTGGGCATCCCCGGCGCGCCGACGATCCTCGTCTACGGACACTATGACGTTCAGCCGGCTGCGCCGCTCGACGCGTGGTCGTCTCCACCGTTCGATCCCGTGATCCGCGACGGCAAGCTGGTCGCCCGCGGCGGCTCGGACAACAAGGGGCCGCATTTCATTCCGCTCAAGGTCGCAGAAGCCTACCTCGCCACCACGCGCAAGCTGCCGATCAACGTCAAATTCCTGATCGAGGGCGAAGAGGAGATCGGCAGCCGCAATCTGGAGCCGCTGGTCTCTGCGAATCGCGAGAAGCTGGCTGCCGACTTCGTGCTGGCGGCCGACGGCGCACGCTGGCGCATCGACCTGCCGGCCGTCAATTTCGCAAGCCGCGGCATCGTCGCGCTCGAAGCGACCCTCACCACGGCCGACCGTGACGTCCACTCCGGCCGCTATGGCGGCACCATTGCCAACGCCCTGCACCTGCTCGCCCGACTGGTGGCGACTTTGCACGATGCCGGGGGGCGGATTGCGATCGCCGGCTTCTACGACGATGTCCGAGCGCCCGATCCGGCCGAACGCGCGGCAATGGCGGAGCTGCCATTCGACGAGGCGGCATATCTCGCCGGGATCGGCGCGACGACTGCCGTCGGGGAAGCAGGCTACTCGACGCTCGAGCGCCAGTGGCTGCGCCCTACCCTCGATCTCAACGGCATGTGGGGCGGCTACACCGGTCCGGGCAGCAAGACGGCGATTCCGGCACAGGCGCACGCCAAGATCTCGTGCAGGCTGGTGGCCGATCAGAAACCTGCGCGCGTCGTCGAGCTGATCCGCCAGCATCTCGAATTGCATTGCCCGGCGGGCGGGCGCATCGAGCTGCGCTGGGGCGGCCATGGGACGCCCGCCTACGTGATGCCGTCCGGGCATCCGGGCCTGACGGTCGCGGAGCGCGTTCTGCACGAACTCTATGGGCGCGCGCCCAAGCGCGTGCGCATCGGCACCACCCTGCCGGTGAGCGACATGTTCAAGCGCGTGCTCGGTCTCGACACCATGCTGTTCTCGTTCTCGACCGCCGACGAAGGGTTTCATGGACCCGACGAGTTCTTCCGGCTGCAGAGCTTCGAGGATGGATTGCGCGCCTGGACGCGCTACTGGGAGATCCTGGGCGGCCTCTCGCCGGGCAGCTTCGACCGGTTTCGCTGTCACGCGGCTTGAGCGCCTATTCGGCGGCTCGCGGCAGGCTGATCAGCGCCTTCAGATCCTCTTCGAGCAGCGTCTCGCGTTCGAGCAACAGGGCCGCGCCGCGCTTGAGCGCCGTCACGTGCTGGGTCAGCAGGTCGCGCGCTTTCTCTTCCGCCGAGCCGATCGTCTGGCGCACCGCCGTGTCGATCTCGCGCGCGGTTTCCTCGCTATAGTCACGCGGATTGCGCATCGCCTGCGTCGGGGTCAGGAAAGTCTGCGGCGGCGCCTCGTAGGCGACCTCGCCGAGAGTGGCGTCCATGCCGAAACGCGTCACCATGCTGCGCGCGATGTCGGTTGCCTTGGCAATGTCGTCCGACGCGCCCGTCGACAGCTTGCCGAAGATGATCTTCTCGGCGGCGCGGCCGGCGAGCAGGACAGACAGTTTGTTCTCGAGCTCCTCCCGGGTCATCAGGAACCGGTCCTCGGTCGGCCGCTGCATGGTGTAGCCAGGGCTGTTCAACGCTCGATAGTTGAGCATAGGGGTGAGTCGAAAATATCACACGCGGAAGGGAAACGGAGTGTTGCGAGCAGATAGTGGATTCCTTGGG